>CAZXYP010000091.1:11963-16073 GCA_964644955.1 uncultured Anaerolineales bacterium | reverse complement strand
ATTTGAGACCACAACACAATTCCACGCATTGTATCAAGGATTGCAATTTCAAACGTTTCATTTCATCGGGGGCAACAGCACGATTGACCGCGACCATGATGTCCGGTGCGTCACTGTTGCGCCGGTAAACAAGTGTAGGTGAATTGTTATGGCTGAAGCACAAGCGACAGCAGCAACTACTCCGATACCGGCTGCGAAAGCAGCTCCGGCAAAATCGGCGGCGACGCCATCCCCCGCCTCGAAACCGGCGGCAGGGCATGCCGACGCGTCCAAAAGCGGCGGACCGACCGCGAATGAGCTCGCCGCAATGCAAGCGCCTGTTACGCGCCGCGAGTTTTTGAATTACGCCTTTTTAGCCAGTCTCGGTATTTTTTTTGTTGTCTCTGCCGGCGCGTTTTTTGTGTTTGCGCTGCCGCGCTTCGGAGCGGGTGAATTCGGCGGAACCTTTGATTTGGGTCCTGCCGGAGACGCGCTTCCTGCGCCCGACCAGGCGCCGGTGCCAAACACTCCCGCGCGTTCATGGATTACGCAAACCGAGGAAGGCGCGCTCGCGCTCTATAATGTGTGCGTGCATTTGGGTTGTTTGTACGGCTGGCAGCCCGTGACCAACCGCTTCGAATGCCCATGTCACGGTTCCAAATATGAAAAGAATGGGAACTATATTGAGGGACCTGCCCCGCGCAGTCTGGACCGTTTCGTCATTCGCTTTACGGATGCGGAAGGGAATGTGATTGCCGAAACGAATGCCAACGGAGACCCGCTGCCGATTCCGTCGCCGAATGCGTTGATGGTGGTGGATACGGGCAAAATTATCCAGGGTAAAGGGCACGGCTAGACGCATTACGCCTTACAACATTCCACGGCTTTTAGTGAAGGTGCTTTTCGCCGGAGGGAGTAGGTATGGGATTGTTCAATCGTCAAGTAAAGAAAAAATCAGGAAATGGGAATGCCAAGGGAAACGGCAGCGGAAACGGTCAAGCGCCCAACGGACATGAGCCGGAAGTAATTTCTGCCAATGGCGAGACCGGCGGGGAATTGTTTGATGTCAAGACCTCGCAAACGATGGGAGAGCGCGCCGGCGAAACACTGCGCGAGAAATCGCCGCACGCAATCAAAGCCTTGATGCCGTGGCTCGACAAAGCGCGTTCCGGGCCCGAAGGGCGCGCGGAATTTATTGAAAAGACCAAAGAGGTCGCGTGGGTGCAAGCGGACAATACCGTGCGCGCAATCAGCGCGGGGATGGGCATTGCCGATACGCGCGCGTTTTTCCGTGGCGACCCGCCGATTGAGAAACCCAACCCGCGTTACAAGGTTCACGTCAACGCGTTCTTTGCGCATCTCCGCCCCAAGTATTACGAAAAGGCATCCACAAAATTTTCGCACACGTTCGGTCTCGGTTATTTGAGCGTGTACATGTTTTTGTTGGAAACCATCACGGGCGTCATCTTGATGGTCTTTTACACGCCGTCCGACCGTCGCGCGTACGAAGACATTGTAAAAATCATGAGCTCGATTCCGTACGGACAGCTGATGCGTGATTTGCATCGTGTCGGCGCGGAACTCATGGTGCTAATTGTTGTCCTGCACATGACGCGCGTCTTTTTAACCGGTTCCTTCAAACCACCCGCGCGCGGCTTTACGTGGTTAACCGGCGTCATCCTTTTGATTTTGACGTTCGCGCTGTCGTTTAGCGGTTACTTGCTGCCGTGGGACCAACTCGCGTATTGGGCAGTCACCATCGGCACTTCGATGGCGAAATCGGTGCCGCCGAAAGAAATCGTCGGTTACTTTTCCAACCTCATCATGCGCGGCGGCGATACGATTAACCAAAACGGTTTACTGCGCTTTTACTTGATGCACGTTTTTGCGCTGCCCGCGATTACGCTCGTGTTGATTTCGGTGCATTATTATCGCGTCGCGCGTTCGCATGGCATTTCACTGCCGGCGGCGGATGAGGAAGACCCCGACCCCGCGGTGCGCAAAGCTGCCAAAGAGCGCATTGATTACCTGCCCGAACTCTTTACGCGCGAATTGTTGTGGGCTGCCATCACAACCTTTTTGGTCGTTGCCTACTCTGCGTTCATTTTTCACGCGCCTTTGCAAGAACACAGCAATCCGCTGCACACGCCCTTGCACACAACCGCGCCGTGGTACTTTTTGTGGATTCAGGGCTTGCTCAAAGACGCCTTTGTCCTGCCTGCGTTGCGCGCATTGGACCAAACCATGGTCTCGACGGTCAAGTATATCGGTGTGGACATGCCGCCCGGTTCGACCATCATCGTGCCGTTTTATGACAGTGCGGCGTGGATGGGCGTGATTGTGCCAACCATGATTATTCCCGCGCTCTTTCTCGGCGTGCCATACATCAACGAATGGTGGGAAAAATTCTGGGGCAGCAAACCCAGCCGCCAATTGCTCAAGAATCGCAAAGGCACCGTCGTCGTCGCCATTCTCTCGACGATTTTCATGCTGGTCATTTGGTATCAAGGCACGCCGTTCTATGGTGTGACTGCGCCGCCGGCTGTCGAAGTCGGGCAGACTTTTTTGCCGGAAGAAGGCGTGCTGCCGCCCGTTCCGTTGGTGCCGGACGATTGGGGTCCAATTCGACGGTTGGGGTATGCCAATCTCCCGGAAGGCGAATATGACCTCGCGGATTACGCCGTGCCGAAAGAAACTTATACAGAGTTCGAGCGCATTCTTTCCGCCATGCAGCAAGAAATCATGAAACGCGGGCGCGAATGGGAAGAAGGGGATACGACCCACGGGCTTCCCGAACCGACCGGAATGTTTGTCATCGAGCAATGGCAGCCGAACGGCTTGAAGCGCATCAACCTGAAAATCAATTGGCGCAAGACCTCGCCGAGTGATACGGGCGAGTATGACCGTGTGATTTATTTGCAAGAAAACGCCGTTTATCAATAGCAGGCGTTCCGTCGGGATTGTCAGTTGGCGCAAGCGGACGCATTGGGTTTCCGGTGGCTCGCCGCGTTCAAGACAATTGCCATGGATGCCGGACCGGCGCGCGTGGCTTTGGGCGCGTCACAGGTCTTGTGTCCAACCAAGCATACAAGGATTTATAGAGCATGACCGTCCAATTCAAGATTCTGATCGGCATCTTGTTTACGGTGGCGACCATCGTGGTGCTTGTAATTTATGGCATCAATGAAGATAACCGTATGAAGCAGTACCAACTGAACTTTGCGGGTCGCAGTATTCAAGCCGGCGCCGAATACTACGAAACCTACTGCGCGACCTGTCATGGCGAAAAAGGCGAAGGGATTGTGGGCAAAGGACCGCCTCTCAATCGCAGGGACTTGCTTGACCTGAAAACTACGCCTTATCTGAAAGCCATCGGCTGGAATGGCACAACAGCAGATTTTATACGCAATACGATTGCGGCAGGGCGCCCGCAGTTTTCGTCGTACTATCAGGACGAAAACTATCAACAGCACATGCCGACGTGGAGCCAGGACTATGGTGGTCCGCTGCGTCCGGATCAGGTCAACTCGTTGACTTCGTTCGTGTTGAATTGGGCGCCGGGTGAGTATGACCCCATCGTTGCCATTGTGACGCCAACGCCCGGTCCGACCGCGACGCCCATTCCGCCTGAAGAGATACTCAAGGCGATTCCGTTCCCGATGCCGCCGAGCGATGGAATTATTGCCGAAGGTAAAGAGATTTATACCAAAAATTGCCAGGCGTGTCACGGCGAAAATCGCGACGGCAACGGTCCCGGCGCCGCCGGTTCGATCAAGCCGCCGCGTAATTTCACCGATTGCGCCGGCATGGCAGAAGTCGGTTTGCTGCGTCACTACGACTCGGTGGTCAATGGCATTGCCGTCAACGGGATGCCCGCGTGGGGCAAAAAACTTTCCAACGAAGAAATTTGGCAAGTCATCATGTACGAGCGCGAACCCTGTAAACTGTTTACGCCGTAAAAAAATTTTGGTTTAGCAGTATTGACGCCCCCGAATGTATAATAGGCACATTCGGGGGCGTTCGCTTTGCCCGACGCAAGCTCCCGCGATCGCCGGTATGTTACTAGTGCCATGTCTCGCTTGACCCCGCGTGTGCGTGCCCTACTTGCCGTTATTACAGCCGTGGTTACTT
>CAZXYP010000091.1:0-11953 GCA_964644955.1 uncultured Anaerolineales bacterium | reverse complement strand
TGTGCGTTTTATCCTGTTCCTCCTTTTGGCGTTGCTCTCGTTCGGCATCGCTGTCGGCGCGTTTTTGTATGCCGCGTATTTCACTCCGCCATCGCCCGCGTTTCAACCGCGCCGGGAGTATGCCCATACCGACGTCAATCCGTACGGGGCGAATTTTTTTCTCGAGCGCGAAGTCGAAGTGTGGAAACGCGAACGCACGGTGCAGATGGCGCGCGAAGCCGGGATTGGTTGGGCGCGGCAGGAATTTATCTGGGCGGAAATTGAGCCCGAACCCGGCAAATACAATTGGTCCAAATACGATGAAATTGTGGAGCTGCTGCAGCGCAACAACATTCGCATCATTGCGCGACTGGACCGACCACCGCAGTGGGCGCGTGTCAACGCCAGCGGCACGGGGTCTTCCGGTCCGCCGGATGATTTTGAATCCTACGGCAAGTTTGTCAATGAATTTGTCAAGCGCTATCAAAACAAAATCGGCTATCTCCAAATTTGGAACGAGCCGAATCTGGGGCGTGAATGGAATGACGCGCCGATTGACCCCGCCGCCTATACGCGCCTTTTGAAAATTGCGTACGAAAATGCCAAAGCGGTGGCCCCGAATGTATATATCTTGAGCGCGCCGCTTGCGATAACGCTGGGCGAGTCTATTTCTCCTGATTCATCACAGTTTCGCAACATGAACGACTTGCAGTTCTTGGAAGAAATGTATGCGGCGGGCGCGAAAGATTATTTCGACATTCTGTCCGCGAACGCGTTCGGTTTGGGCAGTGCCCCCGAAGACCCGCCGAATCCAGGCACGCTGAATTTTCAACGCGTGCTTTTGGAACGCGACGTGATGGAAAAATTTGGTGATGGCGCCAAACCGATTTGGATTTTGGAATACGGTTGGAACGCGGCGCCCGATTCCATTCCCGACAGTCGTTTGATTTGGGGGCGCGTGACCGAAGAACAACAGGCGGATTACACCGTTCGCGGGATTGATTTGGCGCGCACCAATTGGCCCTGGGCGGGCGTATTCAGCATTTGGTATTTTCGTCAGGTCGGCGATATTCCGCCGGGCAATCCCGAATATTATTTCCGCATGGTGGACGCAGATTTTGCCCCGCGGCCCGTGTACTTTAGCGTGAGCGCGGCGACCAAGCCGCAGCGCGTTGCGGGTCCGGGCGAATACGAAGAAACGAATCCGGCGTTGACCTACAGCGGAGATTGGCTCTATCGCGCCGATTTGAATGCCTACGGCGCCCAGTACATACACACCGCCGATGTGATTTCCAATACGCAAACGTCCGATACGGCGATACTGCGCTTTAACGGTGAGGCGTTGGATCTCATCGCGCGGCGCGAACCCGGCGCGGGACGCGTCTTGGTCTCTATTGACGGCAAGCCGGTGAATGGGCTGCCGCGTACCGCGTCCGGCGAATCCTTTGTTGAACTGGCGAGCGGTCAGACGGAATGGCGCGCCGTCATTCCGGTCGCGCGTAATTTGATGCGCGGCGAACATACGCTGGAACTGCGTGCAGAGGGCGCGGTCAATCTCGACGGCTTTAACGTCGCGCCGATAGAGGCCGCCTCACCGCCCTGGGGATGGATTGGAATTTTTGCGACGCTCGGTTTTGTCTGCGCGGGACTCGCCTGGCGGCAGCGTCCGGCGCGCAACGCATGAGGATTGAATGCGCAGATTTCACACTCTCGTTTTTTTGGTAATTGTTTTGAGTAGCGTTTTCGCGCTGACGGCTTGCAACGGTTCGCCTTCCGACAGCGTCGAAAATGCAAATCCTGTTCCGCCATTGGCAACGGTAGTGCGCGCAACGACCGCGAGTTCGAATCCTATCGCCACTGTCGCGCCCACGCGTCGCGCCGCGACTGCTACCCGTGTCTCGGTGGTGAATGGTTTCAAAACCATTGCACGCGCGGAATTACCGCCCGAAGCCATCGAAACATTGACGCGGATTCAACGCGGCGGACCGTTCCCGTATCGGCAGGACGGGCAAGTGTTTCAAAATCGCGAAGGCATTTTACCCAAAAAACAATCCGGTTATTATCACGAGTACACTGTCGAAACGCCCGGTTCGAACGATCGCGGCGCGCGGCGCATTGTGACGGGCGCAAACGACGAATACTATTACACCTCTGACCATTACGCGTCCTTTCGAATCATTCTTGACCCATGAGCAAATTACAATTGGCGCTTACGCAAGAGCGCATCCCCGGTCTTTATCGCTTTGGCTCGCGCGCGACGCACGAATTTTTGATGAACGAAGCGGATGCTGCGGGCTGGCGATTGTTTTATCTCGACGGCGCCAGGGTGCGCGACAAAAAATCGTTTTTGGACAAAGCCGCGCGCGCGATGGAATTTCCCGAATACTTTGGTCACAATTGGGACGCGTTTGAAGAATGTGTCAATGATTTGGCGTGGGCGCCCGCGTCGGGATATATCCTCTTGTTTCAAGCGCCCGAACGCATGATAAAAAATGCGCGTGCCGATTGGGAAATTGCCGTTGAAATTTTGACGACCGCGATTGAAAACTGGAACGAACAGGGCGTGCCGTTTTATGTGTTGTTGCGCGGCACAGCCCCCGGCGAGATTCCGGCATTGTAAAACCAATGCAACAAAAAAGGTCGCCGTGATGGCGACCTTTTTTTATTCCGCGACGCGCAAGATTCCAATGTCCGCGGGACCCAATGCACTGCCGTCTGTTTCATCGTAGGCGACCAATACGATGCGATAGTCGCCGGGTTCGAGGTCGGGCGCGAGCGCAATCACAAACTCGTCCTGTAAAATTTCGCGCGCGCGCCAGCGCGTCGGCGGATATTCCCCCTCGCCGGGCAAATGGTCGTTGCCTTGCGCGACCTTGTCCTCGCCGCGATAGAGCTGCGCGCTAAATTTGTAATCGCGCGGCAACGCGCGCAACGGTTCATACTGCAGCCGCAGAGTGAACGATTCGCCGGACAGCGCGTCACCGTCAATCACGTCCCAACCGCGCACGCGCAGAATCCCATTCAATACCGCGTCGCTGGAATTTTTCAACGCGGGAAGGGGCGATGTGTGTATTTTCCATAACCCATGTTTTGTTTCTGCGACAATGTATTTCATAAACAATGCGGGAATCGGTTTCAAGGCATACAGGGGACGTTCCGACGCGGCGACGCGATTCACCAATGCAATCACGTTATCATACGGCGCGCCCGCGGCGATTTTGGGAAACAGCCCGCGGATGTCCGCGCGTTTGTTTTCCACATACTGCAAATAATACAGCGGCGTCATTTCGTCGCGGTCATTGGAAAGTAAAAGCGCATTCGACGGCAAATCCGCCTGCAGTAAATTTTCCCACCGCACGCGCGTTTCGTTATGGAAGCGATGATTCTGAAACACAAAATTGCTAAACAGATTTTGCAACGGCAGCAGCGCAAAAAATGCGAGCAGCGCGATGGACGGGAGCGTACTGCCGCGCGAAAACGGATGCGTGCGCAGTGTGTGGACGATAAAGGCAATGCCTTCTGCCAGCGCGATGCACGCGAAAAAATACGCGGGCGTGTAATAATCGGCAATGTCGCCGATGTGATAAACGCTCCCAAACAATACCAACGCGCCGAATCCGTACAACACAAACGCCGCCACCGCGAATTTGAGTCGCCACAACAGCGCGCCGAATCCGCATAACGCAGTGAGCGCACCAATCCAATTGAATTGATACACCCACTGTGTCGGCAGGTCGCGCAGCGCCGCAATACTCGCGTCATTCCACGCAACTGCTCCCGCAAAACCGGAACCGAGAATGACATTGAGCCAGCCGCGCGCCGAATTTTCAAAAATCACAATCGGCGCGGCAGGCGCAACCTCCAGTGTCGCATACGGCGTCGCCCCGGCGCGCAGTGGAATGTACAAATACAACAGCAGTGGGATTGCAGCGGCAAAGAGATAGGGCAGCGCGCGTTTTGCCATTACCAACGGTTGCGCGCGAAAACTCCACAGGCGTTCCGCAAACAACGCCGCGAATGCCGGCAAGAGCAGCAGCGTCAGGCGATGATGCGCGAGCGAAAAGCCAAACACGAGCGCAAAGGCAAACGCATATTTTCGCTGCGGCTGCGCGCGCCACATCAATCCCAATAACGACAACAGCGCGACAAAAAACGTATTCAGCGCATACACTTCAGCGCGCGTCGCCTGCGACCACAGCAGCGGCGAAACCATCAATGTCAAGGCCGCAATCACTGCCGCGCCGCGCGCGCGCGTGACCTGATAAAACGCGAGAAACGCGACGCCGATGGCGAGTCCCGACCAGAACGCGGAAAATAAATTGAGCCGATACGCAGGGTCGCCAAAGGGCAGCAGGCGCTGCCAGATGCCGCCCAAAAGGAGATACAGCGGATACCCGGTCGGATGCGCGAGCCAAAAGCCCCACGCCGCAAACTGCAATTCCCCCGCGTCGCCCGGCAGCACCGACGGATATGCCGTGCGCCAATACAGCAGCAGCGCGGCGACAGTGACAAGGGCGCACAAGCTCACCGGTCGCGTCAAGCTCTCCCAAACGCGCGCGCGGAGTGGCGGCGCGGCGCCAACCGTACTGGAATTCAATGCCATGTCCTATTCCACGCGGAACCAATCTACCGCAATACTCAACGGACGATTATCCAACGCGCGCCCGACACTCACCGCGCTCGCGCCTTCACCCGTTTGTTCCAAGCCGTCCGCTTTGCCTTTGACCGCAATGAACGCGTGCGTGTACCCATCGTGTCCGCGCAGATTGGTTTCCAAACCCAATTTTTGAATTTCTGCCGCTGCCGCTTCGCCCAACATTGCCGTCGCATCCTCTTGCACCGCGCCGACCACAATCATTCCGTCGGGAATTTTGGACAGAAATTCACGCAGCGCGCGCGATTCCAAAATGCTCGTGCCGCCCGTGTCAAAATTTTTCGCGTCGAGGACCTTGCCCGATTGCGGGTCAATCACGGCAATGTTATAACCGCGCCGCAGCGGCGACACCTCAACATCGTTCACCTTGATGGAACCAAACTCGGATGCGCTGGTCGCGACAATATCCACCGGACTCGAAACGCCCGTGCCGCCAATTTCAAAATTTGCCGGCAGCACATCGCGCGGGCGCACCACATACGCGGCATCCAAAACGACCTCGTTAATGCCCGAATGCAGTGCGCTCGCGGGCAGAGTGATGCGGTATTCATCCCAACCCGGATTCATTGGCACGCGCGGCAAACTCTGTCCGTTCACCGTCACGCCAAAACTTTGCTGTGGCGCGTTCGGATATGTAAAAGGCAGCGCGCGCAGCGTCAAGGTGTAATCGCGCACTGCGCGCGTCGGGACGAAAAGGGTTGCGCGTTGTTGGGTTGCCCAATTCGCATCCGCGTCGGCAATCTGTTCCGTCGGCAGCCAGCCGTACCCCTGATAGAGCTGCGCGCCGTCGTTGCCGAAATCAATTTGATAGGGAAATTCCAACGGCGGTTGATTGATGCGATACGCGAGCAGTCCATTGTCGTCCGCGATTTGTTCGCCAAGCGGCAGCACTTGTTTCAGATATTCAATGACGCGTTCGCGATTATCCTCGAACGGCGGGCGTCCCGGAATTGCGGGCTGAACGACGAGATAACGCATATCGAAAAAATTCACCACGTCGTTCGCCAATTGCTTGTCGCGTTCCAGCGTGCCGTCTTCGAGCGGTCTATAATCTTCCAACGCCAGAATGGTAGAGATGATGGGCGCACGTTGGAAATACTCAAACAGGTACGGCGGGTTGCGTTGAATCTGCCCGGACAAGATATACTTTTGATGTTCCGATTGGTAATACTGTGTGCGCGTATCTTCGGCGCCAAGCTGTCCGAACGAGTTACGCAAACCGAGCGGCAATGACAGCACTGTAAAATTATCCGGCTCTTTCCGAATTTGCGAATATGCGGCGGGAATGCGCGCGTCCGTCAACGGCAGTGGAATGGCGAGATGTTCAAAAATCAAAACTGCTGCAACGATGCCGCTGACGCTTGTGGCGACGAGCCTGCGTTTGGATTCCGGCGCGCGCGTCGAAAGTTTCCACATCAACCACCACACCGCGTACGCGGCGAGAATGGACAATGCAATTACGACCAGAATGCTGTACCGATTCGGCACGCGATTTTCGCGAATGATGGGGATGTAATGCAGAATCAAAAACGGCAGCGGGAAATTGACTTCCAAACCGTCCAGGTCAAATTGCGATTTACCGTTAATGTGCAGCAGCGGACCCATTGCCAAAATGGCAAAGCCGACGGCAATGCCGAGCCACATGCGATTGCGTTTGGCGAACGCGACAAAACCGCCGAACGCGAGCACAATTGTCGCATAGCCCACAAAGAACGTATTGATGTCGCTGAACCGCGAGGTGTGCTGTCGCACCGCGTCGAGTTCCTCGACCCAAAACCGATTGAGCGGATGCAGACTCGTCGGCGCCAAAAAGCCAAACAGGTCCACCAACAGATTTTCGGAATGACCAAAGCCCGGCAGCGCGTAGCCGCTGTTGAAAATTTCCAGCGCGGTGGGAAGCAAGAGCGGCGCGAAAAAGACCGCCGTAAAAACCGCGACGAGCGCGACGCGCAGCAGCGTGCCTTTGTTCAACAACATCCGCCACTCGAAAAGCAAAATCACGAGCGTCAACAGTACGAGCAAAACGCCGTCCGTCGTCTCGGTGTACATTGCAATCGCCGCAAACAATCCCGCCATGACTGCGTTTTTCATGCGCGGTTCGAGCAGGGTTTTGAACAAATACAACATATAAAACGGAAGCCATTCACTGGCGACAATGTTGTAATGACCGAGCGAGAGATACACATACCGATTCGACGCGAAGGCAAACACGACGCCCGCGACGAACGCGGCGAGCGTGTGCAGATAGCGGTCCTCTGCAATCGCGCCGATACGCGTATTGTATTTTTCATCCCAAATGCGGAGCGACACGCGCAGCAAATAATCGGCAAACAAAAACATGCCGAATGCCGCAATCACGAACGAAAACAAGACCGTCGCATTGGACGCGGGAATGATGCCGAATGCCAATTGAATCGGCATTGCCAACGTGACGTGCAGCAGCGTGTAGGCATACAACACGAGTGAACTGCCGAGCGGATAAAACAAATAGTCGGTTTGGAACGGATTGCTTTGAAGGTCAAACAGCGCATGTTTGAACCACCAATGATTCCATACATAACCGTATTCGTCGAGCGACCATGTCGTGGTGCCGGGCACGTGCGTCGTAAATTGTGTGACCAGCGGATAGGTGACGAAAAGCGTAATCAGGAAATACAAACCGAGTACGACGAGATTGCGTCGCTGCATGAGAGATTCCTCCGGGCGCGTTTGCGCGAGTTGCCTAATTCCTTTGAGACTGTATAATCACGGAACGATTGCAAGGATGCTGAATTCTAAATGGTATTTTATTTTCGCTGTGTGGTGGTTGATTTGGAGTGTCGGCTGTGCGGTCGAACCAATGCCCCTGCCAACACCGTTTGTCTTGCCAACCAAACGCGCCGCGGCGCTGCCAACGGAAACCGCGCGCGTTCCATCACCCACCCATACCGCGCGTGTGCCACCCGCCTCTGCAACCCCGCAGCCGACGTTTGAGCCGACGCGCACATTTACAGCTGTACCGTTCACGCCAACGCGCGCGCGCCCCACATTGCCGCCGCCGTCGCCGACCGCCCAAAGCATTCCCTTACCTACCACTTTACCGCGTCCGTTGATCTGGGACCCGCGTCTCGACGAATTGAATATCCAATACATTCCCGTGCAGGTGCAGCCGGGGGAACGCTATTGGCGTTTGACGCACGCCGAATTTTGGGCGGAATCGGAAAATCAAGGCAAGCACCACATCTATGTCAATGTGTTGGACGAAAACGGCTCGCGGTTGCTCGGTGAAACAATTACGATCGAATGGCTGGACGGTTCGCACGAAATCGTGACCGAAGATAAACCCGCGCCGGAATATGCCGCCAATTTTCCGATGGACATTAATCATTATCCGCCGTGGCATTCCCTCGGCGCATACAGCGCGCGCGTCAATGGTTTGCCGAGTGATATCGTGCGCGGCATGGGACGTCCGCCGCCCAAAAGTCGTCCGGTTGTCTATTTGCTCACTTTTCAAAGGACTATCAAGGAATGAAAGTACGCGACATTGATTTGCGAATCTGGCTGCTGCGTCTGGGGCTGATTGGCGCAGCGGCGGCGGCATACTATCTTGCCGTACATTTGGGTTGGGCCCCTGCCAATCCGATTGCATGGCTGTTTGAAATCGGCGACCGCGTCAAAGACGAATTGCCGAAATTTGGCATCCTCGCGCCCATCGTCTATGCGCTGTTTTATGCGCTGCAAATCGTGATTGCGCCCATCCCCGGCGCGCCGTTGGCGTACACCGCAGGTTATTTGTTTGGTCCCGTCGTCGCCTCGATTTTTTCGATGCTTGGCATCATGCTCGGCGCTGCCATCGCGTTTTGGTTGGCGCGGCGTTTGGGCTGGCCCCTGATTGAAAAAATGGCGCCCAAGAGTTGGATTGAACGCTGGCGCAATCTTGCGGCGGTCAATTCTTCGATTACATGGTTTCTCTTGATGCTCGCGCCGACCGCCGATGTATTTTACTTTATCGCCGGTTTGACCACGCTCTCGTTCCGCCGTTTCATGCTGCTGGTTTTCCTCGGACGGTTGCCCGGCATTATTCTCTCCAGCATCGTCGGCGCGAATGTCGAATCCTTTGGCGCGCAGTGGATTGTTATCCTCATCGCCGCGCTGCTGCTCATTTCGCTCGCCGGCAATTGGCTGCGTCAACGCGTCGAAAACCGCGCGCTGCTCGTCGCCGAAACGGTCGAGGTCGAAGAGTAGCGAATTCCCACTCTCCAATTTTTACCGGTACGCCAAATTTTCAAACACGACAGCTTTCGCGCTCGCTTCCTCGCGCTGCGCGGTCGTCGCGTCATAGGCGTACCAAATCAATTCCGCGCGCAGCGTTTCATTCGCCGCGTCGGCGGCGAGATGAATGTCATAGACATCGCGATAATACGCGCCCTGTTTCCAAAAATAGGTCGGATAGTATTCGCTGACGGGATGGCGTGAAAAGCTTGCGCGTGTATTCCCCTGTGCGTCGCTCATCTCCAATTCATTCACATATTCGATGCGCGTCGGTTTGGCGACGCGATAATAGACGCTCAAGCGCGCGGTGCGCGCGTCCAACGGCTGCCAATCGTATCCGGCAACGCGTATGCTGTCGCTCACTTTTTCATTCAAACGAAACTGCGGACGCGGTTCCGCCGGCAGTGGAAACGCAATCGCCTGCACCGTGCGCGGCGCATCCGTATTTTTATCTTCGGGCGTGAACTGCGCGTAATAAAACGGACGCCCCAAACGCTGCGCCGCTGCCAAAAGTTTTTGATACTGTGGGCGCACCGGCGATTCGTGAATGGTCAATACGTCGGGACGCACATTTTCGATATATTGAAAATAACGCAGCGGCGCTGCCACCTCCCACGGCGCGACGAGTACGGCGTTCGGCGCGAGATTGTCATTCAACACCGCGCGCGCATACGCGTCATATTTGATATTGCCGCTTTGGTCCATGCGCGCGAAATTGAAATACAACGCGCTGAGCGGCAAGAACGCGAAAAAGAAAATCGCCGCGCAATACAGCAGCCACTGTAGGGGCGATGCTTTGTGTTCGCCCGCCGCGTGCGGTTTCAATTTTTCCAAAATCCAGCCCATCGCCGCCGCGAGAAACAACAGCAGGATGAGATACGCGCCGCTGAAATAGAAACGCGTAGATTCCGCGCGCAAATAAATCGAAATCGCCGCAATGCTCGCGCCGCCGAGCAAGAGCGCAATCGTCAACGCGCGTTCGCGCCGCCACAACACGATAATGCCGCCCAACGCCAGGAAAATGCCGAACGGGTCTATTTGTTCGTGCAGCAGCGTCCACGCGTTGGTCAAACGCGCCATCATTTTGTCCTCGCCGCTCGCGTCTTGAAAGCCGAGTTTGTTGCGATTGTCGAGCGCAGTGACGAGATTAAAGAATCCTTGCGGTGTGTGATTGTAATATGCCGTCACCTTGCCGTTCACAATCGCTTCGGCGCGCGGATACAATTCCCAATTTGCGGGCGATTGTTCCGCGAGCAGCTGCGACGCGCGCAGCGGAATGTACAGATACAGCGTGAGGGGTATCAAGAACGCGAGGGCGGCGAAAGCGATTTTTTTCCAATTCAATTCACGCCGTTTGAACCAAACCACCGCGAGCAGCGCGGGTGCGATGAAAAACGCGATGCGGTGATTCGTCAGCGCGAGTCCAAAGCAGATTGCCATCACATACAAATCGCGCGCGCGCGCGCGGTCGAAAAAGCGTATCGCAAAATACAACGTGAGCGCAATGAGCAGTGTATTGAGCGCATACACTTCCGCTATCGTTGCGGACGCCCACAACGTCGGCATGAGCGCAAAGAAACTCGCGGCGAGAAACGCGGCGACGCGCGAACGCGCGACGCGTTTTGCGAGCAGGTACACAACGGGAAGGGTGAGCGCCGCGCAGAGCGCGGAAAACAAATTGACGCGCCATGCCGCATTGCCGATGGGGAGCAGCGTCACCAATTTGGCGAGGAGAATATACGTCGGATAGCCCGTCGAGTGCGGCACGCCGAGAAGGTTTGCCATGTACTGCCATTCGCCGCTGTCGCCGTCGAGGACGCCCGGCGTCAAAGTCCGCACATACAACGCAAATGCCGCAAGCGCGAGAAACAGCCCGAGATAAAAATCAAGCCGCACGCGCAAATGCGTTTGCAGCTTTTGGAACCAAACAAGCACGTTGTCCATTATACGCGTGTAAGTTGACATGACCAAAGGAGTTGTACAAACGAAACGACGGCACAAGCGCCGTCGTTTGCTCCCGATGTGACCGAAACACCGATAGTTATTTCACCCAAATCGGGTCCCAATCGTTTGCTTGCCCGTCGCTGATTTTTTGTTCCTGCACCTGCGCGTGGTCAATGCTCTCATCCGCGCCCACGTCCACCACATAGATTTGACGCAAGCCGTCGGTATCCGCAAAGAAAACGAGGCGGCTGCCGTCGCCGTTAAAGGACGGATGCGCGACATTGCCGCCCGCGCAAAAATCGGTCAATCGGCGCACGGTTGGATTTTGGGAGGGCGTGCCTTTGAAAATGTTCATGCTTTTGCGTACGCACGTATCGCCCGGGTCATGATTCGACGCGAACGCAATCCATTGTCCCGTCGGCGACCACACGGGGTCTTTGGCGACGGCGTTGCGGCTGCCAAACCACTGTCCTTTGCTGATATCTTCGCTGGAATTGATGAGCGAGGCATCAAGCTCGGTATCGAGAATATACAATAAACATGTGCCGACGCCGGGACAGCGGCGTTCCCCAAACACGCGCCGCGCGCCGCCCGGTTCCATATTTTCAATCCCATACGCCTGACTTTCCAACGAAATCGCAAACGCTTCAGCTGCCGGATTGTCCAATTGCTGAATGCCTGTGCCATCCGCGTTCATCATGAACCAATTGGGACGAAAGAGCGAGCCGCCGTTGCGTGTGCTTTTGAACAAGATTTTTCCGACCAGCGCGCCGCGCGAGTACGCAATCGGCGTTGCGGTGGGTGGGCGCGGTCTCGGCGGGGATGTTGCGCTGGGCGTCAACGTGGGCGCGTCGGTCGGCGGCGGCGGCGGCGTAAAAGTTCGGGTTGGTGATGGCGGTAGGGGCAAGGGTGTTCCACCCATCACGACAGTGACGCCCGGCGTGACGCCGTAAATGGTCAAAACTTGGCGGGTGGCGTCCAATTCCGCGATAATGACCATGCCGTGCGTGTTCGGTGTTGCGGGCGCGGCGGCGATTTGGGTCGGTGATACAAGAGTGGGGACAACTGTGTTCGGCGCGGATGTGTTGGCGGTGCCCGCCGACCTGAGCCGGACAGAGGGAGTAG
>CAZXYP010000090.1:0-16104 GCA_964644955.1 uncultured Anaerolineales bacterium | reverse complement strand
ACCCGTCGTCCGCGAAAACGATACGAAGGGCCCAAATCGCCTTTTGCCAGATTTGCCATATAGTTTCCAAATTGCCCATCGAAAAAAGCTTGCGCCACAGCAATTGGATTTTTGCCTGCCGCCTGCGCTGCCGCAGCCGCTTCCGGATTCACAAACAGCGGTTTATCCAAACCGTATGCTTTGTTCAAAGCTTCCTGGACGCGGGGGTCACTCGTGCGACTGTCCGGGCTAATGTCCCACGGGCCACCAGGTGTAGCATGCATGATAACAAATGTAATAAGGATGACCACAAAGAGCGTGGGAATCATCCAGAGCACGCGGCGAACTATATAACCTGTCATTTCAACACCACCTTATCGCTTGTTACACCTGGAGCGGGGCGTAGAATTTTCAAAAAGTGATATTTTTTTGGCTGCTCCCCTTACGGGGAGCAGCCATTTCGTTCACTTGCATCCCGTCAGAATTGCTGCGACTGCAGATTATTCCTTCGGATAGTTGGCGGGAACTTTGGTCAGGTCAATGTCATATTCCCAGACCGGACCCCATTCACCAGCCCACTCGGCGTCCGACGAGCTCGGATAATCTTTCGGTCCGACAACCCACGGAGCGACAAGGTAGACGTTTTCGGTATAGTTCGAGAACGCTGCGGGGATATCGCTCATGAGAATATCTTCAGCGGCTTGGTACTTGGTGATGGCTTGTTCGAAATCCAACGTGGTATCAGCGTCTTTGAGCTGTTCATCCAGTTTCGGATTGCAATAGCCATAGCGTTTCGAGAACGCGCCGCAGACCCAGTATACCGAGAGCCAGTTTTGCGGGTGCGGATAGTCCTGAATCCAGCCCTGACGCGAAATCTGCGGATTGGTCTTGACATCTTTGGTCAAGGCGGTCAACACGGTTGCATCCACCGGGTCGAGCGTGATGGGGCAGCCAAAGACCTTGACATAGTTGCCGGCGATGAATTGGAAGCGCGCATGGTTCAACGGCGTCGCGGCGTATGTCAATTTCAGGTCGCCAAGTTTGGCGCAGTCAATTTTTGGTTTTTCAGCGGTGCTGTCTGCAGCGGCATAGCCGTTGTCCACCAATGTCTTGACGGCGGCGGCGGCGTCGAACGCCGGCACACCTTCTTTGTCAGGTTGCGCACCGGGGACACCGGGCGGAATCCAACGCGTGTACGGACCGCCGAGACCCTTGGAAACGTCGCGAATCCAAGCTTCGCGGTCGAAACCGGCGGAGAATGCCGAGCGGACATTCTTGTCGTCAAATGGCGCGCGCGTGTTGTTGAACGCGATTGCCGTGGTGATAGCGGCGGGATAGCGGAGGAAAGCATCTTTCAGGACCGGGTCAGCATCCACAGCCGAGAATTGTTCAGGAGCGAGGTTGGCATTAATGTCCAATTCGCCGTTCTTGTACGCTTCGAAAATCACAGCGTTGTCGGTGTTGTAGATGGCTTCGATGCGGTCGAGCTTGGGTTTGCCGCGCCAGTAGTTTTCGTTCGGGACATAGACGATTTTCTTGCCTTCTTCCATCGTCTGAATCTTGAATGGACCGTTACCAACATGTCCTTCCGCTTTGGTCCACCACGTATCCGGGTCGGCATCTACCGCGCGTTGGTCGGTGGGATACGTGACCCAGGTGTAGGCGATGTATTCCCAGAAACCGGTCGGTTGTTTGAAGGTCACTTCGAGAGTGGAATCGTCAAGCAGCTTGACGCCATAATCTGCCCAGAGTGCGTCCATTTTCGCCTTGTCGGCAGTCGAGCAGTCGTTGCCAATTTCGGCGCCGTAATCGTCAAGCGCTTGGGCGCCCTTCACATCGTACATGATAGACGTGTATTGTTTGCCCGGCACGCACGGGTCAACGATGCGTTTGAGCGCGTATTCATAGTCCTTGGCGGTGATGGGGGTGCCATCCGAGCGTTTGAGACCATCGCGAATGTGGAAGGTCATCTTGGTGCCGTCGGCAGATTTTTCCCATTTGTCCGCCGCGCCGGGGCCGATATTACCCTTGTTATCAAGTGAAAGGAGCCCTTCATAGACGAGCTTGAGGACTTCGATTTCGATACCGAACGAGGATTTTTGCGGGTCCAACACGTCCGGATACGTCGAGCGACCGATGCGGAGAACCTTGGGACCTGCTGCCGCAGGCGGTTCCGTCGGCTTGGGCGCTTCGGTTGGCTTGGGCGCTTCGGTTGGCTTGGGCGCTTCGGTTGGCTTGGGCGCTTCCGTCGGCTGCGCGGGTGCGGCAGTCGGCTGCGCGGGCGCTTGCGTGGGCGCCGGGGCTTGGGTGGGAGCGGGCGGCGGGGTCGCCGGCGCACCGCACGCTGCGACGATTAACGCCAATGCGGTGGCGAGAATCGCTAACAACACAAACTTTTTCATTTCCTTCTCCTCCTGCAAATATGCGGGTTGATTGTGCGGCGCGAAACGCCGCGAGTTGAGATTTACGCTTTCAACGCGTTAGCTGCTGCTGTCACCTCCTTTGAAATTGGGGGGATTGTGTCTGCGTATCGTGTGCATGGGGAACGACATCATTGTCGGCATCCGCAGAATCGAAATACTCAACTTGTTGGCTCTGAACATGGGAACAACTGTGGTTCTCAGTATCGTATGCGGCAGGTTCGGCTGAAAAATCTCTTTGTGCGCAGCATCTCAGAGTTCAAATTGATGAGGACGTCTGTGGCGCGAATATAGCATACTTATTCCCATGCGTCAAGCAAAAAAACCTCCGGCACAGGCGCTCAAACGACATGACATTCGACGAAATGCCCGGTGCCGACGTCGCGCCATTCGGGCGCGACTTCTTTGCAAATGGGAATGGCGAGTGGGCAGCGCGTGTGAAAACGACAGCCCTTGGGCGGATTGACCGGACTTGGCACATCGCCGACGAGGATGATGCGTTCGCGTTTTTCTTCGATCATCGGGTCGGGAATCGGCACGGCGGATAGGAGCGCGCGCGTGTACGGGTGCAGCGGGTTGGCATACAACGTGCGGCTGTCGGTAAGTTCGACAATTTTGCCAAGATACATGACCGCGACGCGGTCGGAAATGTGACGCACCACCGAGAGGTCGTGGGCGATAAAGAGGTACGTAAGACCAAAACGATCCTGAAGTTCTTCCAGCAGGTTGATAATCTGCGCCTGAATCGAAACGTCCAACGCGCTAATCGGTTCGTCACAGACAATAAAATCCGGATTCACCGCGAGCGAGCGCGCGATGCCAATGCGTTGGCGCTGCCCGCCGGAAAATTCGTGCGGATACCGATTGATAAAGTACGGGTTCAAACCGACGATTTGCAAGAGTTCCTGCACGCGTTCTTTTTTCTCGTTGCCCTTGGCGATATTGTGGACTTCCAGCGGCTCGGCAATAATGTCGCCGACGGTCATGCGCGGATTGAGCGAAGCATACGGGTCTTGAAAAATCATTTGCATGTCGCTGCGCATCTTGCGCAAGTCTTCGCCCTTGAGCTGCGCCAAATCTTTGCCGCGAAATAAAACTTGGCCTTCGGTCGGACGGTACAATTGCAGAATCGTGCGTCCGGTGGTGGATTTGCCGCAGCCCGATTCGCCTACCAGTCCCAGCGTCTCGCCTTGCTTGACATTAAAGCTGACGCCATCTACCGCCTTGACATCCGCAACCTTTTTTTGAAACAGGATGCCTTGCGTAATCGGAAAATATTTTTTCAGGTTCTTGACATCGAGAATAATGTCACTGCCGCTTGCAGTCATCTTGGCAGCGGATTTGGTCTGTTCATTCGGAACGGGTTGGGTCTGCGCTTCCATGTTCATCGTGACGCGGCATCACGCCTTGCGTGGTGAGGGTGTGATGCGATGTCGTGGCTCCTTGATTTCTCTACGCGGCAGCGGGCTCTACCACGTGGCGGCGCAAAATCTCGTCGCGCTTTTCGCGGACGGCTTCGTAATTCCAACAAGCGGACCAATGTTTGACACCGACGGACATTAACGCCGGATTTTCCTCCAAGCACTTTTGCGTGCGGAATTGGCAGCGGTCATGGAACGGGCAGCCGCTCGGCATATTCACCAAATCGGGCGGCAGACCTTCAATCGGTGTCAGTTTTTCTTTTTTGCCCTCGTCCAAACGCGGAATGGAGCCGAGCAGCCCGACCGTGTACGGATGCAGCGGATTGGCAAAGAGTTCTTTGGTATGCGCGGTCTCGACAATGTAACCCGAATACATGACGTTGATCCGGTCCGCCAGACCGGCAATGACGCCGAGGTCGTGCGTAATCCAAATAATCGCCATGCCGAGTTCGCGCTTGAGCCGTTTTACAATGTCGGTGATTTGCGCCTGAATCGTCACGTCGAGCGCGGTGGTCGGTTCGTCCGCGATGAGCAATTGCGGCGAACACGAAAGGCCCATCGCAATCATGACGCGTTGGCGCATCCCACCGGAGAATTGGTGCGGATAATCGTCGAGGCGGCGTTCGGCTTCGGGGATATTGACCATCTTGAGCAATTCCGCCGCGCGCTTGCGCGCCTTGTCTTTGCTCATGCCCAGATGCAATTCGAGCGCTTCCGTAATTTGCGTCCCAATCGTCAGCACCGGATTCAGCGATGTCATCGGGTCCTGAAAGACCATCGCGATTTTGTTGCCGCGAATTTGGCGCATCTCTTCGGGCGACAATTTCAAAAGGTCTTGCCCTTGAAAGACCACCTCGCCGGAGGGAATGCGTCCGGGCGGCATCGGAATAAGGCGCATGACCGTTAACATGGAAACGGATTTGCCCGACCCCGACTCACCGACGAGACCGAGTGTTTCGCCTTCTTCTAATGCGAACGTTACGCCGTTGACCGCGTGGACGACGCCGTCCTGTGTGACAAACTCTGTGCGGAGATTGCGAACATCGAGCAGTACGTTGCTCATGGAGTCCCCCTACGGGATGTATGATTTATGATGTATGATTTTCGATTTGTGATTTCAGATTTGAAATTAAAACTCGTGCGCGCGCATCCATTTGATTCAACTTGATTTTGGATTGATTTCACAAGCAAATTGGGAACGATAAAAGTGAACGTCAAATTCTTGAAAGAAGTTGAATTGACCCAAGATCAACCGCGTTTCGTTGCTTGCGCTCTAGGCAAACACCAAACGCACGGGCGCAAAATCGCCCATTTGTGCAAGCACATATAATCCTTTGGCAGGAAAGCGCCCAATGTTTCCGGCGAGTTTCACCTCTTGGCGCGGTGCGTCCCAAGTAAAGCCCAGTTCCAATCCCAAATTGTGCGGCAATACATTGACCGTTGCCCGACTGTCAACCAATCCAACCGTTTCGATTTGATGCGCTTGATGCTAGAGGACAACCGGCAGCCAAGGCAGACTATCCAACTCACTTTGGGATGGAGTGTCGAGTACTTTATCCGCATCGAATGAATTCTCTGGCTCAATCTGTTCTAACACGTGCGCCAATTGCTCTGCGGCGCCGTAACTATCGTAGGGTGTGTAAAGGTAAAAAACATGGTCTGCTGGAAATGAAAATACATCTGGGTCTCTTGTAGCCAGAGAACCCGACTCGACATCTGTCCGTTCCGGCACAATAGTTGAAATGTTTTTCAGGTTGCTTGATAAATCTTCAGCCAGAATGCGAATCAGCACTAACTTGTTTACAGCAGACAATCTTCGTGCCACCGGCAAAATCTCTGCCAGCGTCACCGCTTCCGCCGTTTCCGCTTTGGTCGCTTCCATCATTTTTCACAGCCCTGCGCTTTCCAACACCCCGACATAATAAATCATAACTCGAAAAATTCCAACCGCGTCTACAACTTGGGGTGTGCGTCACGATTCTGGATTCCTATTCGACGCAGTGCCTGCCCTGAGCGCGCGAAGGATCGAATTTGCGATGCGTCGCCGCGAATTCTATTCGCCCGATAACATCACCCAAAAATTTGACGCATACCCTACAGCTCGGGATTGAGCGCTTCATTCAAACCGTCGCCGACAAAGTTGAATGCCAACACGACCGTCGTAATGATAACGACCGGCAGCAGCACGAGCCACAGCATGTCGGGCCAATCGCGCCAATGCCGTCCTACATTGTCCGCCAGGATATTGCCCCAGCTCGGATTCGGCGGCTGCAAACCAATGCCGAGATACGCGAGCACGCCTTCCGCAATCGCGATACTGCCCAGCCCCATCGAAATTGCTACAATAATCGGCGACATGGCGTTGGGCAGCAGATAACGTAAAATAATCTGGTGACTCGGCACGCCGACCGCGTGCGCGCTAATGACAAATTCTTTTTCGCGCAGTGCAAAGAATTGCGCGCGCACCAAACGCGCCAGCCCCGCCCAACCCAATACGCTCAGCGCCAGCATCACGACCAAATAGTCCGCATAGCCGGAGCGCACAAATTCCACGAGCCATTGTATCCCATTTTCCTGCGCGAATGTTTTCAATCCATTGACAATTGCGGGCTTGATGGTCGCCGCAATAAAAAAGATAAACAACAATTCGGGGAACGCAAACAAAACATCAATCAGCCGCGAAATGAGCGTATCGGTCGTTCCGCCAAAATATCCGGCAATCGCGCCCATCGCCACGCCCAAGGTCAGCGAAACGGTCGCCACAATCACAATGACAAAGACGACCGAACGCGCGCCATAAATCATGCGCGTCAGCATGTCGCGTCCCAAATCATCCGTGCCGAGAATATGTTTTGCGCTCGGCGGCGCGTTTACATTGTCCAGGTCGGTTTTTGAGTAATCATAGGGCGCAAGCGCGGGCCCAAAAATCGCGGTCAAGAACAGGAGAATGATAACCACCAAACCGACCAGCGCGGGACGATTGCGCGCAAAGCGCCGCCACGTTTCCAACCACGCAGGGCGCGGCTGGGTCAGTTCTTGCGTTTGGGTTGCCGGAAGGGTAATTGATGTAGCCACAGAAAATCCATCGTCACCGGTAGCGAATGCGCGGATCGACAAAAACATACATGATGTCAATAATCAAATTCATCAACACATACACTGTCGCAATCAGTAACGTGAACGCCATGATGATATAGTATTCTTTGGAAATCAGCGCTTCGTACGCCAACTGCCCGACACCGGGAATTCCGTAAAACGATTCGACGATAAAGGAACCGGCGAACATGCCCGCGAGGACAAACCCGAACAACGTGACCAGTGGAATCAACGCGTTACGCAAGGCGTGACGAAGAATCACCATCCACTCTTTGAGTCCCTTGGCGCGCGCGGTGCGCACGTAATCCGAATTCATTACCTCAATCATTGCGGCGCGCGTTTGCCGCGTAAAGACCGCGAGCAAACCCAAACCCAAAATAAACGCAGGCAAAATCACTTGCGGGCTAAACATGCCGCCCCATCCGCCCACGGGCAAGAACGGTCCAATCGTCGCGCCGCCGATTTCATGTCTGCGCGAAAACGCAAACGTCAACAATGGCTGCAAACCAATCACCGGAATTGAGATGGCGAGAATCACCATGCCGCGCAAAAAAACATCGAGCCACGATTTACGCTTCAACGCGGCAAAGATACCCAATGCAATCGCAAGCGGCATACTCCACAACACAGACACCAGATTCAATTGTAGCGTGACGGGGAGACGTTTGGCAAGCAAATCGCTAACGCGCTGTCCTTGATATTTTACCAGCGAATAGCCGAAATTTCCTTGCAGCGCGTTCGAAATGTAATTCCAGTACTGGACCGGAAATGGTTGGTCGAACCCGTACTCTTTGCGCACCTGGGCGATAATGTCGGGACGCGCGCGCAGCCCCATCATCACCTGCACAGGATCACCCGGTCCGTAAATTCCCAACGCGAACGTAATGAGCGAAATTAAAACGAGCAGGACGGGCAGCCACAACAAACGTCGGACAATATATGCAAGCATCTCAAAAAGATGGCGCGGGAATGTGTTTGTCTCACACCCCGCGCCGTTTCACTTACCTGTCCAACGTAATGTACTTGAGTCGTTCAATGACCAACGGCGGATAAAACACGCCCTTGACGTATGGTTTGGTCAGCCAATAATCGCGTCCGTACGTGAGCGGCAGCACCGGCGCATCTTGCAAAATTTTCTCTTCGGCTTGTTGATAAAGCTCGATGCGCTTTTCCAAACTGGGTTCAACGCTTGCGTCGTCAATCAATTTGTTGACCTCCGCGTTGTCATAACCGCTCCAATTGTTCAAACTGCCGCCGCGGAACAACAGTCCGATAAAGTTGTGCGGGTCCACATAGTCCGCGCTCCAACCAATGTCAAACAATTGGAAATCCACATTCGTGCCGTTGATTTGCGAAAGATACGTCGCCCAATCGGTTTGTTCCACCGAAATGTTCGCGCCCAAATTTTCCTTGAGCATTTCCGCAATCGCCTGCACATCCGACCCTGCCGTACCGCCGCCGCCCACCGTGCTCCACACAATGTCCGGCAAGCCACTTGCATATTTCGATTCCGCAAGTAATTTTTTCGCGCCTTCCGGGTCGTACGGAATTCCCTTCAAGTCTTGATTGAAACCGGGAAACGCTTGCGGCAAAATACCTGTCGCCACCACCGGCATTTTCTTGAACACCACATCGTTCAATTTTTGTCGGTCAATGGACATGGCAAACGCCATCCGCACTTTCGGGTCATCGAACGGCGGCTTGCGCGTATTAAACACGATAAACGAGGTCGAGAGCTGCGGGTCAATCGTCAATTCTTTGTTCAACGGACTCGACGGGTCACTCACGCGTTCAATATCTGCAATCGAAACGCGCGTGGCATCGAGGTCGCCGTTTTCGTAGCGCGTCATTGCCGAGCCGCCGCCGAGCAACATTTCAACCCGGTCAACCGAAGGTTTGATGTCACCGTAATAGTCTGCATTCTTTTCCAGAATGATTTGCTGCCCCTGGTCCCACTGCACCAGCTTGAACGGACCGGTTCCGTTGGGTTTCAAATACCACGGCTGCTCGCCCGATTCGACGTTGAATTTATCTACGACATACGAAGTCGGGTGCGCCAGGGAAGCGAGGAAATACGAAATCGGTTTGTCAATGTCAATTTGAATCGTGTAATTGTCCAGCACTTTGACACCGCTAATTTCGGTTGCCTTGCCGGTGTACTTGTCCATGAAACCGACAATATCGCCGAGATACAACGGCGAAACCGTCGAACGCGTTCGCGGGTCAGCGGCGCGTTCCAGCGAATACTTGACATCTTGTGCGGTCACAGGACGCCCGTCGTGAAACTTGGCATCTTTGCGCAGTGTGAACGTATAGGTCTTGCCGTCATTGCTCGTTTCCCATTGTTCGGCAAGGTCGGGAACAATTTTCAAGTCCTTGTTGAAACCGACAAGCCCGCTGAAAATTTCCACAATATAGGTTGCCGATTCCACATCGCTCGTGTTGGCGGGGTCGAGGGTTGGCGGATCGCCACCCATCCCACTGCCGCCGGGCAAGCGCAGAACATTGCCAGCCGGCGCAGAATTGCTGGACGGGGGATTTTGATTGGGGGTTTGATTTTGCCCTTGATTTTGATTCTGATTTTGTACCGCCGTCGGCTGCGTTTGGGGCTGGTTATTTTGCGAGACCGCGCTCGGCGCGCCAAACAGACCGGCACACGCGCTTCCGGGTTGGGGACAATACACCAATGCGCCAACGCCAATGCACACCAACCCGACCAAAGCAACCAGCAGGATAACAACAACGGCAATCAAGCCGCGATTTTCAGACATTTCCAACTTCCTCCACAAGACAGCACAGGACTGTCATTTTCACAAGCCGCCTCGACACTCGCATTGGAATGCGTCAAATACCCCGAAAAAGTTGAGGCATCCTATCATAACGATTTGTGAGTGTCAAGACCGCGCCGCGCAGGTAAAAATTTCGTTTTATCAACGTACACAAGTCAATTAAATTACGCATTAAACAACGGTGAGTGTATCGCAATGCTCCAACCGAAACGATGAGATGATTCACACGGCTATTCGGTATTACGAATGGCGTCCCGAATTGGATGTCTCGTTATTTCAATGTCCAATACTCGATGCGGTCATATCCTTCCATCACCGCGTACGTCCGTTCCACGCGCGGGCGCGTCAAGGACGCGCGTTGACTCCACACCAACGGAATAATCACCGCGTCCTGTTCGACCAGAATTTTTTCCGCGCGCGAATACAGCTGCCGCCGTTTCAACACATCGGTCTCGCGCGCCGCTTCCGAAACCAACGCGTCAAATTGCGCCGAGGACCATTGGGTGAAATTGTACGGCGAGCCGGAATGCCATGCGTCGTACAAGAAATTATGCGCGTCCGGGTACGACCCGCAATAGCCCATGCGAAACAAGGGGGGGGGGTCTTGACTCAATTGTTCCAGATACGATTCCCACGGCGCGTCCTCGACCGTAATCGAAGCCGCGAGCGTCGCGCGCCAATTTTGAATCGCCGCGACGGCTGCGTCCAAAAACACCGGATTTGTATTTGTGCCAAAGGTCAGCGCGGCAGGCAAACGCACTCCCGCCACACGCGCCTGGTCGAGCGTGCTTTTGGCAAGCGGCGCGTTGAAATCAATTCCGATATCGGCGTTCGGGTCCGGCGCCGCATTCACTTGGGGGGGGGTGAACCAGCGCGCGGGTTCGCCCAAATCAAACGTTTGCGCTACCACGTCGTCGCGGTTCAATGCTTGCGCGAACGCTTGCCGCAGCTCCACCGCATCGAACGGCGGTTTGCCGGTATTGAACGCAATGTACTGCGTACACAAACCGGGCAGCAATTTCAAATCGCGCTGGAGCGCAGGGTCCGCCTTGACGCGGTCGAAATGTGTGCCTTCGATGCTGTCATACGGGTCTGTCGTATCCAATTCGCCGCGCAAATACGCATCGAGCGCCGACTCCACATCGGGGAGCAAACGAAAGCGCAACCGTTCGATTTCGACATTGTCCGCATCATAGTACAGGGGATTCTTGCGCAGCAGCAAAAAACGAAACGGTTCGCGGTCCACCAACATATACGGACCATTCGTCCACATCGTGCCAATGTCCGTCCAATTGACACCATGCTCCGCGATATTTTCGCGCGGCACGATGCGCCCGAGCCACGCGCCCACAATGGTCGGAAACGCCGAGGTGGGCGCGTTCAATTCAAACTGCACGCTGTATTCGCCGGTCTTGCGTACACCCAATTCATCCGCGAAACGCTGCAAATCATCCGGCGACGTGCGCGGGTCGGCGCGCACGAGCCGGTCCGCGTTGCGAATCAACGGCGCAAAACGCGCGGCATAGCCCGATGCGGTGCGCGGGTCAAACAACCGCTGTACGCTGTACACTACATCATCGGCATTCACGGGACGAATCTTTTCGATTTCGCCGTTCTCGGCATCGTACCGCACCCACGAGACATCTTCACGCAAACGAAATTCCCAAACCAAACCGTCGGGAGAGACCAACCATTCGCGCGCGAGTCCGGGCTGCGGCGACCCATCGCTTTCATTCAGCTGCACCAAATTCAAAAACAAGAGCTGGTCCAGTTGAATCGTCGGAGGATCGGTCGCCAGCAGCGGGTCGAGCGTTGCCGGTTCGGCGCCAAGATTCAACGCCAGTTCGGTATCCTGCGCGGCGGTGTTTTGGCGACAATTGACAAGGAAGATACAGGCGAGGCAGACGAGCAGTACAAGTTTTACATGGAACCACACACTGCGATTATACGAACAAGCCGATGAAAAGAAAATAAAACGCCGCTCAGAATTGCATGGTTTTGGCGGCATGCCGCTCCAAAAATTCTGCGCGCGTGATTTCCATGCGCACGCCTTCAAATTCGCCGAGGTCGGGCGTGAAACGCGGTCCCTGTGAAGTTACACGGAAACCGGCGGCTGTGAACGCGCGTTGGGCGCGCACATTTTCGGCAAACGTATAGAGATATATCAGATTGAGCGACGAGCTCGTGTACAGGTGATGAAGCAGCGTGTTGATCGCATCGCGTCCATAGCCGCGGTTTTGGTACGCGCGTTCGCCAATCACGATGCCGAGCTCGGCTTGACGTTGATTCCAGTCAATGCCAAAAATACCGGTGCGTCCAATCAATTCCAAATTTTCGCGCGCAAAAATCAAAAACATCCGTCGGTTCGTCGGACCGTACAACCGCTCGCCGCGCACATGTTCGCGAAATTCTTCCGCATCCAACTCGGTCACAGTCCCGCCGCTGAGACGCAGCAGTTCCGGGTCGCGGCTCCACGCGTACAAACGCGCGATTTCGGCATCGCTCATGCGGTCTTCAAAGCGACGCAGAAAAGTCTTGGTGCCGTACAGCAATGCCATCCTTTTTACATTGTACGTATTTTTTCGCGCGTCAACAAAAGCGCGACGATGGTTTTGGCATCGCCGATTTCGCCCGTCGCAATCCGCGCAATCGCTTCGTCCAGCGACAGGGTGACCACTTCAATGTCTTCATCGTCCATCAATTGTTGTACGCCGTGTGTCAAATCGCGCGCGAGATACAAAAACATTTCTTCGGTGAGAATACCGGGACTGGGGAAAAAACGTACGAGAAAATCCCAACGTGCGGCGGTCAAACCCGTTTCCTCTTTTAATTCACGCGGCGCGCCTGCGCGCGGGTCTTCATTCAATTCCAGCGTTCCCGCCGGAATTTCCAACATGACGCGTCCCGTTGCCGCGCGCCATTGTTTCACCAACGTCACATTGCCCGCATCGTCGAGCGGAAGCATCGCCACCGCGCCGTGATGTTCCGCAATCTCGCGCAATGTCACATCGCCGTTTTTCACGCGCACCGTATCCAAACGCAAATTCAACACCCGTCCTCGATACGCATATTCGCGTTTGATGAGCTCTTCCATTTTTCCTCCGAGTTTGTATTTTGCGCGTGACACGATACCACAATTCGGCAAAAAGAACATGGCGCGCATTCAAAGAATGCGCGCCAATCAATTACAATTTGCGATATGCGATGCGCGATATGCGATGCGCGAATTATGGAATCCGCAATTGTTGTCCCGGGAAAATGTATTCGGGCGCCGGAATACCGTTCGCCTGTTGAATTGCCGCGACAGTGGTACCGCATTTCTGCGCAATGCTGTAGAGTGTATCGCCGCGCTGCACCGTGTATGGATTGGAACAGCCGCCGGACGATGGCGGTTGCGCGCCGCCGGTTGTTTCGGTCGGCTGCGCAGGTGGCGGCGCGCCGCCATCAGTTATCCCACCACCCGGCATGTTGAGTGTTTGACCAGGGCGCAGTACATTCGGATTCAAGCCCGGATTCGCCGCCAGGAGCGCTTGCGGCGTCACACCGCATTTGCGCGCAATTGCATAGAACCATTCGCCGGGCTGCACGGTGTACGGATTACTGCACGCGCCGCCGGTTTGCGCGCCGGAATCGCCGGGCGTGCCGGGCGTTGGCTGCGCGGGCGGCTGCCCGGTGTCACCAACAGTTGTCGGCGTCGGAAACAATGTCGGTTCGACAATAATCGGCGTTACGTTGGCGCCGGGCGTTTCGAGGGGCGGCGGCACGAGCGTGGCATCGCCCGAAGGGGCGACGGGCGTTTGGTCGCCGCCAATCGGCACGAGCGTTGCATTGTCAACGGGGGTTTGATTATTCGCGGGCGCGCCGGGCGTCTCGTCCCCCGGGACAACGATATTGCCATTATCAAGTGGAATGAGTGTAGGGGTCGGCACCACGGGCTTGCTTTGGGTGCAAGCGGCAGCACTCCAGACCAAGAGAGCGAGCGCAACAAACAAAACACCCTTGGTACAAAACGATTTCATCGGTCATTCTCCTTTTTGAGCGAACGCAGGATTCATGCGACAAAATACGTCGCGGCGCGTTTCGTCGCGAACAATTCGCGCGCACAGGATAATGCCGCCGGGTTACAACGCGCACTATACCACAAGGCGCGCGCGGCGTCAAACCAATTTTGTCCCGCGCCGCAATCTGCACTATACTATTGACGCTCCGGCAACGCAGCCCTGCTCTCCATTGCGAGACAGGGCAATTTTATTCGATACGCCGGACAACGCAATGCTGCGGAATGTGAGAACGGACCATGCGTGTCCTTGCCATCAGTGACATTATCGTCGAAGCGCTGTACAGTCCTGCCGTGCGCGAGATTGCGCGTGACGCCGAGTGCGTCATTTCGTGCGGAGATTTGCCCAGCCCCTATTTGGAATATATTGTCACGATGCTGGACAAACCGCTGTATTACGTAATGGGCAATCACGGCGCGCGCGGCGGCGCACGCGAACAGCCCGAGGGATGCGTCAATCTCGACGGGCGCGTGGTCCATCACAACGGGTTTTTACTCGCCGGACTGGAAGGGTCCATTCGGTACAATGACGCGCCGCGCTATCAATATACGCAAAGCGAGATGCGCCGCAAAACGCGGGGGCTCGCGCGCAAGCTGTGGCTGAACCGTTTGCGCTATGGGCGTTATCTGGATGTGCTGGTCACACACTCGCCGCCGTTCGGCATCCATGACGGACAGGACGCGGCACATCAAGGTTTCAAGTCTTTTTTGGAGTTCATTGACCGTTATCATCCGGAATATCTGTTGCACGGACACGTGCATTTGTACGACAATCGCGCGTCGCGCCAAGCCGTGCGCGGTCACACCTTGATTATCAATGTCTATGGGTACAAAGTGCTTGACCTCGCGGGAACAGAATAAAGACTCGAGCTTGGCAACTCAAAATTCGTCTCCAAGCTCCGCTCTCTGATCACCAACTTTCATTTTATGGATTTTTATTCTGCGCAAGCCGAAAAAGATTTTAGCGAAGCGCGCTGGCGCGCGTTTTGGAATGACGTATCCGCGTTTCTTGCACGCCGTCCGAACGAATTGCTCTCGTTCGACGCGGTACGCCGCTCCCTGCCGATTTACGGACAAAGCTATCGCGGCGTCCAAGAAGTGCCGGTCGAAAAAATCGTCGGGACGACCACCAATCGCTATAACGATTTTGACCGCGCGTTTCTCCCCGCACAAGCGCGCACCAAGTCGCGTTGGAAAAAAATTGACGAATTGCGCATGCGCGATTTCAATTTGCCGCCGATTCAATTGTATCAGGTGGGTCAAGTCTATTTTGTGCGTGACGGACATCATCGCGTTTCGGTCGCGCGCCAAATGGGGCAGGATTATATTGACGCCGAAGTCATCGAGATGCAAACGCGCGCGCCGCTCACCACCGACGTGAAACGGCTCGACCCGTCGAATCTGGAAGCGTTGGGCGAATACGCGTCGTTTCTCGAAAAAACACAGCTCGACAAATTGCGTCCCGACGTCAACATTGATTTTTCACAGCCCGGCGGATACGCGCGCTTGCTCGAGCATATCGTCGTGCATCAATATTTTCTCGGACTCGATTATCAACGCGATGTGACGTGGGAAGAGGCAGTCGCCGATTGGTACGATTTTGTGTACATGCCCATTGTCAATTTGATACGCGAACGCAACATCCTGCGCGAATTTCCGAACCGCACCGAAGCCGATTTGTATTTGTGGATTACGGACCATCACTGGTCGCTGAACCAACAAGAAATCCAGGACCACAAATACGACGTCGGTTTTGAAGAAGCCGCCGATGACATGGTGCGTCACCACAGCCCGCGTCTCTCGCGCAAAATCGGGCGCGCGCTGGCGCAGTGGGTCAACAGCTGGCGCGGCGCGAATCCGCCAAGCGATGCAGTCATCCACGGCGCCGCACCAGACGTCAAAGCGATGGCGCGCGACTTGTCAAATCAGGAAACGGCGGATATGATAGAGCCGCGTTTACATTCGTTAGCGCCACATTCATGAGTTAGACCTGACAGGTTTCTAAAACAACTGCGACACCCATTCGATTCGCGGTGTACACAACAAATGTAATTCGATTATCGTATGTTTTGAAAACCTGTCAGGTCTTGCCCAAATGAGCCAAGTTTTCTTTTCCACTCGCAATGCTTGCCGCGTTCTGCGTTTCGCGCAGAACCCCGACGGACCGTTGCCGCGCGCCCCCTCACCGTCCCACACGTAAATTGACGGTCGAGGGGGATTCCAACATCATCGCGCATCGCTTGACGAGTGGTCTCTCTCGACAGAACGTTTTGCATTTCTGCCGCGCCCGCTCGTTTCGAGCGGGTGTTTTTATTGCAATCAAACATCGTAGGGGCAGCGCC
>CAZXYP010000089.1:0-16228 GCA_964644955.1 uncultured Anaerolineales bacterium | reverse complement strand
CGCCTGTCCACTCTCAACATCCACAAACACGCGATACGGCGTCCCCGCGGTTGGCACGTACTCGACACAGCAGGCATGATAAAATTGTCCTGCAAACGGAAACACAAAAATCGCGCTCCCCGCATACGACGCAATGGTCAAACGCGCCGGACCGCGCCGCGTGTATTCTGCCAATTGGCGAAGCAGCGCCACTCGCATAGAAACATCGGATGCTGTCGCCAGTTCTTCCAACAGACGCGTTACCCGCTCAGAATTGTCAGGCGACGCGTACGCGGACAATCCTTTGATGAGTGCTGCCAGCAACCGCTCCTCGCGCTCCGTCCAGGGAGCATTTGCATTCTGCGCGTCGAGGCGCGGCATCCATTCATCCCAATACAAATCAAGCGCCTCCGCCGGCGCGAGAAAATCGAGCAGGGTTTGACGCGCAGATTCAAGCACGCGCGGCGCAACCGCGTCCATCTGCGGAACGTTCCCCAGGGACGATTCTGCCCGAATCGGAAAATACGAGCTCGTCACTGCCGCGCGCCGCGTGCCGGTGGTCATGTGACAAACCACTTGTCCGCCATAAACAGGCACGCTGCCCAACATTTGTTGGAAATAGACGTGCGCACTCCACTGCTCCTTGTCGTTGACGAGGCGGCGCACGCGGTCCTGCCGCAAGAGCTTGCGCGCTGCAATCTCGCCCCAGTCCACACCATATAACGCGCGACTCACAATGGGCTGCGCGAGCCAATGCTGCGCGGTTTCGCCAACATCTTCGGTTCCCACACCATTTGTGTCGGGCAAGAAACCGGTCAGCTGCGCCGGCATTCCCGTATGGCGCGCAAGAATCATGCGATACGGATAGTCATCGTCGAACGCATACGCCGCGCGATATTCTTCCAGCGATTGTTCCGCAGTGTGCGCGGCGGCGATATCGAAATGCGGGTCGGCGCGATAATTGACATATTTGGTTGCCGCCGGAGAAAAAGTTAACGGTAGAGATTCCAAATCATTTTTCTGCATCGGTCTGCGGTCGGGATCTGGGAAAGGGTCCATGTTTTACTCCAATCTTTTTGTTCAGGGGAACAATGCCTTGAGCCATGAAACGTTCGTCCAACGATAAACACTTTTGTCCGCCAACAACAACGGCACCTCCGATTGCGCGTCGGATGCCACATCAGAAAAACACGGATACAAAAACCGACACGCACCGAATCCCAACGCGCTGCCAATCAATTCGCTCGTCGTTTCGGTTGTGCTGCCGCGTATCAATTGTCCAATCCCATTCGATAAATACCACGATTTGCCTTGCGGCTCGATAAATAAATTCAACGGCACGCCATACAGCATACTTTTTTCATCCCACAACGTCATCAATCCGCTTGATGCGCGATTCAGTTTGCCGACGATATGGTGCGGCGGGTTGAAGGGATTCCATGCGTCGCGTTCGACGGCGCTAAAAAAAACATCATCCGGCAGATTCGGATTCGTCGCCAACGCCACATACATCCAGCGTTTATCGGCGTCATGCAGCTGCTGCCAACAATTGCCGCCGTCGGCGCTCATGTAAATCCCGGAACCCGGCAGAATCGCGGGCGGATTGAAATTGAGCTGCGGACCGGCGACATACACCAATTTGCCATTGCTCGCCAAATGCGCTTTTTGCGCAACCGCTGTGGGCAAAGACTGCAAATCGCCCGATGGCGCGCACGTGGGCTGTCCATCCAAACGCGTCCAATCCGCCTCACCGGCTCGCCGGCGATAAACGCCATGGGTCGCGCCGGAAACAAAAACCGTCTCCGGTTCATCCGCAAGCACAGCAACCGAAAAAAGGTCCGGCGGCAGCGCCTGGCTCGACACTTTTTCCCAACGCGTTCCGTCGAGATTGCCTTTCAACAAACCCACATTGGTCGTGGGCGCATAAATTGCCTGCGGTGCGTCAGGCGCGGCGGCAAATTTATAAATCGCCGCTAAATCACATCCGCTGGTAGAAATTTTCAAAACGTCCATTGGCACAGCATCCCACGATGCGCCATTGTCCGTGCTGCGCCACAAGCCGGTATCCTTGGCGTCACAGCCGCTGATGGTGCGCGTTGCCACCAACAGCACATTTCCAAAACGCGCCATACGCCACGCGCCCATCGCGTCCAAGTCGGTTTTTTGCCAGCCCATGACGCGCGGTACACCCAAAAGCGCCAGCGCAATCAAGACAACAAGTACGCTCGCCGCAATCCCCCATACCGGATGTTTCCAAACCCAATTCAACATCTTGGCGCCGAGTGTAGGCGGGACCTGCGCAATGTCCGAGGGCGGCGGCAGTAAATCTGTGATTAACATGCGCGTCTGCCGTTCGCGTCCGGCGACGCGGCGAAAATCGCGCGTTTCAAGTGGCTGTAGATAGGTGGGGATTTCGCAGTCGGCTAAAAGGAGGGGAATAATTTTGCGCGCTTTCGCGGCGGGGTCAACGGCGCTTGCTATCGCCGTGTCGAGCTGCTTCCACTCGTCCTCTACCCACGCCGGCGACAAGATGGGGATGACGTGCGCGCTCGCGCGGATGGCTTGTTCTTTATTGACGTACTTGGGGAGTCCACCGCGCAGCTCGTAACTTGTCAGCGTTTTCAGTCCCGCGCGTTCAAGGCGCGTGCGCAGCCATTCCGCAAATTCTTCATCGGCAGCGCTGCAACTGATAAATGCATCATACGCCAAGGCGTCAGCCACAAGTTCCTCCGCTCTCGCCCAAGCGAGAAACACTTGAGCAGAAATGAACCGGCTTGATGAGTCTCTGCCAGACACCACGCGGTGAAAGCTTCGGGACGTCGGCGTGGATATTTTACTCTAAATCATTCACTTTGCGCGCGCCAACAAGCGAGACATTTTTTGCGCAGCCATGTGCCACAAATGCAATCCCGCGCCGCACACAGTATCTTGGATGATGAAACACATTTTGCTTGCCGTTGGCATGGCGGCGCTTTTCTCACTGGTCGGCGCGCGCGACGCGTCCGCGCATCAACCGTATTTTGAAGAAACGGACTTGACCGACCACGCGCCCTATGTCATCCAAAATCCCGAAATTTCACTGGCGTACTATGCCACGCTCGACGCGGCGAACGATGTGGATTATTACACGTTCGCGGGCAAAGCGGGCGAACGCATTTTGCTCGAGTTGACAATTCCGCAAATCGCGGGGCAAGAGAATTTCGCGCCGACGCTGGCGCTGCTCGGTCCCGGTTTGTCCGACGCGCCGCTGCCGCAAACCGTTGTGCGTGCGAAAGGCGCGGGCGCATTGATTTTGAATCCGCCCGCAAACGCGCGCGCGTTTTACGAACCGTTCAGCGGCACATCGTATTGGGAACGCCAAAAAGAAGTTGTGACGCTTCCGGCAAACGGCAAATATAACGTCGCCGTGTGGCATCCGCAGGGGACTGTCGGACGGTATGTGTTTGTCACCGGCACGCGCGAGGTGTTCGGCGGCGATATGACATTTCCTATCAAAATGCGCGACTATTGGACGCCGGGCACCGGCGCGCCGCGCGCGCTTTCGTGGTTTGAAAAACTGTGGTCGGGATTTACGCGCTAACGCGTAAACAAACTCCGCAAACTAAAACGGGCGGCGCGATTTCGTACGCGCCGCCCGTTTCTTTTTATGCAAGGCGAACAAATCTAAAATCTGGCGTGCCGGATTTATGGATTGCTCCACACGAGTTCATCAACTTGCAAACCAAAGTTCTATGCGCGCGCTGCCGCGCCGATATTACCGCGCCCATTGCGCCGCGAACGGCGCAAACACTTCTTGCAGCGCCGCTTGCGACATTTGTATTGGCGCAAGCGCTTCGGTCAATATAAAATCGCGTCCGTCATGAATCAGAAACGCCATATAATTGTTGAATTGTCCCGCGCGCCAAACGCGCAGCGCGGCCTCACTCAAACCTTCCACACGCTCGACCTGAATGTTGTCTGCCCCTTGCGCGAGGTTTTCAAACGTTTTCAAAACACCCGCGTCGTCGCCCGCCGCCAATTGCGTTTGCAGGACATGAAAAAGATTCGCATCCGCGTTCGCTGACGCGACACGCAAAATTTCAAACACGCGCAATAATTCTGCGCGCGCGCCCGCGTCCAAACGCTGTGCCGTCACCGCATACGCGGCATCGTGCGGCAAAACAATTGTCGCCTCATTCGGCATTGACGGCGGCACTGTGGATTTTTCCGTACTCACAAAACCGCAAACGCCTTGCACCCCGGGCAGTGAAAAATTATCCATCACCACAACCGTAATTTTTACATCGGGCGCGGGCGCGGCTTGCACCGGTAGCCCCAAAATCGCTTGCGCGTCTTGCGCCGTAATTGTCAAACACGCGTTTGGATTGCTCGCCGATTGCGTTGGCGTCGGCTGGGGCGGACTTGCAAATTTGCGAAGGACAAAGGTGGCTTGATATTCCTCCGACGCGATTTCTTGGTCCACTTGCGGATACGGTGCCAGCGCGAGCAACTCCACCGCATAATTCTCAAACCTTTGCGTCGTTTGTTTGTCTGTGTCCAACGTGAGCGGTGTTGTTTTGCCGTCCGCGTGCAGTGTGACCTGCACCACGCCGCTGCCTTGCACCGCGCACATTGCGGGATACGGACAGCGCGAATCTTTTTCGACGCGCTCGAATGTTAATGTCACATCCTCGTCGGTCAAATGCGCGCTGCCGCCGGGTTTCAATACGAGCGGTTCGTTTTTGTGAACTTGCGTCGGCGGGTCTTGTTTTCGCACGACGAGTTTGACGCGATAATCTTTATCGGGAATGGTCTCGCCCGGGTTTTGCGGATACGGTGAAACCTCCAGCAGTTTGACGGCATAGCCGCGAAAATAAACAAACGTCTGCGCGTCGGGCGGCATTGTACTCAAACGAAAATAGCCGAGTCGTCCTTCTTGCTGTAACGTCAATCCCAAAACCGCGCGTCCCGCCCACGCACACGTCACTTGCGCCGGACAGCGCGAATCTTCCAGCACGCTGTTGATGGTCAACTGCATTTGCGCGTCGGGCAGCCACTGCGTTTGATGCACGCACGTTGTAAATGGTTCGTCGAGTTGTATCGTCGGCAAACCGTTCGGCGGCGTCGCGATGGTTGTCGGATTCGGAGAACTTGATGCGGTGGGTGTCGCAGTATTTTGTGTAATTACAAATGTTGCCGCGTAATTTTCTTGCGGAATCGTGTCCGTCGTTGCGCGCGCGGGCTGTACATCCGTCACCGTGACGAGATATGTTTCAATGCGCTGTGTCGGCTGGGTCGGATACACCAATGTAAAAATCGGCGGGTGCATCAAATCATTTTCCGCAAACACAATGTTCACATGCACATCGCCCGGAACCACGCACTGTACGGTTTTGGGGCAGCGCGAATCTTGCGGTACGCTCCAAAAATAAATCGTGAATTGGTCCGACGTATCCGTTACGACTGCCCCATCGCGTATATGCAGTGTTACCGGCTTGCCCAATGTCGTCTCGTACTGCGCGCCGCCAAAACCGGCAGTTGACGACGCGGCGTTCGGATTCGGCGTGATTGGTTTTTCGGGAACCGGCGCGGCGTCGGTCGCGCGCACACAGGTTGGCGGATTCGCCGTCGGATATTGCGCGGGCGCGCACGCGGTGAAAAGAATTGCGGTGAAAAGGCAGGTCGCCCAAAAGAGTGGTTTCATGATTTGCTCGCTGTGGTTGGATTCCTATACAAGACGATGCAGGGAGACGAACGGTTCAATCGTCGCGCCAAAATTTCACGCTTAATGAATATTCATTTTCGGGCAACCCTTTGCCGTCCACCACATCGCCGCGCGAATGCACGCGATAAAATTCGATTTCGATTTTGGCGTCCCCGTCTTGCCAGACGCCCAGCTCGGCTTGATTCAGCATGTTTGCAAAGGTCGGATTATCGTAATGCCCGCGCACTCGCGCCAACAACTCGTCCGCGCTTTTGCCTTCGCGCTGTCGAAATCCCGCGCGTTCTATGTCGCCGACGAGCAAGCGCGCGCGCTGTGCCATTTTGTCCCACGGCGCGTTTGCGCCAAAGGTCGTCACGCGAATTTCGCGCACCTGTCCGTTATCAAATTCAAAATACAACCCGCGCGTGTCGGCAAATTCCAATGGGGCTTGCGCTCCCGTGTACACGAAAACGATGTTTTCAAAATTGATGGCATAGCGTTTTGGATTCGTTTCCCAATTCGAAAATGGATGTGTAGAATTCGCGCGGATGGTTTGCCAATCATCGCCCAGTCTGATTTCGACGCGCGCGGGCGGCGCGAACGGATTGCGACACGCCATCGTCAAGCTTACAATGCACAATGCAAGGATTGTCGTGACGAACAAGGTCTTGAGGGATTGTCGGGTTTGCATATTTCTTGATCCTATACGCGCGGCGTGACAATGACGTGACAGGCCGCATTTCGCAAGCACGTAACTTTTGACACAAAACGGCGTTATCGCTTTGGCGGAGGAACCATGACCGATTTTGTAGCAACCGATTTGGAAGGCACGTTGAGCGCGGGGGAAGTGTGGCGCGGCATCGGCGCGTATTTGAAAACGCACGGACGCGGCGGCGCGCATCAATGGTTCATTATCACGCATTTTCCGGGCGCGATGCTTGCGAAAGCAGGAATCCTCAACAAACAAAATTTCAAAAATCGTTGGCTGATGGACCAGGCAAAATTATTGCGCGGCATGTCGGCGCAAGAATTGGACGCGTTGTCCGATTGGGTCGTCGAAAATGAACTTTGGACGCAGCGTCGCCAAGCGGTGATTGACGAATTGATACAGCATCACGCCAACGGCTGCACGATTCTGATTGCGTCGGGCGCGTACGAACCCATCACGAACGCGCTCGCGCGCAAATTGAATTTGGAACGCGTGCGCGGCATCAGCACGCCGCTCGAAATGGTTGACGGGCGCGCGACAGGAAAACTTGCCGCCGAAATCGGCGTGGACGCGGTCAAGGCGCAGCGCGTGCGCGCATACATTGGCGAGAATCCGCTCATCGCCGCGTATGGCGATACGGCTGCGGACGCGCCGCTGTTGGAACTCGCGCAGCAGCCCGTTGCCGTCGCGCCGGATGAGACACTGCGAAACATTGCGACAGAAAAAGGGTGGCGAATTTTGGCGGCATAAAACGCGCGGGCAAATCTCGCAAACGAAATTTGCCCGCGCGTTTTTTTTGCCGCGTTTTATCTTTTTATCACCGCTTCGCGTTCGGGACCGTTGCCGATGAAACGGACGGGAACGCCCACGAGTTTTTCAATCGCCTCGATGTAGCGCTGTGCGTTTTTGGGTAAATCCGCGAATTGGCGAATGTGGCGAATGTCCTCGCGCCAACCTTTGAACGAGCGATAGACTGGCTCGACCCGCGCCAAACGCGCCGCGTCCACATCCGCATAATGCACGGGCTTGCCGTCAAGTTTGTACCCAACGCCGATTTTGATTTCGTCAATGCCGCTCAGCGTATCGAGTTTGGTCACAAACAACGCGTCGCTGCCGTTGATTTGCGCGGAAAATTTAATGATTTCGATATCGAGCCAACCCGCGCGGCGTGTGCGTCCCGTCGTCGCGGCGGTTTCGGTGAGCTGCGGCTTGATGGGATGAGTGTCGGGCAATTCCGTCGGCATCGGACCCGCGCCGACGCGCGTGGTGTATGCTTTGGTCACGCCAATCACGCGCGAGATTTTGCGCGGCGGAATCCCCAAGCCGGCAGTCGCGGCGGATGCGAGCGTGGTGGACGCGGTAACGAACGGATACGTGCCCCAATCCGGGTCGAGCAGGGAACCCATCGCTTGTTCGAGCAAAAAGTTTTTCTTGTGCGCCAATCCTTTTTGCACAAGCGGCGCGAGTTCGGTGATGTACGGTTTCAATTGTTCGTAATAGTTCCAGTATTCTTGACGCACCGTTTCGTAATCGAGCGCGCCGCCGCCGAGCGCGGTCATGATTTTGTTTTTCAATCCGAGCTGTACGCGCAAACGTTCGTCAAACGTGCCGCCGATAAAATCCGCCCAACGCAAACCGTTGTACGAAATTTTGTCGGCGAACGCGGGCCCGATGCCGCGCCGCGTCGTGCCGGTCGCGCCCGCGCCTTTTGCCTCCTCGTACAATCCATCCAACATTTTGTGATACGGCAAAATGAGATGGGCGCGCTGCGAGATATGCAAGCGTTTTTCAAAACGCAAGCCCGCGCGTTTCAACTCGCCCAATTCTTGCAGCAATACGGCAGGGTCAATGACCATGCCGTTGCCCATCAAACACTGCGTATGCGGATAAAAAATTCCGGACGGCACGAGATGAATTTTGAACGTGCCGTGTTCGTTGATGACGGTATGTCCGGCATTGTTGCCGCCGTTGTAACGCGCGACAAAATCCGCGCGGCGCGCAAAATAATCAATCGCCTTGCCTTTGCCTTCGTCGCCCCACTGCGAACCGATGATGACCGTGACTGACATGGATGCTCCTGTTGGAGATTGGAGATTAGAGATTGGAGGTTGGAGATTGGAGACTGGAGATTCGAGACTCGTCTTCCAGCGCTTTGTGTGTGAGTTGTTCCGCAAGACCAATATAGCTCGTCGGCGATAACGCGCGCAGTTGTTCGCGGATGGCATCGGGCAGCAGCAGCGCGTCCACCCACACCAGATACGCGTTGCGATTCATTACTTTGCCGCGTGTCAGATTTTTCAATTGCTCGTACGCGTCGGGAATGCCTGCCGCGCGCAAAATGGTCTGCGCGCCTTCGGACACAATTTCCCAATGCGCTTCCAAATCCGCGCGCATTTTTTCCGCGTCGGGTTCGATTTTATCCAACCCGCGCACGATACTTGCCCACGCGACCATGCTGTGTCCCAACGCGACGCCGAACGTGCGCCGCACCGTCGAATCGGACAAATCGCGCTGCAAACGCGAGATTGGAAGTTTGCGCGCGTAAAATTCCAACAGCGCATTGGCGATGCCGAGATTGCCTTCGGCGTTTTCAAAATCAATCGGATTCACTTTTTGCGGCATGGTCGAAGAGCCGACTTCGCCCGCTTGCGTTTTTTGTTTCAACCAATCGTCGCTAATGTACCGCCACAAATCCTGCACCAAGTCCAACAAAATCGAATTGGTCAAACGCAGCGCATCGAAATATTGAATCCAATTGTCGTATGCCATCAACTGCGTGTTGTATAACGACGCGGTCAGCCCGATACTTTCCAAAAATTGTCCGTGAAATTTGATCCAGTCGAAATCGGGTGCGGCGGCGGCGAGCGCATTGAAATTGCCGACCGCGCCGGTAAATTTCGCTGCGAATTTGTGGTCACGAAGTCGAACGAACTGCGTTCGAATTCGTACATAAAAATTTGCCAGCTCTTTGCCCAAGGTCGTCGGCACGGCGGGTTGTCCGTGCGTGCGCGCGAGCATCGGCGTCGCGGCATGCGTTTGCGCCAGCGTTTTGAGCCGCGTCATTACTTGTTCCAACGCGGGCAAAAGCACCGCGTCGCGCGATTCAAACAATTCAAACGCAATCGCGGTCTGATTGATGTCTTCGGACGTCAAACCGAAATGCAGCCACGGGATGACGTCTGCCAGCGAAGTGCCTTCGAGCCGTTCGCGCAAAAAATATTCGACGGCTTTGACATCGTGGCGCGTTTCGCGCTCTAGTTTTTGGACGCGCTGCGCGGGACTGGAAGAAAACAATTCGAGAATCGAGAGGAGAAATTGGTCTTCGGCGGGCGTGAGTTTGCGGACCAACGCGGTGCGCTGCGACAGCGCGCGGAGATAAGCGATTTCCACGCCGACGCGGTCGCGAATGAGCGCGTATTCGGACATGTATTCGCGCAGAGGGTCCACCGCGCGCGCGTACCGTCCGTCCAGCGGGGAAAGCGCAAAGAGTTCGGTTTCACTCATAACGGACAAGAATTATAAAACGGGTTGGATGAAATGACCAGAATTGTTTTGACGCGGTGCGCGGCGAATGTTAAAATCCGCGCACAGCCGTATGCAAAACAATTCCTTGCCCGAAGCGCGCACACCGGAAATCAACGCGTTGGAACAACGTGCCTTGCCACAGGACACGCGCGAACGCGCCGTCTTTTTGATTGCGCGTAACATGATTCCGGTCATCGGCGTTTTGTTTTTGGGCTGGTCGGCGCTCAATCTGGTGATTTTGTATTTCTTTGATACGTTGGGCAGTATGTGGGCGCTCATCGCCGCGCTGCTTACGCAATTTTTTGGCGGGTGGACGATTTTGCCGTGGACGACGCGGTTGACCAATCTGCTGTGGGTCATCGGCTTGAGTTTGTTTCTCGTCGCATTTTTGGCAATTCCATTGGGCATGCCGGTTTTTATTTTGCTCATGATGCAGCAATGGGATTGGCGCAGCGCGTGGAATGACCAGGGGTTTCTCTTTGGGGTGGTTTCGATTGTAATTTTGTCGCTGTTCGGTATGCTGAGACACGCGCTGCGTTTTCATCAAACGCCCGCGGATGAAAAATGGACACGCAACACGTTCGGGCTGTTGTTTTTGCGTTGGGCGGCGATGATTTTTTTGATTTTTGTTTTCGCCGGAATGTTATTGCCGTTCGCGCCGATGCTGTTGGTGATTGCGTATGCCTTGCTCGTGGTCATCAGCGAATTGTACCCCGAGCGTTTTCTCGCGGCGTTTGACCGTTCCTACGCCGCGCCGACGACAACCCCTTCGCCGGACGAAACCCCCACCGCCACCCAGCGCGCGCGCTGGGAACGCAAACGCAAGCGGCGCAAAAAATAAACGCGCGTTTTTTCATCTCACCGCGATTCCCGTATAATGCTCCACGCGTGCATTCCACACAAGGAGCAGTTGATGGCAAACGCATTGTTGGTGTTGGAAGACGGCACGCAATGGCGCGGAGTCGCATTGGGCGCGCAAGGAACGCGCGCGGCGGAAGTTGTTTTCAATACCTCGTTGACGGGTTACCAAGAAGTCCTCACCGACCCGTCGTATTACGGACAAATCGTCGTCATGACGGCGGCGCATATCGGCAACACGGGCATCAATCGCGCGGACATGGAATCGGCGCGCGTGTGGTTGTCGGGTTTCGCGGTCCGCGAGGCATCTCCTCTGTACAGCAATTGGCGCGCGGAACAATCGCTCGACGAATTTTTGCGCGCACAGAATGTCGTCGCGATTTCCGAGCTTGATACGCGCGGTCTCGTGCGTCATCTTCGCACACGCGGCGTCATGCGCGGCGTTCTCTCTTCCGAAATTCTCGACGCAGAAAAATTGCATCGTCTCGCGCTCGACGCGCCCGATATGAACGGCGCGGACTTGGTGCAGTACGTGACGTGCGCGGAGCCGTATCATTGGAATGAAAAAGCAGACGCGCATTGGTACGAGTATGCACAAACAGAGATTTCTCGCTCTGCTCGAAATGACATTCCTCATCGCTCATCGCTCATCGCTCATCCCTATCACGTTGTCGCCTACGATTACGGCATCAAGCACAACATTTTGCGATTGCTCACTTCGCGCGGTTGTCGCGTCACCATTGTTCCCGCGCATTATTCTGCCGATGAGGTTCTTGCATTGAAGCCCGACGGCATCTTTTTGTCGAATGGACCGGGCGACCCTGCCGCTGTCACCTACGCGATTGAGAATGTGCGCGCGTTGTTGGGACGCAAACCGATTTTTGGAATTTGTCTCGGACATCAAATTCTCGGACTCGCGCTTGGTCGCATGTCGTCGCGCTCTCTGGACGATGCGCGCGAAGCGCGACGACATGCGAGCGGTGAAACGTACAAACTCAAATTCGGACATCGCGGTTCGAATCAACCTGTAAAAAATCGCATCACGAATCGCGTCGAAATTTCCACACACAATCACGGTTTCGCCGTGCGCGCGTCATCACTGCCGTCGAATGTCGAAATCACACACATCAATCTCAACGACGATTGCGTCGAAGGTTTGCGCGTTCCCGACCTGAAAATTCTCGCCGCGCAATTTCATCCCGAAAGCGCGGGGGGAACGCATGACGCGTTGGGTCTGTTTGATGAGTTTATCAAGATGTTAGAGACTGGAGACTAGAGACTGGAGACTGAATCTCCAATCTCCAGTCTCCAGTCTCCTTTTTTACATGCCAAAACGCACTGACCTTTCTTCCATTCTCATCATCGGTTCGGGCGCGATTGTGATTGGGCAAGCGTGCGAATTTGATTACGCGGGCGCGCAGGCGTGCAAGGTTTTGCGCCGCGAAGGGTATCGCGTCATTCTCGTCAATTCAAATCCCGCGACGATCATGACCGACCCCGAATTCGCGGACGCGACGTACATTGAACCGTTGACCGTCGAGATTTTGGAAAAAATTATCGCGCGCGAAAAACCGGACGCAATTTTGCCAACCGTCGGCGCACAAACGGCATTGAATCTCGCGGTGGAATTATCGAAACGCGGTGTGTTGGAAAAATATGGCGTGCAACTTTTGGGCGCGCAAGTGCATTCGATTGAACTCGCGGAAGACCGACAATTGTTCAAAGCGGCGATGCGCGCAGTGGGACTCGATGTCCCGGAAAGCGACACGGTGACAAGTGTTGACGCCGCGTTGACACTCGCGGAAAAAATTGGGTATCCCGTCTTGATTCGTCCCTCGTTCACGCTCGGCGGCGCGGGCGCGGGCATTGCGTACAGCGCGGACGAATTGCGCGAACGCGCGGGACGCGGTTTGCGCGCTTCGCCGACGCATCAAGTGTTGATTGAGCAATCGGTACTGGGTTGGAAAGAATACGAACTCGAAGTGATGCGCGACGCGGCAGACCAATTCGTCGTCATTTGTTCGATTGAAAATCTCGACGCGATGGGCGTTCACACGGGCGACAGCATCACCGTCGCGCCTGCGATGACGCTCACCGACCGCGAATACCAACGTTTGCGCGACGCGGCGAAAAAAGTTTTGTCGGCGGTTGGCGTTGCGACGGGCGGAAGCAATGTGCAATTCGCGGTGAATCCGCGCGATGGCAAAATGGTCGTGATTGAAATGAATCCGCGCGTGTCGCGTTCTTCCGCGCTCGCGTCAAAAGCGACGGGTTTTCCGATTGCCAAAATCGCCGCGCTCCTCGCCGTCGGGTACACGCTCGACGAAATCAAAAACGATATTACGCGTGTGACGCCCGCGAGTTTCGAGCCGAGCATTGATTACGTGGTGGTGAAAATTCCGCGCTGGGCATTTGAAAAATTTCCGAACGCGGATGCGCTGTTGGGTCCGCAAATGAAATCGGTGGGCGAAGTGATGGCGTTGGGCGGCACGTTTCGCGAGGCGCTGCAAAAAGCGGTGCGGGGGTTGGAGACTGGAGATTTTGGATTAAAGCGGAGACTAGGGACTGGAGACTGGCGACTGGAGACCGGCGATTTGAGATTGGCGACGGCGGACAGATTGTTTCGCGTGGTGGAGGCGCTGCGGCAGAATTGGAACATTGCGCATGTGGCGAATGAATCGGGATACGATATTTGGTTTGTGGAACAATTGCGCGCGATTGTGGAAACCGAACGCGCGTTATCTCACGAGTCGCTCGGTTCGTTGAACATGGATTTGTTGCGCCGCGCGAAACGCGATGGCTTCAGCGACCGCGCGATTGGGGATTTGGTGGGCGCGAGTGAATGGCAAGTGCGAATGAAACGTGAAACGTCAAACGTCAAAGCAGTGTATCAAAGAGTGGATACGTGCGCGGCGGAATTTGAAGCACACACGCCATATTTGTATTCGACGTACGCGGGAACGTTTGATGAAGCCGAGCCAACGGCACGCCTCAAGGCGTTAATACTGGGCGGCGGACCGAATCGCATCGGGCAAGGCATCGAGTTTGATTATTGCTGTGTGCATGCATGTTACGCCTTGAAAGATTTGGGCATCGAAACGATTATGCTCAACTGCAATCCCGAAACGGTCAGCACCGATTACGATACCGCCGACCGTTTGTATTTTGAACCCGTCACATTTGAAAATGTAATGGATGTGATTGAACGCGAAAAACCGGACGGTGTGTTGATTCAATTCGGCGGACAAACGCCATTGAATCTCGCGCGCGCATTGGAAAGCGCGAACGTAAAAATTTTTGGCACGTCGCCGGAAGCCATTGACATTGCCGAAGACCGCGGACGCTTTGGCGCGTTGTTGCGCGATTTGGATATTCCCGCGCCGGAACATGGCACAGCGCGCTCTCTCATCGAAGCGCGCCGCGTCGCCACACGCATCGGTTATCCGGTGATGGTGCGTCCATCATTCGTGTTGGGCGGACGCGCGATGGCGATTGTGTACGACGACGCCGACCTCGCGCATTTTATCGAACAAGCATCAAGCGTTGCGACAGAGCATCCCGTTTTGATTGACCGCTATTTGGAAGATGCGTTCGAAGTGGATGTGGATTGTGTATGCGATGGCATTGACGTTGTGATTGGCGGCATCATGCAGCACATTGAAGAAGCGGGCATTCATTCGGGCGACAGCGCGTGCGTGTTGCCGCCGTTCAAAATTTCGCAATATCATCTCGACATCATGCGCGACTATACGACGCGCATCGCGTTGAAACTCGGCGTGCGCGGTTTGATGAACGCGCAGTTTGCCATCAAAGATGAAATTGTGTATGTGTTGGAAGTGAACCCGCGCGCGAGCCGCACGATTCCGTTCGTGAGCAAGGCGACGGGCGTGCCGCTTGCGCGCATCGCCGCCCAAATCGCCGCAGGGAAAACGTTGCGCGAAATCGGATTCACGCAAGAACCGCAGATTGATGGATTTTTTGTCAAAGAGGTGGTGCTGCCGTTCGACAAATTCGACGGCACACCTGTGCGTCTCGGACCCGAAATGCGTTCGACGGGCGAAGTGATGGGACACGCGTCGTCGTTCGGTCACGCGTTCGCGAAAGCGGAAATGGCGGCAGGGACAAATCTACCTGCGCACGGACGCGCGTTCTTGAGCGTCAACGATTTCGACAAGGGCGCGATTGTAAAACTCGCGCGCGATTTATCGAGATTGGGTTGGGAAATTTCCGCGACGCGCGGCACGGCGGAATGGCTGCGGCGCGTCGGTTTGCAAGTCGAAACGCTCAACAAAGTTTCGGAAGGTTCGCCACACATTCTCGACGCGATTGCGAGCGGTGAAATCACATTGATTGTGAATACACCGCTCGGTCGTCAAGCACACAGCGACGGTGAAGAAATTCGACGCGCGGCGGTGCGCTATCGCGTGCCGTTGTTGACGACGTTATCGGCAACTGCTGCGGCAGTGGGCGCGATCCGCGCGCTGCAGCTGAAAGAGTTAAAAGTGCGGAGTTTGCAGGAGCATTATCGCGCGCCGTAGGGAACGAACGCTGTTTCGTTCCGATGCGCGGGATGGGAACGCTGCGGCGAGCGTTCCGTACGACGCGCGCCGCACGCCGCGATCGCTTGTCGTGCCGTTTCGCTTTGATGCGTATCTATATTATCAATCCGAATCACATCGCCGCTCCAGTCTCCACTCTCCACCCTCCAACAAAAAATGCCCGCGTTCTCCACGGGCATCATTTTCATTCATTGCACTCGGCTGCAAAATCACGCCGGAACTTTTTCCTCCATTTCAACCAGCGCGTTCGTCACTTCACGAATAAACGGCGGCAAATCGTCGGGAATGCGTCCCGTCACCACGTTGCCTACGCGGAAACACGGCACATCTTCCCACAAACCACCCGCGTTGCTTAAATCATCCGCGCACGCGTCCACTGCCGCAACCTTGCGCCCGCGCACAATATCGGTGCCCATCACCCTGTCCACCGAAATAAACACAATCGGTCCGTGACAAATGGCGGCGACGACTTTGCCCTGCCGATACATTTCGGCAATGAAACTCAACGTGCGGCGGTCGGTTCGCAAAAAATCAGGCGCATAGCCGCCGGGAATCACCAGCCCGTCGAAATCGTTCACGTGCAAATCGTAAATGCTGGCAGTTTGATAACGCACACCTTCGGCAAGCACCACCATCGGCACGGGATGTCCAAAACGCCCCGTCACCGGTTTTTCAGGAAACGATGGGCGCGTGTGAAAATGACCTTTGGCATTCAACGGCAGCGTTGCGACCGTGACCTTGGCGCCCAGTTCACTCAATTGCAAAACAGAATAGAGGAGCTCGATGTCCTCGTACTCATGCGCGACCAAAATGGCAACACGTTTTCCCGCGAGTGGTCTGTCCATGGGATGCAGCTCCTTAAAGTGATGCGGTTATTTTACTTTATCCCGATGCGATGTCAATGGGGTCTATCGT
>CAZXYP010000088.1:0-16366 GCA_964644955.1 uncultured Anaerolineales bacterium | reverse complement strand
AGCGCGAGCAAACGCGGCAGCGCGTATTCGCTCATCATGGTCGTCGTGACCGTGCCGGGCATTTTCGTGCCAATTATCGCAGGCGCAGTGGCGGACCGCTTTGGCTTTACGGTGATTTTTCCGGCGGCGATTCTGTTTGAACTTGTTGCGTTCGCGGTGATATGGCGTTTCCTGCGCGATAGACCGGCGGCGCACAAGCAGGATACAAGTGCAAGTTCAATTTTCGCATTCCTCAAACGCGCGTGGGTTCCGCCGCGCGAATTGCGCTGGTTCTTTTGGGCAATCGCGCTCGACATGTTTGCCTGGGGCATGGGTTTCGGCTTGCTGTATGGCTTGTTGACCAAAGAATATGGTTTTTCGACGAGTCAACTGGGAATCTTGTCCACCGTGAGCAGCATCACGTGGGCAATCACTTCATTCCCCATCGGACGTTTAATTGACCGCGTGGGCCCGAAACCGGTTTTGATTTTGTCGGAAGCATTGGCGCCGCCGTTGATGCTGCTGTGGATGACGCAAACGCGCTTTGAAATTTTCGCGGCGTCCATGATAATTTTTGCGCTGACCGCCGCGACCTGGGTCCCCGCGCGCAATGTCTATGTGACGCAAGCCGTCGAACCCGCGCAACGCGCGGAAATGTTCGGACGCTTGTCCGCATTCAGCGGTTTGCTCGCGTTTCCCTCGTCCTATATCGGCGGTTGGCTGTATGACAATTTTGGTTTTTACGCGCCGTTTGTGGGCAATTTATTTTTCGCGATGGTGACGCTGCTCGTTCTGATTTTTCTCGTGCCTGCGTCGCACGCGGTGTCACAGGCCGCGTCAATCGCGGCAGAATAGTTTCGCCCGGCGCGCCATTTCGCATTTTGTATTGGAGGATTGCAATGAACAAACAAGAGAATTATACGGTACGGATTGAAGGCGTCACGCGGCATCTGCCGTTGTTTGCCGTGACCCCGCAGCTGCGGATTGCGGTGTTTAATTTGCTGGGCGATACCGAAATCACAATTGCGGCGGCGCGCGGGCTCGCCAAAAAATTGGCGAAAATTAAAGCGGATGTGTTGGTGACGGCAGAAGCCAAAAGCATTCCGCTGGCGTATCACCTGTCGGTGGAAATGTCCAAGCCGTATGTGGTGCTGCGCAAAGATTACAAACCCTACATGGGCAATGTCTTGAGCGCGGAAACGCTTTCCATCACCACCGGCAAACCGCAAACATTGTATCTGGACGAAAAGGACCAGGGTTTGCTGCGCGGGAAAAAAGTGATTGTGGTGGATGATGTCATCAGCACGGGCAGCACATTGCAGGGAATGCGTTTGTTGATGGACAAAGCCGGCGCGGAAATTGTGGCGGAAGCGGCGGTCTTTACCGAAGGCGAACGCGCGCAGTGGGGACACATTATCGCGCTGGGGCATTTGCCTTTATTCACAGGCGAAGAGAAAAAAGAAGCCAAACCGAAAAAGCCGAAAAAGAAAGCGTCATCCAAAGCAAGCGCGGCGCACGGGGAATAAACGCGGGCGCGTAAAAAATCATGACACGCTTGACGGTGGAAGCGTTGGCGTTGGCGGCGCTCGAAAATTTCGCCGAAGGCATCTTGCTGGTGAATGAAGCGGGGCGAATTGTTTTGCTGAACCGGCGCGCGCAAGAAATGCTGGAAATGGATGCGGACGCATGGGTTGGCGCGTCCGCATCGGATTTTTATCGCGCGCTGGCGGAACGCTCCGCCGTTGGCGCGGGACTCGCCCCGGCGTTTGAAAATCACGCGCGGCGCGCGACGCAAACGCCGGCGTTTGAGTTTGCTCTGCGGGAGCCAAAGGGCAAAACCATTGCAGCACAGTGGTTTGGAGTCGCCGAAGCGAACGATGCCGCGCGCGCATATGGTGTGATATGGCGCGATGTGACGCGCGCGCAAGCGTTGGAGCAAATGCAAAATCAATTGCTCGCGACCGTGTCGCATGAATTACGCACGCCGCTGGCGTCCATCAAAGGTTTTGCGACGACGCTGCTGCGACAAGATGTGCGTTGGGATGAAGCGACCCAGCGCGAGTTTCTGCGTATCATCGAAGAAGAAAGCAACCGCCTCGAAGAATTGATTGACAATCTGCTCGACATGTCACAGGTAGAGGCGGGCGCGCTGCGCATTCGTCCCGAACCATTGCGCTTGCGGCGCGTGGTGCGTGAAGCGGTCGAGCAGGCACAGCGTCGCACCGAAACGCATTGGTTTGTGGTGGACTTGCCGGAAGAACTGCCGCGCGTATGGGCAGACCCGCGCCGCATTCGTCAGGTGCTGAGCAATTTGTTGGAGAACGCCATCAAGTATTCGCCCGAAGGCGGTGAGATTTCGGTGCGCTGCGAAGTGGATGCCGAAAATGTGATTGTGAGTATTGCCGACCACGGTGTCGGCATTCCGCAAGCATTGCGCGACCGCGTCTTTGACCCGTTCTTTCAAGTGGATGGTTCGAACTCGCGACCCAGCGGCGGCAGCGGTTTGGGCTTGGCGATTGTGAAAGGTATTGTGGAGGCGCATCACGGCGCGATTTGGGTGGAACCCATGAGCGAACAGGGAAGTGTTTTTCGATTCACATTACCTATTGTCAAAGAAGGTGATTTGAGGCAAAATGCAGATAACATTGCGTAAGGATGGGGGGAATGACTGAACCATTTTCGGTAACCTTCTGGGGCGTGCGCGGCAGTTATCCGACGCCGGGTCCGCAAACCGCGATTTTTGGCGGCAATACGCCGTGCGTGCATGTGCGCGCGGGCAAGCATGATTTAATTTTTGACGCAGGCACCGGCATCATCGGGTTGGGGCGCAAGCTGGCGGCACTAAACAAACCCGAAGTCCATCCGCTCAACCTGACGCTTTTTTTCACGCACACGCACCACGACCACACGCAAGGATTTCCGTTTTTTACCCCCGCGCGTTTTCAATTGACCACACTTTTTATTTTCGGACCCAAAAGTTTGAATGAAGATTTGGCGCGCGTGTTGTCGCTCTCGATGCTGCCGCCGGTGTTTCCGATTACGGTTGAAGAATTGCCGTGCAAACGCGTCGTGCGCAATTTGATTGAAGGCGAAGTGCTTTTGTTTGACGGCGACGATAGCGAACCGCAAGTGTTGTGGTCGCAGCGGGACGCCGAGACGCTCGCGCAAAATTCCGGCGCGCTGTGTGTGCAAGTGATGAAATCCTCGGCGCATCCGCAAGGCGTCTTTATTTATCGCGTCAATTTTCAAGGACGTTCCTTTGTCTTTGCCACCGATGTCGAATCGTATGTCGGGCAGTATCAAAAATTAGTGCGCTTTGCGCGCGATGCGGATTTGTTGGTGCATGACGCGCAGTACACGGACGAATTGTATTTACATGCGCCCGTGCCGCGACAGGGTTGGGGACATTCCACATGGCGCATGGCGGTGGAAACCGCCAACGCCGCAAACGTAAAACAATTGGCGTTGTTTCATCACGAACCGGAACATGACGATATGACGCTGGCAGATATCGAAAAACGCGCGCAGCAAGTGCGCTCCAATACCTTTATGGCGCGCGAAGGGATGACGGTGGAATTGTAGAAGGGTACCTTGAAAATGTTGTTGGATCTGGAACAAGTGGAACCAAGTCATTTCCCCAAGCAAGATACTGCTTGGGGTTCATTATTTGGCAGATTGGATGATCTGGCGTTAGAAGTCGGCGCGCGGCTCGCGGAACGCGCTGCGCGCGGGCAGTTTTTTACACCGACAGAAACCGCGCGTTTCATGGCAGGGCTTTTTTCACAACGCCCGGAGACGCTGCACATTTTGGATGCGGGCGCGGGGTTCGGCGCGCTTTCTGCCGCGCTGGTTGAAGCAGCTTGTCGTTGGCAAGAACTCCCGAATGAGATACATGTAACGGCTTTTGAAAATGATACATTGTTGTGCGGGCATTTGGAGCAGACTTTGCGTGAAACCGCGATTCTTGCGCGGCTTAAACATATTTCGTTGTCGTATCAGATTCTTCAAGAGGACTTTGTTCAAGCGGCAACCGAAATAATTCGGGGCCAAGTACTATTTCAGCCGTGGAGGGGATCGTTTAATGCCGCTATTCTCAATCCTCCGTATCTAAAAATTCCAAACGGCTCACGCATTGCTGCCTCCCTTCGCCGCGCTCATATCGAGACGACAAATTTTTATGCCGCGTTTGTTTGGTTGGCAGCGCATCTATTACATCCAGAAGGCGAGTTAGTTGCCATCACCCCGCGTAGTTTTTGCAATGGTCCCTACTTTCGCCCGTTTCGCCAATACCTCACGCAAAATCTGTCTATCCGACGGCTGCACCTTTTTGATTCGCGTCAACATGTCTTTCGTCGCGCTCAAGTCTTGCAAGAAAATATTATTTTGCACGCGCTCAAACGCCCCCAAGATGCGACGGTGGTGGTTTCGACAAGTGTGGGCGAGGGGGACGATTTCATAACCGAACGAGAACTCGCTGCGGCGCAGATTGTACGTCCAAATGACGCGGAAGTGTTTATCCATATCGTGCCCGATGAATTGAAACAAGAGCTTTCCAGTCCGCTTACGATCCTCACGACGACTTTGCAGGATTTGGGCATTCAGATTTCAACCGGGCGGGTAGTGGATTTTCGCGCCGCCGAGTTTTTAGCGCAAGAGCTGGGTAACGGATGTGTTCCTTTAATTTATCCGCATAACCTTAGAGATGGTCTGGTGAAGTGGGGAAATGGCAATTCACGCAAGCCCAAGGCAATTTTGGAAACGCCAGGAACGCATTCGTTGCTAGTCCCGCGCGGGGCGTACGTGCTAGTCAAACGGTTTACTGCCAAAGAAGAAAAGCGCCGTATCGTCGCGGCGTTCTTGAATCCACAAACATTCGAGGCGAATCGTTACGCCTTTGAAAATCACCTGAATTTTTTTCATGATGGTGAAGCGGGGCTAAACGCTGAACTTGCGAAAGGACTCACCGCGTACCTGAATTCTACGTTTGTGGATGAATTCTTTCGCCAATTCAGTGGGCATACGCAGGTCAATGCAACCGATTTGCGTTCACTGCGCTATCCGCAGTACAAGGACTTGGTCGCGCTTGGCTCGGTGATTGCCGACACGTTCCCCGCGCAAGACGAAATAGACAACCTCATCGGAGGAATCCTAAACATGGTGGACAAAATACCCCTCAAGGCGAAAAAGAAATTGGAACAAGCGCGCGCGATTCTCAAGGCATTGGGACTACCATCGGAGCAACAAAACCAAAGAGCGGCATTAACTCTATTGGGCTTGGTTAATCTTGGACCCTCCGACGAATGGCAGGATGCAGCTGCGCCATTGGTTGGCATCCACGAGCTCTTGACTTTTTTCTCCAAACAGTACGGCATTACGTACGCTGAAAATACGCGCGAAACGGTGCGCCGTTTTACGATGCATCAATTCATCCAGTTAGGGCTTGTGACAAAGAATCCTGACAATCCAACGCGCGCTGTGAACAGTCCCGAAACGCGCTACCAAATCGAACCGACTTTACTAAAACTTGTCCGGTCTTTTGACAGTGAGGATTGGGATAGAAACCTTTCATATTTTCTGCGTTCGACGAAACGGCTCGCGCGTTTGCGCGCGCGAGAACGCGCCATGGAGCTCATGCCCGTCCAATTTCCTGACGGGACCTCCGTGGCGCTTGCGAGTGGCGGGCAGAATCAACTGCTCAAACAGATTGTCGAACAATTCTGTCCGCGCTTTACCCCAAATGGAAAAATTCTCTATCTTGGCGACGCAGGAAAAAAATTGCGGCACTTTGCCGACGCCGAATTAGCCGCACTGGGCATAACGTTGGATAAGCATGGCAAGCTGCCCGATGCCATTGTGCATTATGAAGAAAAGCAGTGGTTAGTCTTGATTGAGGCAGTCACAAGCCATGGCCCCATCAATTTGAAACGCCACAACGAATTGCAGGAATTGTTCAGGGGTTGCAAACTTCCGCTTGTGTATGTAACGGCGTTTCCAAGCCGCCGACAAATGGTCAAATATCTTGCGGCGATTGCATGGGAAACCGAAGTATGGTTGGCGGACACGCCTGATCATTTGATTCATTTCAATGGCGAAAAATTTCTCGGACCCTATGAATAAAGTACTTGAATGGGGCACACGCACCTACATCATGGGTATTGTGAACGTCACGCCGGATTCGTTTTCGGGCGACGGCGTGACGGATGTCGAAGCGGCGGTCGCGCAAGGGTTGCGTTTTGTGGACGAAGGCGCGGATATTTTGGACATTGGCGGCGAGTCCACGCGTCCCGGTTCCGCGCGTATTGATGCGGTGCAAGAAATCGCGCGCGTGTTGCCCGTGATTGAACAATTGGCAAAACGCGTTACGGTTCCGCTTTCGGTGGACACCTCGCGCGCAGAGGTCGCGCAGCGCGCGCTCGACGCGGGCGCGACGTGGGTGAACGATGTGTGGGCATTGACGCGCGATGAGAATCTCGCGCACGTCGTCGCGCAAAATAACGCGTATGTGGTGTTGATGCACAACCGCGTCGCGCCCGCGATTATCGGCAATCTCGGCGGGCATTACGACAATGTCGAATACGAACACGCGGATATTGTTCAAGCCGTCACGACCGAACTCGCGCAGCGTGTGGCGGACGCGGAACGCGCGGGCATCGCGCGCGAAAAAATCATCATTGACCCCGGCATCGGTTTCGGCAAAGGACTGGAACAGAATTTGGAATTGCTGCGCCGCTTGCGCGAACTCAAAACGCATCCCGCGTTCCATGATTTGCCGCTGCTCATTGGGACTTCACGCAAAAGTGTTGTTGGGCTGACGTTGAATTTACCGGTGCAAGAACGTCTCGAAGGCACGCTGGCGACGTTGGCATTATCTGTCGCGCAAGGCGCGGACATTGTGCGCGTGCATGATGTGCGCGCGGCGGCGCGCTGTTGTCGTATGACGGACGCGATTGTGCGAATGCGGAATTTGGAATTCGGAATGCAGAACGAATGAATGATCGGGAAGCATTCGCATATATTCTTTCGCTGCCCGATTGGGAACGCGGGACCGGGGCGCGCGCGGCGCGCGAGGAATTGTTGTTGGAACGTCCTGCCGCGCTGCTGCGCGTGTTGGGCAATCCACAAACGCGGTATCGGTCGGTTTTGATTGCGGGGACAAAAGGCAAGGGATCCACTGCCGCAATGTTGGAAAGCATTCTGCGCGCGGCGGGATACAAAACCGGATTGTACACGTCGCCGCATCTGCACACGTATCGCGAACGCATACGCGTGAATGGCGCGTTGATTTCACATGCCGAATTTGCGCGCGGGGTAGGGGACCTGCGCGCACAATTGGATGATGTGCTGACAGCGCATCCGGAGTTTGACTCATTCTCGACGTTTGAAGTCACGACCGCGCTTGCGCTCGATTATTTTGCGCGTGAAAAAATCCAGGTGGCAATTTTGGAAGTCGGGTTAGGGGGGCGGCTCGACGCGACGAATGTGGTGGACGCGGACTTGTCACTCCTTACACCCATCAGTTTTGACCATACGGCGGTGCTGGGAAATACGTTACCCAAGATTGCTTTTGAAAAGGCGGGCATCATCAAGCCAAACAAAATCGTACTGACCGCGCGGCAAGCGTCCGACGCATTGGCTGTGATCGAAAATGTCGCGCGCGAAAAAAATGCCGCGCTCGCCGTCGCGGAACGCGATTGGCTGTGGTTGGGCGGACATTCCGATTTTTTGATCGCGGGTGCGCCGCGTGAGAACGTATGGCGCGAGTATTGGCAGGTACGCGATTTGCATGTGCCGTTATTGGGCGTGCATCAATTGGCGAATGCGGGGTTGGCGGTGGCGGCGGCAAAAACGATACAAGAGAATTGGAGACTGGAGATTGGAGATTGGGCAATACGGGCTGGTTTGGAAAAAACGGAATGGGCAGGGCGGCTGGAGATTTTGCAGGAATGCAATGCGACGCAGCCGTTGATTGTCACCGACGGCGCGCACAATGGCGACTCGGCGGAAAAACTGGCTGCCGCGTTGAAATTTCATTTTGAATTTGAAAAAATGTTTTTGATTTTTGGCGCGCTGCGCGATAAAAATTTGGATGAACTGCTCGTGCCGTTCGTGCGGCTGACGGCGCGCGCGTGGACCGTAGAAACAAATCATCCGCGCTCCCGGAACGCGGATGATTTGGCGCAAGCATTGAGCATACGCGGCATGGCGGCAGACGCGGCGCGTGATATGCAAGATGCGCTGTCCCGCGCGTGCGCGGTTGCTTCGCCGCGCGATTTGATTTGCATTACGGGTTCGCTGTCGGTGGCGGCAATGGCGCGCGCAATGTTTGGTCTGGCGCATGAAACCGACGTCGCGTGATTACGTGTGCGCGTCAATCCACTTCACAATGTCGTCGTAAATTTCTGCGCGATTGGTTTCCACAAACAGATTGTGATATGCCCCTTCGTAGCGCTTGTATGTTTTATCCGCGATGCCTGCCATTTCAAAAAATTCGTAACTGCCTTGCGGCGAGGTGATTGTGTCCGCCGTGCCGTGCAAAATCATCAGCGGCACGCGCAAGGTGGGCGCGTCGCGCCGCGTCTCTTGAATTGTGTTCAAAATTTCCGACGCGATGCGCGGCGTAATTTTGCTTTGATACAACGGGTCGGCGAGATATTCCTTTTGTAATTCCGCGTTGCGCGTCAATTTTGCCAAATCCAGTTTTGGGTCCACGCGCAGACGCGGCGTCAAGCGGTTTAGCACCGGCAGAATGGCGCGCAAGGCGGGCGAGCCGCCGGTATCGCCCAACGCTGGCGCCAGCGCGACGACCCCTGCCAAATCTTCCGGATGATGTTCCGCGTAATTGACCACAATCAAACCGCCCATGCTGATGCCGACGATAAAAATGGGCAGCGCGGGAGATTGATTTTTGACGTGCTGTACAAAATGATGCAGGTCATGCCGAAAATCTTGCCACGAATCAATATACATTTTGTCACCGCCCGACGCGCCGTGTCCGCGCAATTCGAGGCGATGGACGCGCATCCCGCGCGCGGCAAATGCTTTGGCGGCAGTGATATACGGCACGCCGTCGCATTGGTCGCCGATGCCGTGAATCAAAATCAATGCGGCGCGCGGTTCACCGTCCGGTTCGTTCACGCGCACGCGCAGTGCGATGCCGTCGTGGGTTGTAAAAGTCTTTTCCATTGGCTGCTCCCAACGTTATCGTGTCATGCCTTCGATGGAAATGTCCTCGCAATATATCGGCGACAAATCTCCGTTCGCGTCGCGGTACTGCACCGCCAAATACCAACCGACCCAATTTGGTACGCTGATTTGATAGGGAAATGTTTTTTGCTTGACAAAGGGTTCCCACGGGGCAGTGTTCATTTCATTTTGCGCGCCGCAGTGATTCAACAAGCGCATGTGTGTAACATTCGAGTTGGGACTCGATGCGTCGAACGCGGCATTGATTTCAATCGCCGTTCCGACCTTGCCGCCCGCGCAGCACATACCATTTTGCAAAACGAGCGAACCGGTGACGGGATACGCGATGCGTGTTGCTGCAATCGCCGTTTGGACGAACGCGGGTTGGGCTGCCATTGGCGTGCGCGCATCCATTGTGCTGTGGATGACGATATTCGTCGCGCCCGATTCGAGCTGCGTTGGAGGATTGGCGGGATTGTAGCCGCGAATGATTTTACCGCTCGCATCGCGAAACTGCGCGCCGAGCCAATACGTGCGTTCGCCCAGCCACTCCACGTCAATGGTCGTCTGCCATTCGCCTTGAAACGGTATCCATTCGCCGGTTGGCACGCAAGGTCTTTTTGTTTCGATGCAAAACTGCATTTCGGTAATGCGGGCATTTTCCCACCGCGTCAAACTCGTAAAGGTCGCGCCGCTTGCGGTCCGTCCGGTTTCCAGAATCATGGGTTCGACGCGCGCTGTTATCGCGACGTGTGCGCCCGGATGTGCGTTGGTGACGGGTGGGACCGTCAATTGCACGACCGGAATTTTTTCGGTGCGCGCGAGGGTGCGTGGAGGGGGGGGGGCGGAGGGTGCGGGCGCCGCAAGGGTTGGCGGAATTGTATTTGGAGTTGGCGGAACGGCAGTCGAATTGGCACATGCCGAGAAAATGCCGATGAGGAAAAGCAGTCCCAGTGAACGCGCGCGCATAGAATTAAAAAAAGGGCGATAAGGAAAATAAATTCCAAATCGCCCTCATCACGTTTGCAAAGAATCTAGTGATGACCGCAGCCGCAGCCGCCGCCGTGGGAATGTGCGGCTTGCGCCCCGTCTCCTGCGCCTGCGCTAAACGATTGACCGCATGAGCAGGTGGAAACGGCATTCGGATTCTCGATGCGGAAACCGCCGCCCATCAACGAGTCCACGTAATCCACCGACGCGCCTTCCAAATACATGGCGCTTGCCTGGTCCACATACAAACGGATGCCGTGCGATTCAAAGACGTAATCGCCTTCTTCCATTTGATTTTCAAACGCCATGCCGTATTGGAACCCCGAGCAGCCGCCGCCCGCAATAAATACGCGCAGCCCGTGCGTGGTCAGATTCTTTTCTTGCATTATGGCTTGTAATTTTTCGGCTGCCAGCGGCGTCAACTCGACAAGTTCCGTGGTTACCGGCAAATCGCTAATGGTTGGGATTGTTGTTTCCGTCATCATTTTTTTTATCTCTCCTTGTGGTAGGGTTCTCGACAACTACCGTGCGTCTATAGTAATGAGAATCGCGTTTTTGTCAATCGCAAATTTCAACTTCTATCCGCCAATCTGACTCATGATGCGCGACGCGGGAATCACATTTTCCGCCAAGCCGTGTCCCCATGGCTTTTCATAAACGCCGCGCGCCATCAATGCGGATAATTCCGCATCGCTCGCGCCCGCGCGCAGAGGCGTCAACAAATCCACTTCATCATCGCGCAGCAAACACAAACGCAACCGCCCGTCGGATGTCAACCGCACGCGGTCGCAGCCCGCGCAAAACGGCGCGCTGACCGAACTGATAAAGCCGAGCGTGCCGCGCCCGCCGCGTATTTGATACGGACGCGCGGGGTCGTGTCCATTCCATTCCAGCGGAATCAATTCTCCAAATGTTTGTTCGACGCGCGTTTTGATTTCGTCCGCCGTCACGATGCTGTCCACTTGAAAATCGGAAATGGAACCGAGCGGCATCATTTCGATAAAGCGCATGTCCCACGCATAATCCACCGTCAAACGCGCCAAATCTGTAATATCGTCTTCGTTGAAACCGCGCACGATGACGGAATTTAACTTGATGGGGGTCAAGCCCGCGCGTTCGGCGGCGAGAATGCCGCGCCACACCGCGTCCAATTTGCCGACGCGCGTGATGCGCGTAAAGCGTTCCGCGTCGAGCGTGTCAATGCTGATATTGACGCGCTTCATGCCCGCGCGCGCGAGCGGTTCCGCGATTTTTTCCAGACGCAGCGCGTTCGTCGTCATGGCAATTTCGCGGATGCCGGGCAGCGCGGCGATTTGTTCCACCAGCGGCACGAGATTCGGACGCACCGTCGGTTCGCCGCCCGTCAGACGGATGCGGTCAAAGCCGAGCGTCGCCAAGAGACCGATGACGCGCACCAATTCCGCATCGCTCAGATGATGGTCGTGCGGATGAAAAACGACGCCTTTTTCCGGCATGCAATAGACACAGCGAAAATTACAGCGGTCGGTTAGCGACACACGCAAGTAATGAATTTCGCGTCCGTAGGAATCACGCATAACGATTTGAATTATAACACGCGTCAGGGGCGGTAAGCGTCAAAAGATTGTAAAACCCGCGCCGCGCCAAGGCGTTAGAGTTGTGTAAAAAGCATTGCGCGGCGCGCTCTTTTGTTTTAGAATTCTCGCAAATCATACCTGCGAGGAACAAAATGCCGTTTGTCGAAATCGGACTGGTGATAATGTCGTTGGTCGCGTTGTTTGTGGCATGGCGCGCGTGGCGCGAGCTGCGCGCGTTGAATGGAAAAATGCAGCGGCTCTCGGAAACGTTGTATCAAACGCGTCAAGAGCAGCGCCAAAAGGATGACGAAATCCAACAGCGCGTTGCAGCGCTCGACGTGGCGCTCCAGCAAGCGACGGGGCAAATGCGTTTTGACCCCCAGCAGTCGCTTGCTGAATTGTTTGAACGCGAACCGCGTGCGCAAAATGTGTTGGCGGCATTTCACATTGGCGGCTGCGCGAGCTGCGCGGTGGACGAACACGCGACGCTTGCTGAAGCGGTGCGCGCACGCGGCGCGAACTTGGACAATGTTTTGACCGCGCTCAACGCGCTGCCCGCGAACGGCGGCGCGCCGAATGTGCGCGCGCCGAATGTGAAATTTGAAATGTGAACCGATTCCGATGGTGCGTTCGCGGCGAGTTCTGAAGTCTCTTCAGGACTCGCCGTTTGCTTTTTTGGATATAATACGTGCCACATGAAAATCCTCTGCGTTGATATTGGCACCGGCACGCAGGATATTTTGCTTTTCGATTCGACGACCGAAATCGAAAACTGTTTGCAGCTGGTGATGCCTTCACCGACGGTTTTGGCGGCAAATCAAATTCGCGCGGCGACGAAACGCGGCGACCCGGTTGTGTTGACCGGAACGATTATGGGCGGCGGTCCGAACAGCTGGGCGGCAGAAGACCATCTGCGCGCGGGCTTGGCGGTGTACGCCACACGCGACGCCGCGCTGACGTTCAACGATGAATTGGACAAGGTCGAGGCGTCCGGCATTCGCATCGTGAGTGACGACGAGGCGCAAAACATCCATGCGACGCGCGTTGAATTGCGCGATGTGGATTTGGATGCCATTGCGCGCGCCTTCGACGCGTTCGGCGTGCCGTCCGAGTTTGACGCGCTGGCGGTCGCTGTGTTTGACCACGGTAACGCGCCGCCGGGCATGAGCGACCGCACGTTTCGTTTTGAATTCCTCGCGCGGCGCATTCGCGAAACCGGAAAACTTTCGGGCTTTGCATTCATGCGCGATGAGATTCCCGAACGTTTGACGCGGATGCGCGCAGTTGCCGCGAGCGTCGGATACGCTGCGCCATTGATGTTGATGGATACTGCGCCCGCGGCGATTCGCGGCGCGTTGGATGATGAATGGGTTAGCGCTCACCCCAATGCGGTGATTGCCAATCTTGGCAATTTTCACGCGCTCGCGTTCCGTTTCACCGACGGCACAATCACGGGCGTATTTGAGCATCACACGGGCGAATTGAAACAGGCGCAGTTGGAACATTTTTTGCGCGCGTTGGCGGATGGTACGCTGACGAATGACGAGATTTTTTATTCGCAAGGACACGGCGCGGTCCTGTTTGATACGCGCGCGCAGCCCCTGGATTTTTTGGCAGTGACCGGACCGCGTCGCGCAATGCTTTTGCATTCTGCATTGAAACCGTATTTTGCGGTGCCATACGGCGATATGATGTTGGCGGGCGATTTTGGGTTGCTGCACGCGTACGCGGATCTGAATCCCAATGCGCGCGAGGAAATCGAAAACGCGTTGGCGCGGTCGCGCGTGGGGCATAAAGAATAGAGATTGGAGACCGGAGATTGAAGACTGGAGAATTGCGCGAGATTTCGACACAAGAATTGCGCAAGTGTGACGGCTCGTCGCGCAAGAATCCGGTGTATGTCGCGTACAATGGTTTGGTCTATGATGTGACGACGAGTTCGTTTTGGCGCACGGGCTTGCATCGCGATTTGCATTGGGCGGGGCAGGACTTGACGGCGGAATTGGCGCATGCGCCGCACAGCGATTTGGTGTTTCACAAATATCCGGTGGTTGGAAAACTAAAAACATGACCGGCACCCTTTTGAATGTCATTACGGTTCTGATTGGCGCGCTGCTTGGCGTGTGGCTCGGCGCGCGGTTTCCCGAACGAATGCGTCAAACCGTGATGGCGGGTTTAGGCATCATGACGCTCATTGTGGGCGTCGGGATGGCGCTGCCCGGCAACGCGTTGATTGTGTTATTCAGTTTGCTGATTGGCGGTATTCTCGGTGAATTGCTCGATATTGACGGTAAATTGAACGCGCTCGGGCAGTGGCTCGAAGCGCGTTTTTCGCGCGGGGAAGAAGCGGGAACGTTCACCAAAGGTTTTGTGACCGCGTCGCTGGTGTTTTGCGTCGGACCCATGACCATTCTCGGTTCGATTCAGGATGGCATGTTGGGCGATTATCGTTTGCTTGCCATCAAGTCCCTCCTCGACATGTTTGCGGCATTGGCGTTTGCGTCAACTCTCGGCATCGGGGTTGCGTTTGCGGGCGCGACGGTTTTGATTGTGCAGGGTGGAATTGCGTTATTGGCAATGCTGGTCGGCGCGTCGCTTGGCGATATTTCGCGCACGACGCCGTGGGTGATTCAAATGACGGCGGCGGGCGGTGCGGTCATCATTGGTATTTCGCTGCTGCTCCTCGAATTGAAAAAAATTCGCGTCGCCAATTTCATCCCCGCCATTTTGATTGCGCCCCTGATTCAAGTTGCGCTCGAATATTTCAGAATTCCTTTACCGTAAGATGGACCTCATCATTCATTCCGCATCCCAACTGGTTACGGTCGCCGGCGATGCGCCCAAACGCGGCGCCGCGCAAGGCGATTTGCAAATCATCGAAAACGGCGCGGTCGCCATTCGCGGCGAAAACATTGTCGCAGTGGGCGCGTCTGATGAAATTCGCGCGCTGGCAACGGCTGAAACGCAATCCATTGACGCGCAAAATTGTGTCGTGCTGCCCGGTTTTGTGGACGCGCACACGCACGTCGTTTTTGCGGGCGACCGCGCGCAGGAATTTGAAATGCGTTTGCGCGGCGCGACGTATCTCGAATTGCTCAAGACAGGCGGCGGCATCATGAACACGGTGCGTCAAACGCGCGCCGCGTCATTGGAACAAATCGTCGCGGAAACGCGCGTGCGACTCGACCGCATGTTGGCGTACGGGACGACGACGGTCGAAGCGAAAACGGGCTACGGTCTCGACACCGCGACCGAATTGAAATTGCTGCAAGCGATTGTGATGCTCGATGCCGAACACGCGATAGACCTCGTTCCCACCTTTATCGGCGCGCACGCGATTCCCGAAGAATTCAAAAATCGCGCGGATGAATTTGTGGATTTGGTTGTGGATGAAATGCTGCCGGCGATACGCGATACGCGATTTGCGATACGCGGTGCGCTGTTCTGCGATGTGTTCTGCGACGACGGCGCGTTTGATTTGGCGCAAGCGCGAAAAATTTTGGAACGCGCGCGTGAGTTGGGTTTCGCGTTGAAAATTCATGCGGACGAATTTGCGAATCTCGGCGGCGCGGCGTTGGCGGCGGAACTCGGCGCGGTGAGCGCGGACCATTTGATGGTGACGCGGCGCGACGAGATGAAACAGATGGCAGACGCGAATGTGATGGCGGTGCTATTGCCCGGCACGACGTTTGGTTTGGGTAAACATGATTTTGCGAACGGGCGCGCCTTCATTGAGGAAAACGTTCCCGTTGCGTTAGGCAGTGATATGAATCCCGGCACGAGTTGGTGCGAGTCCATGCCGTTGGTGATGGCGATTGCGACGCGTTATGAAAAATTGACGACGGCGGAAGCCATCGTCGCGGCGACATTGAACGCGGCATACGCGACGGGCGTCGGCGACCGCGTCGGCTCACTGCAACCGGGGAAACTCGCGGATGTGTTGATTACGAATGTGCCGGACTATCGGTATCTGGCATATCGCTATGGGACGAATCCGATTCGGACCGTTGTCAAACGCGGACGCGTGGTATCTGCGTAAAACGCGCCGGGCAGCGATTCTGTGTAACGCCCCGCAGCAAAAAAAACGCACCTTGCACGGTGCGTTTTTTTTTGTTGGTTGGGGGGGCCTTTTTTAAAAAATGAAGGGTCGCGCGTTGTTTCAAACTTCAAGGGTCGGATGCGGAGGACGGCTGCCGGAAGTGTATTGCCCGTATTTGATGCAAAAAATACCAAACACGAGAGCGGCAAGCATGATGGCTGCCCAAAACAGCGCAAGCGTGATTAAAGGATTCATGGTTCCTACTCCCTTCTACACCTCTATTCTAGTCCTCATGACGCACTGCGTCAATTCCGAATGGGTACTAATTTTGCGGGGAATTTGTCCCGATTTTGACCGCGTTATTGCTTTTCCGCTTCTGACAATTTCACTTCGACAATTTGTTGTGAATTGAATCCTTCGAGTTGCAGCGCCTCGCGCGCGATTTGCGCCAATGCTTCGAGCGGTACAAGTCCCACCAATTCACTGCCAAGGACGCGCACACCGCGTTTTTCTGCTTCCATGCGAACGTGCTGAAACGCCGTCCACATGCCGGTCAGATGGAAATCGGTGAGATTCATCGAGACTTGAACGATGCCTTGATTCTCCAACGCAAAGCCCA
>CAZXYP010000087.1:0-16388 GCA_964644955.1 uncultured Anaerolineales bacterium | reverse complement strand
CGCGCCCGAAGATTTGCAATTTGCGATTGTGGCGGCGCCGCACGAGCTGGTGCATATGGTCATTGACCAGGAACTCGGCTCGGGTTTGGGACAGGTCACGATGCCCTTGTGGATGAATGAAGGTCTGGCGAGTTATTACGAATACGACCCGCCAAAAATGGAGGAGCGTTATCAGACCCTGTTAGACAATGCCATCAAGAATGATTCCCTGCTCCGCTTGCGCAACTATGCCAACACACGCCCGAACGATTACAGCGAAGGACTGTTGATGTACGGACAGGGTTACAGCGTCGTTGAATATATTTTGAATGAATTCGGGCGCGAGAAAATGACGCAGATTTTTCAGGAACTCAAGCGCGGCTCGGCAGACGACGCGTTCCAAAAAGTTTTGGGTGTGAATCAAGACGGATTGGAAAACATGTGGCGCAAACAAGTGGGCGCGCCGCAAAAAGAGTACGCGACGCAAGCGACCGCGACGCCCATCGCGCAGCCGACTTTTGCGCTGTCGTCCGCGGAAACACCCGCATCGCCGGGCCGCGCGACGGCGACGCCTCCATCCGTCTCGGCGGTCAACACCCCCGCGTCCGCGTCGCCGACGCAAGCGCCGCCCGCCAACACCAATGCGCCGCAAAATAGCGGAGGCGGCATCAGTGTGTGCGGCATACCGTTCGGCGGCATTGCCCTCGCAATCGTGGGCGTGTATGGTTGGCGCAAACGCCGACGAATTTGAGGCGGACATGCCGAACAGCGCAAAACATGATTCAACTGCGCGCGCGTCGAGTTGAATCATGTTTTGTTTTTTCGCGATGCGTCTAACAACTCTTTCCCTCTGCGTTTTGTTCGGGCTGGCGTTGCTGCTCGCGCCGCGCGCGTCGGCGCAATCGTCCATCGTCGTCGTGTCACAAAGCGTGGACATGCGCTTTCCGCGCGCCATGCGATTCAACCTCGAAGCCAGGGGCGCTTCGCCGATTCGGGCATTGACGCTGACGGTACGCCAACGCGGTGTCGCGTTGGGTTCGCGTTATGCGATTCCAATTACGCCTTCGACAAGTATCCGCACCGGGTTTGAGTGGAATTTTCAATCGTCCGCGTTTGGCGGATACCTGCCGCCGGGCACGGACGGCGATTACACGTGGCGCATCGAGGACACGGCGGGCAATGTATTGGATACGCCGCGCGCGGGCTATGTAGTAACGGACCGCGCGCACAATTGGCAAACCTTCTCGAATGATGTCTTGAGCGTGAGTTGGTACGAAGGCGGCGGCGATTTTGGAACCGCCGTGTTTGCCCGCGCTTTGGTGGCGCGCGAGTTTTTGGCGAAACAATTGAACATTGAAAACATTCCGCCGCACAAGGTTTTTATTTACGCCAACAAGCAAGATTTTTTCACCGCGCTGCCGCCCTTTGCGGCAGAATGGACCGGCGGGCGTATGTTTCCCGATTATGGCGTCATCATGATCAATTTCGCGCCGGATAATCTAGAGTGGGGTTTGCGCGCGACGAGCCACGAACTGAGCCACGCGATTCTCCATTCCAAAATTCGCGGGACGATTGGCGAATTGTCCGTGCCGCACTGGTTGGACGAAGGGCTGGCGGTGTATAACGAAACGAGCGACCACGCGCCCGACGAACAATTCGAGCGCATGTTTCTCTTGGCAACGCGGCGCAACACGCTAATTCCGCTCAAGAAATTGGAGCAGCGTTTTCCGCAAGATTCCGAACAGGCGCAGTTGGCGTACGGGCAAAGCTACAGCGCGGTGAAATTCATGATTGAGGAATATGGCATCGAGAAATTTTCGGCCCTGTTGGATATTTACGAAAGAGGCGCGCTGCCGGACGATGGTTTGCTGCAAGTGTATGACATGAATCAGGACGAATTGGAAAACGCGTGGCGCAAACATATCGGCGCGCGCACCCGCGACATTTCCACCGCGCGCGTTCCCACGACCGCGCCGCGCCCGACGTTTGAATTGTCTTCCGCCGTGAACGCATCCACCGCGACACCTGCTGCAACCGAAACAACCGAGCCGACGCGCGTCGCCGAAAATTCCAATCCGGAACCCGCGACCCCCGTTCCCGCGCAAATGCCGCAATTGCCCGCGAGCGGATTGTGCGGTGGTGTGATGCTGTTGAGTGGCGCAGTGGTTTTGTCGTGGTTGAAACGCCGTACGCGGAAGGATCTTTTATGAACGTCACTCCCTTCAAACTCGAACGCTATTTCGCGCAGTACGAGTTTGCGGTGCAATACACGCTGTGTTCGTCCGACTGCGAAGCCGTGACGGTTCACGATTTGCTGGAACTCGAACCCGACGCGCGCGCGCGCTTTGAGAAGCATTGGCTCGGTTATACGGAAGCGCCGGGTGCGCCGACGCTGCGCGCGGAGATTGCGCGCAGCTATGAAACCGTTCAGTCCGAAAACATTCTCGTGCATACGGGCGCGGAAGAAGCCATTTTTCTTTTTATGCATGCGGCGCTGCAAGCGGGCGACCACGTGATTGTCCATGCACCGTGTTATCAGTCGCTGACGGAAGTGGCGCGCAGCATCGGCTGTGCGGTGTCACAATGGCGCGCGCGCGCGGAAAACAATTGGACATTGGACGCGGACGAATTGCGCGCGTTGATTCGTCCCAACACGCGCGCCATCGTCGTCAACACGCCGCACAATCCGACGGGCTATCTCATGCCGCACGCAGAGTATTTACGCGTGAACGAAATCGCGCGCGAACACAATCTCATTTTGTTTTCCGATGAAGTGTATCGCGAAGCGGAATATGACGCGGCATCGCGTTTGCCGTCAGCGTGCGATGTGAACGCCCACGCGGTTTCCCTCGGCGTCATGTCGAAAACATACGGCTTGCCCGGTCTCCGCATCGGCTGGATTGCGACGCGCAATGCGCGCGTGTACGAACACATGGCTGCGCTCAAAGATTACACGACGATTTGCAACAGCGCGCCGAGCGAATTTTTGGCGGAACTCGCGCTGCGCCATCGCGTTCAACTCGCACAACGCAATCTCGAAATCATCATGCGCAATTTGCAATTGCTGGACGACTTTTTCGCGGAACATGCGGACCAATTCGCGTGGGTGCGACCAAATGCGGGACCAATCGCGTTTCCGAAATTATTGCAGGGGAACGCAGACGAATTTTGTCACGCGTTGGTGACACAGCAAGGGGTGTTGTTATTGCCGGGGAGTTTGTTTGACGACGACACGCAGCCGATGCGTTTAGAAAATCATTTTCGCATCGGCTTTGGCAGAAAGAATATGCCGGACGCGTTGGCGCGGCTGCGGGAATTTTTGGACGCGGCGCAACGCGGATGAACACGCAAAGACAAGCGGTTGCGTTGCGCCTCTGCGCCTTGGAGGCGAGAGAAAAGAACAGGACGGAATTTTCTGCCCTGTTTTTATTTTTCTTGTTTCACCGTGTAGCGGTCGAGATCGTTGCACACAATCGTGTTGGGAAAAATGGCGGCAGCTTCGGCGGCGACGATGGCGCCATGGTAGCGGCGCGAAATGTGTGTGAGAAAAAGCAGTTTCACATTCGCTTCGCGCGCGCACTGCGCGGCTTCGGCGGCGGTAATGTGTCCGTGCTTGCGCGCAATGTCGCGGTCGGCGGCAAGATACGTCGCCTCCATCACCAACCCATCCGCGTCGCGCGCGGGTTCGATGATTTCATTGATGCGCGCCACATCGCCCACATGCACAAATTTGGTGCCGGGCACGAGTTCACCCAAAACTTGTTCGGGGTGAACGACGGAGCCGTCGGCGAGCGTAATGCTTTCGCCAGCGACGAGTCGTTTGCGTTCGGGACCGATGGGCACGCCCAATGCTTCAGCGCGTTCGACCAAAAACGGGCGCTTGGCTTTTTCCTCAAACACAAAGCCAAAGTTGCCGGTGCCGCGATGCAACACGCTGAACGCCGTGACGGTCAAATTTTTCTCGCGCACCAGGACGCCGGGTTTGATTTCAATATATTCAATTTCAATTTCGACTTCTTTGCCGCGCATGACCACTTTCATCAAATCGCGCACACGGTCGAGCGCCCACCGCCCGCCATAAATTTCAAGTTTGGAAATACTTTGCACCTCCCACTGCCCGAGCGTCGAAGCCAAACCGCCAATGCCGAGAATGTGGTCGAGATGCCCGTGCGTCAAAAAGATGCGGCGCAGGTCTTTGAACCCGACGCCGCTGCGCAAAATCTGACGCTGGGTGCCTTCGGCGCAATCGAGCATGAAACGCGTGCCTTCGTGAATCAACAGCGTCGAAGTGAGATTACGTTCCACGCTGGGCGCGGAGGCGGACGTACCGAGAAAGACAAGTTCAAACATGATGACGTCAAAACATTATAACGAGAAACGCGGTGAGGGGAAAATTGCGTTCCGCCGAAACTCAAGAAAAGGCGGAGCAATGCGGTGCTCGTCCGAGCACGCAAGCTGCTCCGCCTTGAAAACTGCAAAAACGATTTCGGGACGTGTGAATTGCCGACTCGACATTGAGCGTCAACGCGGGACGTCGTGGTCCGACGGCGAGGGGTGGTGAGATGAATCCGGTTTACTGGTGCGATGAAAAACACCGCCCACCGAACATGCCGTTTGGATTTGCCCGAGACCCGTCCTTGGCGTTTTGCAGTTGTAAAAATCAGACCGGCGGAAACCGGTCCGATTCGTTACCCAAAAGAAATGAATAGACAAACGCCGTGAAGGAACTCACGGCGCTTGGTTTATGGCATGATGACCCGTTGAAACGTCAAACGGTAATTGACATGGCGATGCATCGGCATAATCATACCGTACACCCGGTCGCTGGGAATAGCATCGTCCACGCGAACGCGATATCCGGCGCCGTACATGGGCCAGTTGTAATTACAGTCGCAGTAATCGCCTTTCGGTTTCTGGTCGGCGAGGGAAAGACGTTGAATTTCGATAGCACCGCTTTCATCCCACGAAATCTCGACGACCTTGTCGTTCACACGCGCGCCATTTTCGTCAATCAATTTGATATAGATGGTATGGTCGTTGCCCGATTCCTGACCGGCATCTTGAAAGACCATATCCACTAACCGCCAGTATGCTTGACCGGAGGAAACAACCGCTTCGGTGACGCCAATATCCTGTAACAAAGGCAGCCCGCCGGAACCAAGGCGCGAATCCCATTTGCGCGGCGGTAGAGGTGGCGCTTGTGGCGCAGCAGAAACCGCCACAGCAGACATCGTGGCTGGGTCCTGGACTTGCGCGGCGATTTCGGGGATCGGTTCTGTTTTGGGTTGAGCGCGCACGACCGGCTTTTTCGTCGGCTCCGGAGTCGGCGGAACCGGAGTCGGCGGGAGCGGCGTTGGCGTCGCGGTTTTTATTTTGTATGCAATCTTGACGTCAAAGAGACTGGGGCGATTGCCGGCAACCACAAGAGGTAACTCATCGCCGCTGTTGTTGTTGTTGCTGCCGCCAAATCCGGAAGTCAAGACGGCATAAATCATCCATAACGGCAGCATGACCACAATCCACAACGCAAAAAGACTGATCAGAATCGCCGCAATCTTGTTGCCGGGGCTCAGACGCGTGAACCAGGTAATGAGACCGGGGCGACCGTTTTTCATCGCCATGCCCATGTGCGCGGCGCCGACAACGCGCTGTACCGGACGCGCGGTGGAAGCGGGCATGGGACGCATCACATTGCCGGAACGTTCCCACGGCTTGGCAGGCGCGGGACGCACACCGACATTGTTCCCCGGCAGCGGCGCGGCTTGCGCGCGCGCGGGCTGAGGTTGCGCGGGAAAGGGCGTTTGTGGAGGGCGCGCGCCATAGCTGCTGCCGCCATTGCCATTTCCACCATTGCGCGGCGCGGCGGCGTATGTGACCGCGGGCTGCGCGTACGTTTGCGCCGCGGGCGCGCGCAGGGGCGGCGCGCTCGAGACACGCGGCGACCGCGCGCGGGCATGTTCCAATTCTTCTGCCATGCGGCGTGTGACGCTCAATGCCAGCGCGGGATAACGCGCCAACATGCGGTCAAAGTCGCCCTTGGTGATTGCCCACAATTCAATATCGCCGACCGCTTGCACGGTAACGGGATACGTGCTGTTTTGGACAACGGCTTGCTCGCCAAACGATTCCTGGGGACCAAGCAAATCGAGAACAATGGTCTGCCCATTCGCGCCTTGCGCGACTTGGCGCGCTTCGCCGCCTTCGATGATATATACAAATTGTGCGGGCTGTCCGGCAAAACAAATGGTTTCACCGGTGCGAAAACGCAGCGGCTGCACATATTGCGCCACTTCGCGCAGTTCGGCTTGCGAAAGACCCGCAAAAAGATTCAATTGTCGCAAATGTCGTTCCACAACATCGCCTTCTGCATTGCCCAGCTTGGAGCTGAGGGCGCGAGACAATGCGAGTGATAACGCCGGATGCTGGACGATGAGGTCATCGTATTCGGTTTTGTACAAAACCCAGAGCGTGCTGTCGTCTATGGCTTTGGCAGCTTCGCCGCGCGTGCGCCCTGTGAGCAATGCCATTTCGCCAAACGATTGCCCCGGCATGATCCGGTCGCGCAATTCGGCTTCGGTCGCGGCATCGGACACAAGTTTCACGCGTCCGGTTTCGCACAAGTACATGGCATCGCCCGGCGTGCCTTCCGCGTAAATCAATTCACCGGCGGGATAGTGCCGCATGACGAGCCGTTCCGCAATCGCTTGCAATGCGTTCCGGTCGGCGTCGGCAAACAAAGGCAATGCCTGCAAGCGTTCAACCGCTTGCGCCTGTTCGTCAATGCTCAACGGTTCCGCCAATGCGCGCGCAAAGGCGAGCTTCAATGTCGGTTGTTCGGATATCAGATGGAGATAATCGTTACGCGACAAATACCACGCGCTCACTTCGGTCACGGCAAATGCGGTTGAGGGTTGGGGTTTGCCTGTAATCAACGCCGTCTGCCCGATGAGTTCGCCTTCTTGCAATTCCTGATAATGTTCCCCATCGCGTGAATCGGTAATCACGCGCACGACGCCGGACTCGATGAGGTATGCCGCTTCCGCCGCATCCCCGCCCGCGAAAATGGTATCGCCGCGTTCATACGCGCGAAACTGCAAGCGCTTTGCCAGCGCGTGCGCTTCGGCATCCGAAAGCGCGCTGAGCATGGGATTGGTGGAAAGACGTTGGGTGACGAGATATTCGTCAAGATGGGCGACGCGTGTGCCGAGCGTGGCGCTGAATTTCAAACCGATAGAGGGGTATTGCAAAAAGAGGTCGTGCAAATCGTTGCGCGACAAGACCAAGAGACTGCATGTGGTTGCCGCGCGGGCAGAGGTAGAAAAAGGACGATTGAGCAGTAAATCCACTTCGCCAATCAGACTGCCCGCGCCGAGATTCGCAAGCGCAATCGGTCCCTGCGGCGTGTCACTTTCCAGTTTGACCCAACCTTGCACAATGACTGCCATGAGTTCGGCGGGTCGCCCGGAAGCGAAAATGAGCGTATTTGTATTGTATTCTTGGTGACGAAGTCGGCTGCTGAGTAGTTCGCGTTCGTCCTCGGACAGGCGCGCAAACAACGGAACTTGATCGAGCGGTTGCGGTATCACGTGCTTGTAAATTCCTTAAGGATTCTTTGCGACGAATTCAAACGTACTCGAATTCGTCTCTCGTCATTGAGTAAAGAATTCCCGGACCCTGGTTGGGCGATTGCCTCCCAAGGAGGCGTGCATGATTATGGCACCTGTTGGAAAACCAGATACCAGCCCTGCGTCGCTGCAAAGTCGTTCCTACATTCTACAACATTAGCGTCAATGCGCAAATCCCCAATCGCGTCACTATTTGCATTTTCAACCAAATGTACGGTGTAAATTCCCGGTAAAACGGCGACATCGCCATACCCGATGCCGCGTTCGGGCTTGAGCCCGGTATAAAATTGCTCGTTTCCGCGCGCGGAATTGACCTCGATGAGGATGCCGGGCAGCCCGCGCCCGTTGGCATCGCGCACCTCGACCTGAATGCTTGCGCCGCCGCCTACGCTCACACAATTCAACGCGCGCTTGTCAATCAATTCAAAACGCGGCGCATTCGGATTCGGTTCCGAAGTCGGCGGAATCGGCGTCGGCAATGGCGTCGGCGGAATCGGTGTTGGCACGACTGCGGTAGGTTCGAGGACAATGACGGTGACGCGAGACTGGGGCGTCAAATTGCGCGTCGGGCGCGGCGTAAACGTCGCGCGTTTTGCCGCAGCCACCGGAGCATCCAGACTCAAACGGAGCTTGACCATGGCTTGTTGGCTGAGCGGATTGGTCTCTGCTTGCGCGAGCTCGGTCAAGCGCGCGGCGGCATCCGGCAGCTGCAAATAATAGAGCCGCTGGGAAGCCAGCGCGAAATTGTTGTCCAGCGCGTATGACGCGGCGATCATTTTGATATAATCGTCCTTGTCCGAAGCGGTCAAATCATAGGGCTGCGCGTTCGTATAACTCACGGGAAAAATGTACCAGGCGAGAAATAGCCCAACGCCGATGCCCGCGCACAACGCAAGCAGCCAACTGACAACAAACGGTCGGAAATTGGAATCCAACTACCTTGCCGCTTGAGCGCGCTCGAGTGGGAAAACGAACGCGCGAAAGCGTTTCCGCGTCATTCTTTTGATTCGCCCCCCTGGGAATGGGCAGAATGACGCACGGCGTCTGCAGAAAACGTTGTGGGAAAACGCATTCCTGCCGCATCATCCGTCGGATGATGTTCAAAAAACTTTTAACAGCGAGTGCAATGTTTTGTACAATACCACGATGCTACTATAATCTCCGTGTGCCGAAGGGGGGAGTCGAACCCCCAAGAGGGTGAACCTCACACGATTTTGAGTCGTGCGCGTCTGCCAGTTCCGCCACTTCGGCATCAATGCGTCAAATATAGACGCGAAAAAAACAAATGTCAACTCTAACCTGCGTCCTAAAAGACTTGGAATTGCCCGTATGCACTGTGCGGGCAATTCCAAATTTTTCATTGTACGCTCCCTTTTCCCGACGCTTACAGTATGAATGAACAGGCAATGATTGCAGAGGCACAGCGCGGCGATGTGTCTTCGTTCAATCAATTGGTGCGCGCCTATCAATCGCTGGTGTACCACACGGCGTATCGTGTGTTGGGCGACGGCGATGCCGCGTCCGACGCGACGCAGGACGCGTTTGTCAATGCGTACAAAAACATCAAATCGTTTCGCGGCGGTTCGTTCAAGGCGTGGCTGCTGCGTATTGTGACGAATGCCTGTTACGACCAACTGCGCGCCAAACAACGCAAACCCACCGCCTCGCTGGATGCGTTGTTGGTGGACCCCGACAATCCTGCGCCCGGTTTGGGGGAAGCGCGCGAAGAAGCGCCGCACGATTTTGCCGAGCGCCAGGAGCTCGCCGCCTGGATTCAAAAAGGTTTGCAGTCCCTGCCCTACGACCAGCGCATCACGTTGGTCTTGTCCGATGTGGATGGCTTTGCGTACGAAGAAATTGCGCTTGCGACGAATGCGAATGTCGGTACGGTCAAATCACGGCTGTCACGCGCGCGCGCGCAAATGCGCGAATTCCTTTTGCAGCAACGGGAACTTTTGCCCGATTCCTATCGTCTAAAGAACAGGAAACAAGAGAATCAATCTCTTGAAATGGAAAATGTTCAAGCCCAAGAATCAAATTCATGATATGGACGCGTGGGTGGAAGAGCGCCTGTCCGATTATTTGGACGACGCGCTTTCGCCGCAAGAACGCGCAATGGTCGAAGCTCATTTGCAGACCAGCGAACGCGCGCGCGCGTCTTTGGAATCGTTGCGTTGGACGGTGAGCTTGCTCAAGCAAACTCCCGCGCCGGCGTTACCGCGTCAATTCACATTGCCTGTCACATCACGCGCCCCCGCGCGCAGCGCGCCGGGGTGGATGGTGTGGGGCTTGCGCGGCGTTGCCGTTGCTGCTACTGCGGCGTTTGTGATTCTCTTGGTTGGAACTTTGATACGTCAACCGTCCGGCGGAAATACCGCCATGATGCAGGAAGCGGCGCCTGTGGCAGCGCCGTCCGTGATGGTGGCGATGGCGGCGACGACTGCGCCGACCGACTTGCCCGCCGCGCCCGTCCAAAGCAATGTCGCAGATACAAACAACGCGCCGACGCCCATTATGATTACGGTCGAATCGCCTGCGGCAGCCGCAGATACCGTTCCGCAAACACTGCCTGCAACGCGCGCCGCCAAAGCACAACCGACACAAGCGGCAAACCAATCTCAACCTGCCGCACCGCCCGCGCCGGCACAAAACACCAAATCACCACAACCGACCGAAGCGCCGGTGGCATTGGAATTGCAGCCGACTGCGCCTGCCGTTGGCGCGAGCAGCGCGGCGGGCGCGGCGCCCGAATTCTCAACCGCGCCGGTGGAAGCGACGCAAGACCCTGCGAACCAACGCACCTTTGGTATTCAAGGCGTTGACGGTGTCATTACTGCCGAACGACTCAAAGTACGCGCGGGCCCCGGCACCCAGTATCGTACCATTGACGTACTCAAACGCAATGACCATGTTCTGATTGTGGGACAAAGCAAAACGCCCGGCTGGCTGGCAATTCAATTCGAACGCGATACAAAAATCATCGAAGGATGGATTGCCGCGCGCTTTATTCAACCGAGCGGACCGGTGGACAACCAGCCCATCATCGAGCCGCCTCCGGAAGAAACACCGGAGAGCGCGCCGCCTACCGCCGAGACAACCGAAACACCAACACCCACATCGCCCGCTTCATTGCAAGACACACCATCCGCGCCGGAAACGCCGCTTGCGCCAACCTCTACGCCGGAAGGCAATGCCGGTTGGAAACCCATCGCGTAACCTCGCGATTCCAAAAAAAGTGTTCACCCGTCTCGATGCCCAACACGCGCGAGACGGGTTTCTGTTTTTTTGACGCGATGCGTATAATCCATCTGCCATGTTGACCTATCCGAATGTCTCGACCGCACAGCTTGCACCGCGCAAGACGCGTCCAACGCGCGCAACGTTTTTTGTGCGCGATGTCCCCGTGTACGGGGACGCCATTCTCGCGCCGATGGATGGGTATTCCGATTTGCCGTACCGTTTGATTTGTTACGAACTCGGTTCCGCCATGTCCTACACCGAATTCACCAATGCGGATGGAATTTTGCAAAAGCGGTGGGGCGACAGCATCGCGCAAAAATTGAAATTTGATGCGTCGGAAAAACCGATGACGATTCAAATTTACGGGCACGAACCCGACCGTTTGGTCGAAGCGGCAAAACGCGTGCAGGAGCTCGAACCCGACATTGTGGACCTGAACATGGGCTGCTATGTCAAAGACATTGCTGAGCGCGGCGCGGGGTCGGGCATGCTGCGCTTTCCCGAACGGATTGCCTATTATTTTGCGCGCGTGTCGCGTGAATTGCGCGTGCCGGTGACAGGCAAAATTCGTTTGGGCTGGGACGATGACGCGCGCAATTATTTGACGATTGCAAAAATTCTGGAGGACAATGGCGCGAGTTTGATTGCAGTTCATGCGCGCACCAAAGCACAGGCATATCACGGCAGCGCGGATTGGGATGCGATCGCGGAAATCAAGCAAGCATTGACCATTCCCGTCATTGGCAACGGCGATGTCAAAACCGTCGCGGATATCGCGCGCATGAAAAACCATACGGGCTGTGACGGCGTAATGATTGGACGCGGCGCGATTGGCAATCCGTGGATTTTTTCGGGACGGGACCGCAATGAGGTTTCATTACAAGAACGCGTGGATTTACTGCGCCGGCATCTCGCGTTGAATTTGGAATTTTACGGACAGCGCGGCGGATTGATTTTGTTTCGCAAGCACGCGGCGCGCTACATCACGGGGTTGTACGGCGCGGCGCATTTGCGCGTGCCGCTGCTCACCGCCGAATCGGTCCAGGAGTTTGACGATTTGTTGGGACAGTATCAAACCGACGCGCACGAGTTTGTGCATCACGAACACGCCGCGCAGAGTCTGGCAATTTGAGCGTGCCGCATTCGGTTCATGACGGTTGAGAGAATCGGCAGTCTTGCGCGCCGATTCTTTTTTTTTATGCTTCGCAAAACGCGCGCACAATGTGCACAAACGATAACGGGTCTTCCAACTGCGGCAGGTGCCCCGCGTTCTTGATAACGGCTAAACGCGCGTCGGGAATTTCTGCCGCAACTTCCTGTGCGCGAGCGAGCGGTGACAATTTATCGCGCTCACCCCAAATCAACTGCGTCGGCTGCCATGGAATGGTTTGCGCGGGCAACTCGCTCAGCACCACCTGCCGCAGCAATGCGACAAAACCGTGCGACGCGTCTTGACTCGTGCGCATGACCTCCGGCGAGACAAGCGCGGGATTGGCAAACGCGCGGCGAATACCTTTTTCCGAAAACGCTTGCCGCCGCGCCCATTCAAACAACGGCGCGCTCCAGGATGCCGCTGCCGCGCGGCGCACAAATTTTGGCGGCGTAGGAATTTGTCCGCCGTCCACCAAAATTACACGCGTGACGCGCGACGGATGCCCCGCCGCATACAACCGCGCCAAAGCCGCGCCGAACGAACTGCCTGCCACGACTACTTTGGACATGCCGAAGAGCTCTTGTACGCGCGCAAGCCATTCGAGCAATTCCGTCCACGACAAATCCGGCACGGCGACCGTATTGCCAAAACGCGGCAAATCGGGCGCGGCAACGTGAAACGCTTCCGCCAGCGATTCCCACACGGGATGCCAATGCCATTGCGCGTCGCCCAAGCCGCCGTGCAGCAACAAGAGATTCGGGCCGTTACCCCCGCGCCACACGCGCACTTGACGCGCCGCAATCCGTATTAACTCGGGTTTAATCTGCGCCATGTAAGATTTGCTTAATAAATCCTTTACGCGGAATTGAGAACTATCCGGCATGATAAACGTATCATCAAGAGAAGATTTGTCCCAGAGAGAACGAAAGCAGGAGTTTTGAATGGTGAAGCAAAATCCGTCCCCCGGTGAAACAATGGTCTTTACAATGAATCGCCGCCAATTTTTGGTGCGCGCCATTCCCGTCGCGGCAGGCGCGTTGATTTTAGCCGCGTGTTCGCCCGGCGCACCTGCCGAAACGCCGCAACCCACCACGGCGCGCCCGACGCTTACGCCCATTCCACCCGGCACGCAAAAAACTGCCGCCGCGACCTCCGCCGCGATGGTGAATGGTTTGCCCGCTGCGCTCGCTCATGCCGAACCGTACGCGAGTATGAATACGGACGAATTGGGCGACCCCCTCAACACGTTCGAACAAATCACCAATTACAACAATTATTACGAATTTTCGACGAGCAAAGAAGGCGTCGCGCCGGCGGCACAGAATTTTTCGACGACGCCCTGGTCAGTTGAAGTCACGGGTCTGGTCAACAAACCGCGCGTGTTTTCGCTGGATGAATTGTACACGTTATTCAAACATGACGAATACATTTATCGGCTGCGCTGTGTCGAGGCATGGTCTATGGCGATTCCGTGGGCGGGTTTTCATCTCGGCGCGCTGCTGAAAATGGTCGAACCAAAACCCGAAGCGCAATACGTGAAATTCACGAGTGTGTTTCGCAAAGACCAAATGCCCAATCAAAATTTTCCGATCTTGTCCTGGCCCTATGTGGAAGGTTTGCGCGTGGACGAGGCGCTGAATGATTTGACGATTTTGGCGACGGGCATGTACGGGAAACCGCTGACCAACCAACAAGGCGCGCCGGTGCGTTTGGTGGTGCCGTGGAAGTACGGATTCAAAAGCATCAAAGCGATTGTAAAAATCGAATTGACCGACCAGATGCCCGTTTCGGCGTGGATGGACGCGGCGGCGAACGAATACGGCTTTTACGCGAACGTGAATCCCGAAGTGGACCACCCGCGCTGGTCGCAAGCCAGTGAGCGCCGCATCGGACAAACGGGGCGCCGCCGCACGCTGATGTTTAACGGGTACGAAAATCAAGTGGCAAGCTTGTATAATGGTTTGGATTTGAGCGCGAATTATTAGGAACGTTCAAGGTTGAAACGTAAAGCGTTGAACATTTGCAGACACACAGGAACAGACACAATGTCCGCTGCACCGCTGCTACAAAAAAATACAAGACCGGGTTGGCTGCGCGAGAATTGGCTGCGCGTTATTGTTCACGTCGGCGCGTGGCTGCCGTTGGCATGGCTCGTCTGGGGCTGGTTCAACAATTCGTTGGGCGCAGACCCCGTCGCCACCATCAATAACATCACCGGACGCACGGCAATGATTCTGCTGCTGTTGTGTTTGTCCGCAACACCGCTGTATATCTTGACAGGTTTTCGTCAGGGAATTGGCGTCCGACGCGCGTTGGGGCTGTATGCGTTCTTGTATGCGGCGCTGCATTTTGCGAATTTTATCGCGCTCGATTACGGTTTTGATTTGCAATTTATTCTCGACGACGGCATTCAGACCAAACCGTACATTCTCGTCGGACTCGGCGCGCTGTTGATTCTGGTCGCGCTCGCCGTCACTTCGACCAAAGGTTGGCAGCGCCGTTTGAAACGCAATTGGACGCGACTGCACGCGTTGATTTATCCCGTCGGCGTTTTGGTGATGCTGCATTTTTTTTGGCAAGCCAAAGCCGCCGAAAAATGGGAACCGTTGATTTATGCGGTGGCGGTGGGTTTGCTCTTGTTTGTGCGCCTGCCGCCGGTTCGGAGAACGATTGTGAAATGGCGCGCTCGCGAAAAAACGCCGACGGAAAAAAATGAAGCGCGCGCGCAAGCCCTGCGTACGAACGAATAGAAAAAAAGCGAGACGAAATTTCATCTCGCTTTTTTCATTGCGCCAAAACATCCTTTGGAAAACCAAACAGCCCCGGCGTCCCGCCGGTGTGCCAAAACACAATCGTCGAGTCTCGTTTCAACACGCCGCGCCGTATCAAATCAAACAGACCCGCCATGGTCTTGGCAGTGTACACGGGGTCGAGAAAAATTCCTTCCAGTTGCGCAACCCGGTAAATGGCACTGCGCGCTTCCGGTGTTATTTTCGCGTACGCCTCGCCAATGTATTCGCCATGTACGATAATTTCGGCGTCGTCGAGCGGCAGCGCGTGTTCGATAAACTGCGCGGTTTCGTGCATCAAGCGCGCAATGCGTGCGCGACATTCCTCTACCGGGCGACTGACCGTGATGCCGTGTACCGGCGCATTCATCCCGAAAAATTTTACGCCCGCCAGAATTCCCGCGTGGGTGCCGCACGAACCCGTTGTAATTACAATCGCGTCGGGCTGAATATTCTGCGCGCGCAATTGTGCTTGCAATTCCTCTACCGCGAGCATGTACGCCACACAGCCGCGTTTGGTCGAGCCGCCAACCGGAATCAAGTACGGCTTGCGTCCTTGTGCGCGCAAATCATCGCACACGGTTTCAATCGCGCGTTCGGTTTCATTTTTGTTTGCATTAAAATAAATCAACTGCGCGCCGAGAATTTCATCGAGCAATAGATTTCCGTTTCGCTCGCCGCGCTGTGAGGCAAAGAATATCCCCACCGCATCGAGTCCCGCTTTGCGCGCCGCTGCCGCCGTCGTGCGGATATGATTCGACTGGACGCCGCCGCCCGTGACGACCACATCCGCGTTTTCCGCCAACGCGTCCGCGATAAGAAATTCCAATTTGCGCGCTTTGTTACCGCCCAAAGCAAAGCCGGTCAAATCATCGCGCTTCATCAAGACACGCGCGCCAAGTTCTTGTGAAAGACGCGGCAGTTCGTCCAACGGTGTCGGCAGCGTGGCGAGGGGAAAGCGGGGGAGAGAATGGATATTCATTGGGGGCTGGAGATTAGAGACTGGAGACTGGAGAGTTGAATCTTGAATCTTGAATTTCTACTGATTCTCGCGCGCATACTGCCACAACGCGCGGTCGAGCGTTCGCATATCTACTTTGGCTTGCCGGGCAAGTTTGCGCGCATATTGGACATAGGCGAGCCAAAATTCAAAATCGAATTTTTTCGGCGGCGTCGCATGCAGAGACCACAGCGAATTTTGGTCCAGAATCGGGTACGGGTCGGGCGCGCAAAAATGAAGCAAGACGGACGCCGTAGCGAGCGAAACGCCATTCAGCAGGGTCAAAACCTCTACGCGCACACGTTCATGTTTTGTCGCAAACGAGACGCGCGTGATTTCGCGGATGAAATCTTCGGCGTTGGAACGATACAATTTGCGCGGGCGCGTGCTGTTCCACTCGCAGAGCGTGACGAAATCGGCTTTGGTGAGATAACCGCGTGCACGCGTGCGCGGCACAATTTCGTTGAAAAAACGCGTGGCAGATTCATCCGCGCCAAAGCGGGCGGACCAGAATTCGATGGCGCGGGGGTCGAAACGGAGGGAGAACATTTGTGATTTGTGATTTGTGATTTGTGATTTGTGATTTGTGATTTGTGATTTGT
>CAZXYP010000086.1:0-16450 GCA_964644955.1 uncultured Anaerolineales bacterium | reverse complement strand
ATGGACTCGCTTTTGTTCAAGTTCGACTTGCTCCACGATTTAGTGGGGTGCTACCTATACTGATTACGTTTGATGAAATACGAAATTCATTTTCTCCCCAGTGAAACTATAACCAACGCGCCCGAAGGCACGACGATTTTTAATGCCGCGAATTGGATGGGGCTGGCGATTGATTCTACCTGCGGCGGGCGCGGCACGTGCGGCAAATGTAAAGTTCGCATCGTGCAGGGCAATGCGCCGGTGCGCGAAGCCGACCGCAAATTTATTTCGGACGCAGATTTGGCGGAAGGATGGCGGTTGTCGTGCCGCGCGGTCTTGCATTCCGATTGTGTCGTGGATGTGCCGCGCTTGATGGGCAACCCCAAAGCCGCGCTGCTCGGGTACGGGCATCACGTCATTCTCAATCCCAATGTCGCAAAAATTTTTCTGCAACTTGCCGAGCCGAATTTAGAGGACCAGGTTTCGGATTTGCAGCGCGTGCATGACGCATTGTACAAGGAAGGGTATGACGTTCACAGCAATCTGGCGTTGTGGCGGACCTTGCCGAAACTGTTGCGCGCGAATAATTTTCAAGTGACCGCTGTGATTGTGGGCGACGAATGGATTGCGCTCGAACCCGGCGATACGCGCGAAAAGAATTACGGCTTGGCGGTGGACATTGGCACGACGACGGTGGTCGGCGCGATTGTGAATCTGAATACCGGCGCGGTCGAAGCCGTCAAATCGGAATTGAACCGTCAGGCATCGTTCGGCGCGGATGTGATTTCGCGCGTCTCGCACACCATGATGGAACGGGACGGATTGAATGAATTGCAAACGCGCATTATCGAAACGCTCAACGCTTTGCTCGACCAGCTCACCGCGCAGTCGGGTATTGCGCGCGAAAACATCTACGAAGCGGTTGTGGTCGGCAACGCGACGATGTTGCATTTATTGCTCGGCATTGACCCCGAACCGATTTCGGTCGCGCCCTTTATTCCCGCGATTACACAGCCCGTCGTGTTTCGCGCGGCGGAGATTGGGCTGCGTTTGCATCCCGAAGCGCGCGTTTCGACCCTGCCGCATCTCGGCGCGTATGTCGGCGCGGATATTGTCGCGGGCATTTTGGCAACGGATTTGACGCGTAACAAAGACGGCAAATTGCGTTTGTTGATTGATGTCGGCACGAACGGCGAAATTGTTTTGGGTTCGGTGAATGGGACACTGGCGACCGCCGCGCCCGCGGGTCCCGCGTTTGAAGGCGCGCAAATCAAACACGGGATGCGCGCGAGCGACGGCGCGATTGAAGGAATTCAAATCACGCCCGAAGGCGAGGTGCATTTGCAATTGATTGGCGGCAATCATTTGCCGCCGATTGGGATTGCGGGTTCGGGATTGGTGGACGCCGTCGCGGAAATGTATCGCGCCGGCGTGGTGGACGAATCGGGACGTTTGATTCGTCCCGAAGACGCGCAGGGGAAATTGCCGGACGCGCTGTGCGAACGGTTGTGCGTTGTTGACGGCGTGCGTGCGTTCCGCCTGAGCGATGCGGCATCGAATATCGTCTTGACACAACAGGACATTCGCGCGCTGCAATTTGCCAAAGGTTCGATTGCGGCGGGCGTGATGGTGCTGATGCAGCAGATGGGCGTGACCGCGAACGATTTGCACGAGGTGCTGCTCGCGGGTTCATTCGGGAGTTATATCAATCCCGCGAGTGCGCGCACCATCGGACTCGTGCCATGGGTGCCGGTAGAAAAAATTGTGGCGGTAGGCAACAGCGCGGGCGAAGGCGCCAAAATCGCGCTGCTCAGTTTCCGCGAACGCGAAGCCGCGAACCGCATTCCCGAATTTATCGAGTACGTGGAATTGTCCGGGCGCGGCGAGTTCAATGACATTTTCATGGACGCGCTCGCGTTTCCGCCGTTGGAGGCGCCGCCATGAAGCCGGATTTGGCGGCGCGCGTGCAGCGCATGGGCGCGCCGTTGATTGACGGGAATAAAGTGACGTTTGTGTGGCGCGGTAAACGCGCGCCGCAGCTCATGGGCGATTTCAACGCGTGGGCAGGGGACGCGCCGCACTCGCCGCGCAAGCCGCTGAATCTTGAACCGCACGCGCCCGGCGTGTGGAAACTGACGCTGGAGTTTCCGCAAAACGCGTACATCGAATATGCGTTTGTGAATGCGCGCGGGCGTGTGCTTGACCCATTCAATGCGCGCACAACCCCAAACGGTCTTGGCGCAATCAATAATTTTTTCTATATGCCCGGTATTGCGCCGACGCCGTACACGGAAAAGCGGCGCGGCATTGCGCGCGGGCGCGTCACCACGCACCCATTGACCGCGCCCGGCATGGTTGTGGGCCATACGCGTAAAGTTCATTTGTATCAACCGCCGACGAACGAGCCGGCGCCTTTGCTCGTCGCGTATGACGGACAAGATTATTTGAAACGCGTAAATCTGCCAACGATGCTGGACAATCTCATCGCCGACAAAAAAATCCGTCCTGTCGCCGCTGCGATGGTGGAAAACACCGCGCTCGACAAAGGTTCCGCGCGCATGGCGGAATACGCCCTGAACGAATTGACGCTGTTGTTTGTATTGAAACAGGTTTTGCCGTTGGCGCAAAAAAATCTGAAACTCGTTTCGTGGAAACACGTGCCGGGTGCGTATGCGGTGATGGGTGCTTCGATGGGCGGACTGATGTCTGTTTTCACCGCGCTGCGCGCGCCGCACATTTTTGGCACAGCCATCAGTCACGCGGGCGCGTTCGAATTGTACAACGCGCGCCCGTTTGTGTTTGACCTTGCGGCGCTGCCGATGCAAAACAAGCCGCGTGTGTGGTTGGATGTCGGGCGGCTCGATCGGCTGCTGGCGTCGAATCGCCGCATGAATAAACATCTGCGCGCGCGGAAATTCGCGGTAGAATATCGCGAATATTACGCGTATCACAACTGGGTCGCGTGGCGCAATGTTTTGCCCGACGCGCTGATGTGGGCGTACAGCGCAGGATAGCGCTTTTTTCGCCCCCTTGACACATTGCGCGTAACAATGCTAGACTAGCGCCAATCCATTGTATGGACACATCTGCGCGCGTCTGCCTCTTTACCTCTTTGTCCTTTCTGCCGTGCCCGGTCGTTTTCCCCTGACCGCGCCGCAGAGAGTGACGGTATCACACCTACTGCAATTTTCTCGCGATTCCCGGCACCGGCAAAGGGGCAGGTGTGTGCGATGAACAGATTAAGAATTCTTGACCTTTTCTTGACCATTTGATGAAAACGGCTTGACCGTACATTAATGCCTTGCGCGTAAGGTAGAGCGATTGCTCAACCGCTCGTTCCCGAAGGAGGTGCTGCCGCGCACGAGTGCCCACTCCATCTTTTTTACTCAACAAATCAAACGCAGGTTTTTCTCAGGAGGAGAAGAATGAAAGTTCTTGCACGTGTTTTGCCCATTGCTGCCGTGATGTTGATTGCATTCGCGCTCATGGCGTGTGCTGCCCCCGCGGCGCAACCGACGGCTGCTCCGCCGACCGCTGCGCCCGCACAACCGACTGCCGCGCCCGCGCAGCCGACTGCCGCACCCGCGATGAGCGAGATGGACAAATTGTACGAAGCCGCCAAAGCAGAAGGGATGTTGACCACCATCGCGCTCCCGCACGATTGGTGCAACTATGGCGGCATCATTGACGGGTTCAAGAAAAAATACCCCGGCATCCAGGTCAATGAATTGAATCCCGATGCCGGTTCCGGGGACGAAATCGAAGCTATCAAAGCGAACAAAGACAACAAAGGACCGCAGAACCCGGATGTGATTGATGTCGGTTTCTCGTTCGGCGAATCGGCAAAAAAGGAAGGACTGCTCCAGCCGTACAAAGTTTCCACGTGGAATGACATTCCCGACGGCGCCAAAGACCCCGAAGGGTACTGGTACGGTGATTACTATGGCGTCATGGCGTTCCAGATTAACAGCGATGTCGTCAAAGAAGCCCCCAAAGATTGGGCAGACCTTTTGAAACCGGAATACAAATCGCAAATTGGCATGTCGGGGGACCCGCGCACGTCGAATCAGGCGATTCAAACCGTCCAAGCCGCGTCGTTGGCGAACGGCGGCACCGTTGCCGACCCGACCAAAGGACTCGAATACTTTGCCGCGATGCAAAAAGCGGGCAACCTTGTTCCGTTGATTGCAAACAACGCATCGCTCGCCAAAGGCGAAACGCCCATCCGCATTACCTGGGACTATAACGCGCTCGCCGGACGCGACAGCATGAACGGCAACCCGAAAGTGGATGTTGTCGTGCCAAATACCAAACTCGCAGGCGTGTACGTTCAAGCGATCAACGCATTTGCGCCGCACCCGAACGCAGCCAAATTGTGGATGGAATATCTGTACTCGGATGAAGGACAACTGATCTGGGCAGCGCCTCCCGGTTATTGTCACCCGATTCGTCAGGAAGCCATGATTAAAGCGGGCAAGTTCCCCGCTGACTTGATGGCGAAACTGCCAAGCACCGAAGGCGCCGTGTTCCCGTCCGCCGCAGACCTCGCTGCCGGCAAAGAGATGATTGTCAAGAATTGGGACAGCGTCGTCGGCGCTGACATCAAGTCCGGACAATAAGCATTTCGCAAGGTACGGTCGAGTAGGGCGTTCTGCCCTGCTGTTTTACAAATAACGCAAGCGGCACGTCGGCGCGTCAAGCATGTTCTGGTGCGCCGACGTGCCAACCTGCCATCAGGTTCAATTCCAAATGGCTCAAGCGATTGCCGCTCCACCCAAGAAAACGGCTGTTTCGATTGCGCGTGTCGGTTTGCCCCTCGTGTGGCTCGGCGTGCTGCCGTTTTTTCTCTTTGCGTTTTTTTTCATTCTTTTGCCGTCGCTCTCGCTCGTCACGCGCACGTTCATTACCGAAACGGGAAACGTGACGCTGGACAATTTGATTGCTCTGTCACGCAATGATATTGTGAGCGCGTACATGCTGAGCATTCAGACCAGTGTCGTGACCGCCGTTATCGGCGGTTTGTTGGGATTCTTTATCGCGTATGGGCTGGTGCACAGCGGTATTCCGAGCCCGGTGCGAACGAGTTTTGTGACTGTGTGCGGGGTTGCGTCGAATTTTGCGGGCGTGCCATTGGCGTTTGCGTTTGTCGCGGCGTTGGGGCGCACCGGTTTCATTACGTCCATTCTGCGCGACACGTTCGGCTATAACCTTTACGAGCACGGTTTCAATCTCTATAGTTTTCTCGGACTTTCGCTTACGTATTTGTATTTTCAATTTCCGTTGATGGTGTTGGTGATGATGCCGGCGTTGGAAGGGCTGCGGCGCGAATGGCGTGAAGCGTCCGAGAATCTCGGCGCAACGGGCATGCAGTATTGGCGCTATATCGCACTGCCGATTTTGCTGCCGTCCATTTTGGGCACGATGATTTTGTTGTTTGGCAATGCGTTTGGCGCGTATGCGACCGCGTTCGCGCTGACGGGCGGACGTTTGCAGTTGATTACGATTCAAATCGGCGCGCAAATTCGCGGTGATGTTTTGTACAATCCCGGACTGGGCTACGCAATGGGCTTTGGGATGGTCGTCATCATGGCGATTTCTTTGGTGGGTTATACGTGGCTGCAGCGGCGCACGGCGAGGTGGCTGCAATGAAACGCACAACATTTTGGGGCATCTTTTGGGTCACGCTCGGCGCGCTCTATTTGTTCATTCCGTTGTGGGGCACGTTCGATTTTTCACTGCGCGCGGAACGCGATGTGATCGGGTTCGCCGCTTACGAACGTGCGTTCGCCGACCCGCGCTTTTGGCAAACGTTTTTGTTTTCCAATCAGATGGCAATCTTGTCCATCCTTTTCAGCATCCTGCTGATTGTGCCGACCGCGTATTGGGTGCAATTGAAATTGCCGCAGCTGCGACCGGTCGTCGAATTGATAACGCTGCTGCCGTTTGTGATTCCCGCCATTATTTTAGTCTTTGGATATATTCGCACATACAGTCGTCCGGTGACCATCGGTCCCATTACCATTCTGCCGCCGTTGACCGAAACCGACATTAGCACCAATTTTTTGCTCGTGATGGGTTATGTGGTGCTGGCGCTCCCGTACATGTATCGTTCGGTGGACAATGGGCTGCGCGCAATTGACGTCCGCACATTGACGGAAGCGGCGCAGAGTTTGGGCGCGGGCTGGTTCACCATCATGTTCCGCATCATTATGCCAAATCTGCGCGCGGCATTGTTGAGCGGCGCGCTGTTGACGTTCGCGATTGTGGTCGGTGAATTGACGCTCGCAACGTTTTTGGGACGCCCCGCGTTCGGTCCGTATTTGCAGCAATTGGGACAGCACAAGGCATACGAACCGGCGGCGCTTTCGATTGTCAGTTTTCTGTTGACGTGGCTGGCGATGATTCTCATTTATTTTGTCACGCGCGGCTCGAATGCCCAAGTCACGGGCGCACACTAACGCGTTATGATTTCAGATTTCTGATTTGCGATTTGTGCGCGATGCAGCGCCGCAATCCAAAATCACGAATCAAAAATCCAAAACTCTCGCATGGCTTTCCTCGAACTCACCAACATTCGCAAACAATTTTCCAATGTCGCCGCGCCCGCGGTGCAGGATTTCAATCTAGGGGTCGAGCGCGGTGAATTTGTTTCATTCCTCGGACCGAGCGGCTGCGGCAAGACGACGACGCTGCGCATGATTGCGGGTTTTGAACATCCGACCTCCGGCGGCATTATCATCAATGGCAAAGATGTAACCGGCGTTCCCGCAAACAAACGCAAAATCGGAATGGTGTTTCAATCCTACGCGTTGTTTCCCAACATGACCGTTGCGGACAATATCGGTTTTGGTTTGCGCGTGGCGAAACGTCCAAAATCCGAAATCGAACCGCGCGTCGAGGAAATGTTGAAACTGATTCACCTCACCGACAAGGGCAAACGCTATCCCGCGCAATTGTCCGGCGGACAGCAGCAGCGCGTGGCGCTCGCGCGCGCGCTTGCCATCAAACCGGAACTACTGCTGTTGGACGAGCCGTTGTCTGCGCTCGACGCCAAAATTCGCGTTTCGCTGCGGAATGAAATTCGCGCGATTCAACGCCAGACCGGCGTTACCGCCATTTATGTGACGCACGACCAGGAAGAAGCCATGTCGCTGTCCGACCGCATTGTGGTCATGAGTGACGGGCGTATCGAACAGGTCGGCACGCCGTTTGAGATTTACAATTTTCCCAAAACCCAGTTTGTCGCCTCGTTCGTTGGCACGCTGAATCAACTCCAAGCGCGCGTTCTGGACCCGTCCGCCGGAACATTGGAGCTGGAAGGACAAGTCATCACGGCAGTCCAAACGATTGATGCCGCGAGCGGTGATATGATTTCCATTGCGCTGCGTCCCGAAATGCTTGATGCCGAAACGGCGAATGGGTCGGATGCAGCAAACCGTTTGCCGGTGACCGTCGAAGAAACGACGTTTCTCGGTTCGATTGTGCGGACGCGGGTGCGTTTGCGCGACAGCGTCATTTCGTTTGATACCTTTAACAATCCGAATCTGACGCTGCCGCAGCGCGGCGAGAAAATCACGGTTGTCTTTCCGCGCGAAGCCATCTTGTTGTTAAAGCAATCGGGCGCGGTGGCGCAAGCACCTGCCTTTTGAGCGGACACCGCAAGCGCCGCGTAATTTCGTGAAACGGGGAAGGCGCTGTGCCGCCTTCTCTTTTTTTTTAGCGTGCGAGGAGCAACTTTGCCGATGACATGGGACTCGTTCATCAAGGGCGCGCTTGCCGGTTACGCGATTGCGATTCCGGTCGGGGCGATTGCGGTTTTGATTTTGGAAACTGCGCTGAAACGCGGCTTTTGGCACGGTTTTGCGGCAGGTTCGGGCGCGGCGACAGCGGATTTGATTTATGCGACGATTGCGGCGACGCTCGGCGCGCTGGTCGCACAGTGGCTTACGCCCATCGCGCCGTTTTTGAAAATTGTCAGCGCGGCGTTTTTGCTCTTGCTGGGCGCGCGCGGGTTGTATCAAACGTGGCGCGTGCGTAACAATCACGCCGCGTTACAAGGCAAAGAAATCAACGCGAGCATCGGCAGAACGTACGCGACGCTGCTCGGACTTACGATTTTGAATCCCGCGACGATTGCGTATTTTACCGCGTTGATTCTGGGCGGCACGGTTGGCACGACGCCGAGCGCGGCGGAAAAGGTTGCGTTTGTGTTGGGCGCCGCGCTCGCGTCATGGTCGTGGCAGTCGCTGCTCGCCGGCATCGGCGCGTTGGCACATCGGCATTTGCCGCCGAGTTTCCGGACTTGGACGAGCTTTGTGGGGAATGTGATTATTATGGTGTTGGGGGTTGCAATTTTGTTCTAGTGGTTGTGGGCGATTAGAAATCGCAGCAACAGGGACACAAAACCTGCCTGCGCAGGTTGGGTGGAATTAGGGCGAATGGAAATCGCAGCAACAGGGACACAAAACCTGCCTGCGCAGGTTGGGTGGAATAAGAGCGAATGGAATTCGCTGCAACGAGGACACGAAACCTGCCTGCGCAGGTTGAATTCATTCGCCCAATATACGTCGGGTACACTGACTCATTCCACAACAAAGAGACTGTCATGCGCGCGCCGTACACTCAACTCTACTTGCATTGTGTTTGGTCAACCTGGGACCGCCTGCCATTGATAACTCCTCAAATTGAGGCAGTATTGTATCCTGCAATAATGGCAAAATGCCAAGAACTGAAATCGGAAGTGATTGCAATTGGCGGAATGCAAGAACATACACACGTCCTCGTGCGATTTCACACGACGATTTCGGTTGCCGATTTGGTCAAAGAGATGAAGGGCGCATCGTCACACTTGATGACGCATAAAATCATTGGCAAAGATGAATTCTTCAAATGGCAAGGCGCGTATGGGGCATTTACGGTGAGTAAACGACACGTGCCGCACGTGACCGCATACATTGTCAATCAGAAAAAACATCACGCGGAAAATGATTTGTGGGATGAATTTGAAAAAACAGTCGTGACGGAACTGCCCGGCGAATAAATTCGCAGCAACGTGCCTCCAAGAGGGATTAACCTGCGGAGGCAGGTTTCGTGTAGTTGTTGCTGCGGTTTCCAACCGCCCGAAATAAAATGTTATCACTCTCCCCCGAACTCATTTCCATGCTGCGCGCGCTCGACAAGATTGACTACAATCCCGCGCCGCGTGAATTTTTGAAACGCGCGCCCAAATACGCGCTGCACATTCTCACCGACGGCATCACGCCGCAGGCGTTGGCACAGGCGCATACACCGACGTTTGACGCGCTCATCAGGAGCGGCGTCAGCGCTACCGACGCGCGCGGCGTATTTCCGACGATTACGGGACCGTCGCACACGTCCATGCTCACGGGTGCGCGCGTCGGCAAGCATGAATTTTTGTATCCGAAAATGTTGGATGCGTTTGGCAATCGCCTGCTTGAATTCAGTGAAGGACTGATGCGCGCGGAAACGATTGCCGAAGCGTGGCGTCCGCGCGGCATTACGAGCGCCGACATCGGCTCGCGGTTTCTGCGCGGCGCGGATTTGATGCTGACCGAAGGCGTGTTTGGTGAAGATTTTTTGGAAATCACCGAACACGCGCGCACGACGATTCGCGAATGGCAGCCGCATTATTTGCATGTCGTGTTTTACGTCGCGGATTCGGCGGGGCATTTGTACGGACCCGAAGCCGACGAGACATTGTGGGCGATTCAGCAAATGGACGAAATGACCGCGCGTTTGCTCAACGAATACGCCGACCGCAACATGGATTCCGATTTGCTCGTCGTCGTCAATGCCGACCACGGCATGGTGCACGTAAACGAAACCGTGCCGCACGCGTTTGCAGAAAAAGTCGGCGCGCTGACGCATGGGCGCGTTGCGTTGTCGCCGCGCGGGTTTGACGATGCGACGTTCGACGCGTTGATGAACGACCCGCGCGTGGACGATATCTTTGCGCGCGATGAACTCGAGTTGTTGGGCGCGTACGGTCCGCGTTGGGGCGAACATGTTTTGCAATTGCGCGAGGGTTGGATGTTTGAAGCGTCGCGCGCGATGCAAGGGTTTCACGGCGCGTGGAGTGAAACCGACCGTCACATTCCGATGCTGCTCAGCGGCGCGGGTATCCGGGCGGGCGCGCGTCTCGACATTTGCGAATTGATTGACCTTGCGCCGACGCTTTCGATTTTACTCGGCGGCGCAATCCCCGAACAAAATCAAGGACGCATTTTATGGGAAGCGCTCGACGTGGCGGGTGAAACGCGCAAGACGGGCGCGTATGTTGATTTGCTGGTGCAGCGCGAGCAAGCGCTCGACGAATTAAAGCATTTGAAACGCGAACGCGCGGGCGGCGCCATGTATCGTTCCGAGTATGAAACCGAGCGCAATGAAATCTTGTTGAGCGCGCGCACGAATTTAATGGCGATGGAGCAGGAGCGCAAAAAATTGGAACGCGCGTGGGAGTGAGTGGGATAGAGATTGGAGATTGGAGACTGGAGATTGGGTGATTGGCGATAGAGGATACGCGAGATGCTGACGGGGCGCTGGACGGCAGAGAACCGCGCGGCATTGGAAAGATTGCTTGCGCGAAAATTTTCCTACACGCCGATTGCGGTTTTTGATTGGGACGGCACGTGCGCGTCCGGCGACATTGCGGAGTTGGTCTTTCACGCCCAATGCCGGGCGTTGACATTTCATTTTGAATCGCCGGAATTTGTGGCGTGGGTCGAGGAAATTTCCGTGCCGACGCGCATCTTGGAGTGTTACGAGATGTATCGCGCGAAAAAATCGCCTGAAACGCGCGCGGCATTGCGTTTTGAATTGGAGCGCACGCGTTGGTCACTGCATCAAAGCGAGGACGACAATCAGGCGTGGGCGTGGGACACGGGCGCGTTCGTCGGCTGGACGCCCGCGCAGGTGCGCGAATACACGCGGCGCGTCATTGCGCGCGAATTGGCGCAGCCGCTGCGCGTTGAACCGTTGACCAGCAAGGACGCGATGGCAATCGAATGGGCGCGCGCGATGGAAGCGCGGCACGCGGTTCACGACGCGCAAGCCATGACGATTTCGGCAATGGACGCGGTGACGATTGCGGACGACGCGCTGACGCTGGACCTGGCGCGCAGGCTGCGGGAACGCGCGGAAATGCGCGAATTGTTGTACCGCTTTCGCGCGGCGGGGTGGGATGTGTTTGTCATGTCTGCGTCGCCGCAGTGGGAAGTCGAGGCGTTTGCGGAACGCTATTTCTTTCCGCCTGAAAATGTGATTGGCATGCGCCGCGCCATCGTGAACGGCAAAATCACTGCCGCGTTCGAGCCGCCGTGTTCGTGGGGCGACGGTAAATTGGACGCGTATCAGATGTTTGTCACGCGCGCGCGTCCCCCGAATTTTTGCGCGGGCGACAGCGTCGGCGATTGGAAATTGTTGGAATGGACAACCGATGGCGCGCTGCTGGTCGAACCGACGCGCGATGCCTTGCGAGAATTTGCGCGTTGGAAACAGTCGCTCGGTGAGACATGGCTCATCCAAAAATTTGACGGATGAAGGATGAACCTGAACTGCGACTTTTTCCATCCTTCATCCTTTATCCTTCATCCTTTATTTCGCCGTTTGCAATCCATTTTTGCCTCGTCTATAATCCTGTCGTAACGAAATTTTTCACGAAACGAGGGCGATTTGTGAGTGTTTCGTCGCCTGCGGCTCTCACTCCCTTTTTCCCTCTTTAATTCCCATGTTGATTTGTCGCGTTGTTGGCACTGTGGTTTCGACCATCAAGGACGAAAAACTGAACGGGCGCAAAATTCTCATCGTGCGCGAAGCGACGACCGAAAACGAATTGGTCGGCAAGCCCATCGCCGCGATTGATACGGTGGATGCGGGCGTCGGCGATTTGGTGTTGATAGCGCAAGGTTCGTCCGCGCGTCAAACGACGAGCACCAAAGATACGCCCACCGACGCCGTCATTATGGCAATCATTGACGAACTCGCGGTGGATGGCAAAATCACGTTCAAGAAATCGTAGCATGTCATTGCGAGCGCGACAATTGGTGTCGCACGAAGCAATCTTCGGATTGACGCGCGGATGAGATTGCCTTGTCGCCAAGAACGCTCCTCGCAGTAACACATGAGCATGGCTGATTCGCGTTCGCTGTTGAGTGTGGGTCTCGACGTTGGTACGACGACGACGCAAATTGTTTTTTCGCGGATTCATTTGCGAAACATTGCGCCGTCGTCGCAAGTGCCGCGCATCGGCATTGGCGACCGCGACATTTTGTATCAATCGGAAATCGTCTTGACGCCGCTGGCGACGCGTGACCGCGTGGACGTGCGCGCGCTCGACGCGATCGTGAATCGCGAATATCAGCGCGCGGGGTTTGCGCCCAATCAAGTCGAAACGGGCGCAGTGATTGTGACGGGCGAAATTGCGAAAAAGGAAAACGCGTCCGAAATACTGCAAGCGTTGGGCAAATACGCGGGCGAATTTGTGGTGACGGTTGCCGGTCCGCGGCTTGAAGCGCAAATGGCGGGACGCGGCAGCGGCGCGGCGGCATGGTCGCGCGAACATTATGCGCGCGTAACGACTGTGGACATTGGCGGCGGCACGGCAAACAGCGCAGTGTTTGAATTGGGCAATACGCTTGCGGCGGCGGCAATGAATGTCGGCGGGCGTATTATCGAGATTGACCGCGCGACGATGCAGATTCGTCACATCGCCGAACCCGCGCGCAAAATCATTCAACATCACAATTTACCGATTCGCGTCGGCGCGCGCGCAGAATTGGGTCCGCTGCGCGAATTTTGTCATGTGATGGCGCAGTTGACGGTGGAATTGATTGAGGGGCGCGAATCGGAACTCGCGCGTCAAGTGATGCTCACGCCGCCGATGAGTGTAAGCGGACGCAATACGAAATTATTTATCAGCGGCGGCGTCGGATATTATTTTTATCATCCGTTGGAAAATGTAACGCTGGATAGTGTCACGCAGCACGATGACATTGGTCCGCTGTTTGGATTGGCTTTGCGCGAAAATGCCGATATCCAAAAAATGGAAGCAGTCGAGCCGCCGGAAACGATTCGCGCGACCGTGATTGGCGCGAGTTCGCAAACCGTGACGCTTTCGGGTTCGACGATTTGGGCGGAGAAACAAATTCTGCCCATCAAAAATGTTCCCGTTGTGCGTCCCAATTTGGGCAGCACGGGCAACATTCCCGATGCGGTGCGCGACGCGATGGCGCGGATGGAAATTGACCCGCGTTCCGAAAACGCCGCGATTGCGTTGGACATTCGCGGCGCGCTCGATTTCGCGCAATTGCAAAATCTCGCGCAAGGGCTTGCCGAATATGCGACGCGTGAATTGCCCGCCGAACGCCCGTTGATTTTGATTTTGGGACGCGATTACGCGCAGAGTTTGGGACAGGCGATAAAAGCATTGTCGCCGCAGCGCGCGCTCTTGTCCATTGATCAGGTAGGTTTGGATGAAGGCGATTATATTGATATTGGTCTCCCAATGATGGATGGGCGCGTAGTACCGTTGAGCGTGAAAACGTTGGTGTTCTATAGATGACTGGTCACTGGAGACTGGAGACTGATTTTGTTACTTGTCGGCAGCACGAACGCGCAAATCGGTTTTGCGGAGGGGATGGAAATTTTGCGCGCGGGCGGCAGTGCATTGGACGCGGTGGAAGCGGTGATTCGCGCGGTGGAATCGAATCCCGATGACCACAGCGTCGGGTACGGCGGCTTGCCCAACATTTTGGGTGAGGTCGAACTGGATGCCAGCATCATGGATGGGAAAACGCTCGGCGCGGGCGCGGTCTGCGCGGTCAAACATTACGAACATCCGATTTCGATGGCGCGGCAGGTGATGGAACGTTTGCCGCACGTCATGTTGGCGGGGCAGGGCGCGGAACGCTTTGCGCGCGAATTGGGCATGAAGCGCAAAAATCTATTGACGCCCGAAGCGCACGCGATTTATCATGGCAGAGTTGGCAAGGACCAATTTCCGCGTTACCACACGATGCGCGAATTGGTTTCGCTTGCAACGCATGACCCCGATATCGCGGCGAGCGCCGATGACTATGGCGATGAATTCCATCGAAACGATGTAACACATTTCGGCACGACGAATGTGATTGCCATTGACCGTGATGGAAATTTTGCCAGCGGCGTCAGCACAAGCGGCTGGGCGTGGAAATATCCGGGACGCGTCGGCGATTCGCCCATCATCGGCGCGGGGAATTATTGCGACAATCGCTACGGCGCATGCGCGTGCACGGGGTACGGTGAAATGGCAATGCGCGCGAATACGGCACATTCGGTGGTGTTGTACATGAAAATGGGAATGAGCGTTCGACGCGCGGCGCGGGAAGCGATGCAAGATTTGCGCGCACTCGTTGTCCCGTTTCCGCCCGGCATGAATTTGATTGCCGTTGACGCGCGCGGGCAGCACTGCGGATTTACGACCGAAACGGACCGCGTGGTAGAGTATGTTTTTCAGACGGAAACAATGAACGCGCCGAAGGTAAAAGCGCGAATGGTGGCGCCGTTGGAGCGGAACGCAAAGGGAAGGGTGCGAAAAAACCGGCTCAGGGCAAAATAGGTTCAGGTTCGGGCTGTGGCTTGAGTTCATCGCGATGGCGTTCGGCGTACAGTTCCAATTTCTTTTCGAGAAAAAAGCGTACGTCGGGATGGTTGAGGTCCATAGAGGCGAAGGCGCGCGCGAGTTCTTGGAAAAAATTGTTTGCGCTTATGATGGAAGCAGTAACTATCTCGTTGCTCTCAGGGTTCAATCCAAGGTGAACATGATAGGGTTCGGTCGTTTCATCATTTACGGGAACCATGATGCTGGATTGCGGTGGTTCCGAGTTGAGCCATACGAACAACTCGCGGAAATCGTCGTCACCATCGAGCCGCCAGTGCGTGATTTTTAGTTGGTTCATTTTTTCCACTCCAGTTCCAAGCGGGGCAGGATTTCTCTCGAAGGATAGCTCGTCTGAACATAACCCTGATTCTGGTCTTGTTCGACCACAATTTTGACAAAGACGGCGGTAAATGCACTCGCAAATTCGCCTGTTAGCAAACCGCCGCGATAGTAATAGTAAAATTTTGCGCCTGTTGTGCGTAAAGCCGTGGAATGCGGGTCAAAATAGATGGCATCTGGTTCTCTAACCGTTGTTATGACTGCATCGTAAAAGGCGCCGAGTTCCGGATGTTTGTCAAGAATGGCAAACCACACATCATCGGTCAGCGTGATGTCCAACCCGCGCGGGTCGGTGACGGTCCAAAGGATTTCGCGTTCTGCCATGTGATGTCGACGCAATTATAGCACGAGTCGAATATGTCAAATTCCACTTTTCTTCCTGACCAAACTCAAGTCGCGCAATTCGTCGGCGCGGCGCACGGGGATTTGGATACGGTAAAGCGAATGCTGCGCGAGACCGCTTCGCCGCAAGAGAAAGACGCGCTGTTGAATGGGGTGTCGCCCGAAACGAACGAATCGGCGATACAGGCGGCGGCGCGCGCAAATCAACGCGAGATTGTGATGTTTTTGCTTTCGCAAGGCGCGAGTGGAGATATTTTTGTGTTTGCGATGTTGGGTGACGAAAAACGTGTGGACGCGATGCTGCAAGCGGAACCGTCGCTCGCGCATGCGAAAGGCGCGCGCGATTTGCCGCTGTTGTATTTTGCGTGCTTGAGCGGCAATTTGGATATACCCGAAATGCTCCTGTCGTACGATGCCGCCGACGGCAAAGAAATTTCCCTGCACGCCGCTGTCTTGTCGGGACAATCGGAAATGGTGACCTGGCTTCTCGCGAATGGCGTGAGCGATGTGAATACGCCGAATGACGACGGCAAAACCCCCTTGACAGTCGCGCTGGAAAAAGGATACTTTGAGATTGCGGATATGCTGCAAAGTGAAGGGGGGGTGGAGTCGTAGGCAATGAATACACCGCTGACACTTTTTTCAAAAATTGTTTTCGCCTTTGTCGCCTTGAATGCATTGGCAGGGGCGCTGTCGTTGATGTTCCTGCCGTCCAATACGGAAACCCTCTTTTTTTGGACGATTACACCGCCAGTCAATGCAGCGCTGTTTGGCGCGCTGTATTTCGGCGGCGCGTGTGTTGTGGGCTACTTGACCTGGCGGGGTGAGTGGGAACCCGCGCGCTTTTTGATTCCCGTCCTCGTCTCGGCAGGTATTTTGATTTCGCTCACAACGCTGCTGCATGTTGACCGTTTTGCCGCAGGCATCAAATTATTTTATTGGCTGGTCGTTTATGTCGGCGCGCCGCTGCTTGCGTTGTTGATTTATTGGCTGCAGGAACGCAAAGGCGCAAATTGGAAAATTTCTGCGCCGCTTTCACCCGTCACGCTTGCGATTGCTGGAATTGTCGGCGCCGTTCTCGTTCTCTTTGGGCTTGGCATGCTGGCAATGCCGATGCCGTTCGTGGAGAATTGG
>CAZXYP010000085.1:0-16467 GCA_964644955.1 uncultured Anaerolineales bacterium | reverse complement strand
CATCAAGCGATTTTGGAAAACTTGATTGCGACGGATGAAGGCGCGGCGCGCTTGGGTGAAGTGGCTTTGGTTCCGCACAGCAGCCCGTTGTCCAAATCCGGTCTGCTTTTTTACAATCCGTTGTTTGATGAGAATGCTGCCAGTCATCTTGCCCTTGGCACATCGTATCCGCAGTGTGTGCGCGGCGGCACGACCATGACGAATGAGGAATTGGCGGCGCGCGGCGCCAACGATTCGCTCGTGCATTTGGATTTCATGGTGGGTTCGGAACACATCCACATTGACGGCATTTACGCGAACGGCAAACGCGAATCGGTCATGCGTGCGGGCGAGTGGGCGTTCTCGTTGTAATGTCGCAGGACCTTGCGTGGATTTGAATACCTCATACCGGCAGCGTCAATAGTACTTTCGTTCGTGACGGCTTGCACTTTTCGAAAGTATGTTCCGCTTGATAGAACAGGTGTTTTGTTGTAAAATAGGTGGCGTGCCAATGCAGCTTCCCATTGGGAACTACATGGCATGTAACATCGTCTAACAATCAATTCCTCATTCGAACGTCTCCGTTGGAGTGGAGTCTCGCTCCACCGCTTACCCCGTTTCTTATGAGTGATGCGATTGAAGGAGGTACGATGCCCAGTCCCAAAGAGACCAAGCAAGGACGCCGCAGTTCACGTCTTGGTGTTCGTCGCAAGGTGCGAGCGGTTTCACGCAAGACCAAACGCACCATTGAGCAGGTGGCTCTGTCCGCGCCGTCGGTTCAGCAAGTGCAAGCCACTGCCGTAAGTATGGCAGAAAACTTGCAAGTGGTGCTCCAGAAGTTGCTTGCCGAAATGCAGCGCGTGCGCGCGGAAATTGCAGCGCATGCGCGCCGCGCCCAAGAACGCTCCACCTCGGGCAATGACATTGGCGACGACGGCAGCGAAATCGAACAAGTCAGCAAAAACCTTGCGCTCAAGCAACACCTCGAACGTCTCCTCGCACAAATCGAAGCGGCAGTGCATCGCATCGAACAGGGCGTTTATGGACTGTGCGAACGCTGCGGGCAAGCCATTCACCCCGACCGTTTGGAAGCTCTGCCGTACGCAACAACGTGTATGGGCTGCGCGCGTCTTGCGGCGTAATGCCTGAATCAAATAGTGAGGGGGGGCGCTCCCGAGAGAGCCTTCGGTTGATTCTCAATCAACCACAATCAAACATTGACACTATGACAACGGGCGACGCAAGTCGCCCGTTTTGCATTCGTGCGCGGTTCGGTTAAGATAATTGGTATCCTGAATCCAATCGTGAGGTCTGTTCTGGAAACTCAAATGCAATCAAGTCCCCGAGTCGGACTGAAACCGGGCGCGTTTCTTGTCGGTTTGATCGCCGGCATTATTTTGGTGTTGGACCAACTGACCAAATATCTGGTTGTGCAAAACGTCGGCATGGGGAATACGTGGTATCCGATTCCCGCGTTGGAGTTTTTGCGAATCGTCGGAACGTACAATACGGGGACGGCGTGCGGCTATTTCCCCCAACTGAGTATTGTATTTACGTTTGCGCCGTTTCTTATTCTGGCGGCAGTGATTTGGTTTTATCGTTCTCAATCCAAACCGAGTTGGCTGCTGAGTTTAGCAATCGGTTTGATAATCGGCGGCGCGGTCGGCAATTTGATAGACCGTTTGCGGCTCGGCTATGTGGTTGATTTTGTTGCGGTTGGCACGTTTCCGGTTTTCAATGCAGCCGACGCCGCCGTTTCGACCGCTGTGGTTTTGATGTTGTTGTGGTCGTTGCGCGAAGAGACCCAAAGCCAAGCCCTAGCGGGTGCGGGCGAAGCTGCCGCGCCCGCCAAAGCCTCATGGAAATTGGGCGCGGTGTTTGTCGGTGTACTGGTTGTGTTGGCTGCGCTCACGTATTTTGTCTGCGTCTTTGTTCCTTCCCATTTTCTGCGTTGAGTTTTGAAATGCAGCCATCCGACCCCGCCGCGCGTTTCTTGGTCACTCCCGATGCCGCAGGCGCGCGCCTGGACAAATTTGTGAGCACGCGGCGGACCGACCTTTCACGCGCATTTGTGCAGACACTGATTGCCGATGGACATATCAAGGTCGGTGGTGTGTCGCGCAAAGCAAACTATGCGGTTCGGGCAGGGGACAGCATCGAATTAGAAATCCCACCGCCCGTTGCGACGCGTTTGGAGCCGGAAGTCATCGCGTTGGATATATTGTACCAGGACAACGCGCTTTTGGTCATTAACAAACCTGCGGGAATGGTGGTGCATCCTGCCGTTGGACATTCCGGTGGAACAGTGGCGAACGCGGTGTTGGCACTTGCGCCTGATATCGTCATCGGGAATGAGGAACGCCCCGGAATTGTGCATCGCCTCGACCGTGATACGAGCGGCGTGATGCTGGTCGCCAAGACAGACGCGGTTTTACGCGCGCTGCAGGCACAATTTGCGGCGCACGCGGTACACAAAACGTATCTCGCGCTGGTGAATGGGGATGTGCGAACCCCGGTAGGCAAGGTTGATGCGCCGGTTGGGCGCGATCCGCACGACCGAAAAAAAATGGCAATCGTGATGACGGGAAAGGCGCGTCGCGCCGTCACGGTGTTTCGCGTGTTGGCGCATGATTCCCGCTACTCGCTGCTGCAGGTCGAACCGGAGACGGGACGCACGCATCAGATTCGCGTGCATTTAGCATTTCTCAAGCATCCGGTTGTTGCGGATGCGGTCTATGGCAAACGCAAAAACGATTTGGGGCTGGCGCGCCAATTCTTGCATGCCTGGCGCATCACGTTTACACACCCCGTTACGGGGGAGCTCTGCACCTTTTGCGCACCGCTGTCCGCTGATTTGCAGCGCGCATTGGGGCAAGCAGGGTTTGACGCGGAACAAATTCTGAGGTAAAAGTCTGCGTTGCAATGAAAAAAGTGCTGATTGTTGACGATGATCCGATGGTGCGCCAATTGACGCGGATGGCGTTGGCAGAACAATACACTTGTTTGGAAGCCGCCGACGCCGAGAGCGCGTACAATTTGCTCGACCACGAGCATCCCGATTTGATTGTGCTGGATTGGGTCTTGCCCGGTTTGAGCGGTCCGAATTTTTTCAAGCGCTTGCAGCGTGACCGCCAACTCGGACAAATTCCGGTGATTATTGTTTCTGCGCGCGGCGAAGAAATGGTGCGCAAGACCGCAACCGAGTTGGGGGCGTCCGGTTATTTGCCCAAACCCTTTAACGTGCGGGCATTGCGCGAATTGGTCGCCAAGATTGTGAATCAGGTGGACGAAAGCGCGCAATCCAACGCCGCCTGACGGGCAGCATGAACAAGCAAAAAGAAAGCGTGACAGTTTTTGACTGTCACGCTTTTTGTTTGATTAATTCCTCTGGCTGCTGTTCCAGAATCCACGCGACCGCGTGCGCGAGATTATGAAAAATATCGGGCAAGGGAAGGTTGGCGCGTTCGAGTTCTACCAACGCGTCTGCGCCGCGCCCAGTACGGACCAGCAGCGGCGTCACACCCGCGCGGCGCGCCGCGCGCACATCATCAATCCAATCGCCGACGAAAAAAGATTGCGTCAGGTCAAGATCCAGTTCGGCGCGCGCGTTCAAGAGCATTTCGGGCGAGGGTTTGCGGCAGGTGCATTGGTCTTGCGGGGCGTGAGGACAATAGTAAATCCGATCGAGGCGTCCGCCGGCGTGTTCGATGGCGCGCTTCATCTGTGCATGAATTTCATCTACGGTCGCGCGTGTCATTTGCCCGCGTCCAATGCCGGACTGATTGGATACGACGATTAATCGGAAATCGGTTTCCGCGAGGCGGACGAGCGCGGGCAGCGAGCCGGTTTCGAATACAAACTCATGCCACGCCGTGACGTTGTTTGGGCGGTTGACATTAATCACGCCGTCACGGTCGAGAAAAACTGCGCGGTTGCGGTGAGAATTCATATCGTGCAGCAAACTGCGAATTGTCTTGAGCAACAATTCGCAGTTTGTGCGGTTTATTCGGTTTCTGCGGACCCGGATTGCTCATCCGTTTCGACACCGTCGGAAGACGACCTGCGGCGCGCATTTTTACGCGAACGCATTTTTGGCAGCGCAAAGTACGTGACGAGGGCGGGTTTGCCTTTGAAGCGTCGCGGGCTCTTGGAGAGCGCCAACAATCCCGTCCGCGCAAATTGCGCTGCATCCAACGTGGTCGGCAAAGCGGGGGCGCTGCGCATCCGGTCGAGTTCGCCCAACGCGTTTTCGGCATTCCCTTCCAGCGCCTCGACAATCAATTCGACGCTCCGAATAAAATCATTCGACACGCGTCGTTGTTCCGCATCCGCGCTCAAGCGCGCGCGCGTGTGTTTCAGGTGTTGACGGAACGCGCGCGTGTCATCGGAATTCAATGCGACGATGGTCAATTGCGTTCGCGCGCCGAGTTCCCATTCGGCGCTCTGTCCGAGTCCCGCTTCCGCTTGCAAACCAGCTTCCTTGGCGCGCCCCATGGCGAGCAGCGTATTGCCCAACTGCAATTGCGCCGGAACATTGTTGGGGTCGGTCGCGATGGCTTGGCTCAAAAAGCGTTCCCCCAAATCAAACTCTTGCGTCTCGAGCGCTGCCAACGCGCGCACATACAAACTGCGCGAGGTTTCTGACGCGCTGCCGAATGCCTGTGCGATGGAGAGCGCTGCCTGCGCAAAGAGGTCTGCTTCGGAAGCATTTTGCATTTCCAACTTTAATCGCGCAATGTCGTTCAAGATTCGCGCTTCGCCCAGTGGTTGTTTGAGTTCGCGCTGAATCTCGATGGCTTCTTGCAATTGTGCCAGCGCCTCGTCCCACTCGCGTCGGGATTGTGCCAGCGTCCCGAGCCGTTCATAGACGACGCCCAATTGCGCGCGGTCAATGTGCGTTTGCGCCCACTCAAATGCTTCGTCATAGCACGTTTGGGTCATGTCGCGGTCCGGGATACGCAGCGCGGCATCGCCTTGTTGAATCGCGAGTTCGATGGCGGTCTCGGCGGATGTTTCTGCGGGCAGCGCGGCGCGGGCGCGCGCGTAATAGACTGTCGCGTCTTGCCAATGCGACTGTTGTTTTGCAAGTTCTGCCAGTTGGCGCCATAGCGCGCTCGAGTCTGTTGCCGCAACGTTGTCGCGCTCCAAAATCTGAAGCGCGGCAAGATAGGCCGTTTCTGCCTCCCGGGGTTCATTTAACGCGGCATGGGCGTCGCCGATGCGTTGATAGATTTCAGCGCGTGCCCGGGGGTGTTCGTCAGGGTCGCTCAACGCAAGCGCGGCGTGTTGATGTTCCAGCGCTTTCCGCCAATCCCCGAGTTGGGCGGCAGAGACACCCATTTGCACCGCCAATTTGGATTGGAGTGGTTTGTCCCCCTGTTCCAGCGCAAGCGCATAGGCGGATTCGTATGCTGCCTGAGCGCGTGTCCAATCACCGCTGCGCGCATACAGCTTGCCCATGCGAAAGTGCAGCGCTTTTTCTTCTTGCGCCTGTCCGAGCATTTGCGCGATTTCAAGTGCGCGCGCGTCGTATGCTAACGCTTCCCGGTCGTCGTCGCGCCCTTCTGCGAGGGATCCCAATTGCATCAACAAACGCGCCGCGCGTTCGGAATCTTGAGCGGCTTGCGCGACGTCAAGCGCCTGCTGAAAGGTACGTTCTGCCGCGTCTCTTTGTTCCAATTGCAGCTGCAGATTGCCGATGCGTTCGAGCAGTTCGCGTTGGGTGGTGGTCTCACCCAATGCCGTGTACTTGTCCAATGCCTGTACATTCAAATCGAGCGCGCGCGGATACTCGCGCAGCTGCTGTGCCGCATTCCCCAGATTGGCGAGCAAGACCGCTTCGCTTTCGTCATCCCGCAGTTCGCGCGCAAAGTCCAACGCGCGCGCATAAGCATCCTCTGCCTCGCGCCACGCGCCCAATGCTTGCGAGGCATCGCCGATATTGTTCAATACGGTGCCTTGCGCGGTCCGCCACACCTCATCGTTATCCGCCTCGCGTTCCAATTGTTCAAAGACCTGAACCGCGGCGCGATAATAACTCAATGCCTTGTCCCACTCTTGGTTTTCGGCTGCCATCAAACCGAGTGTGTTGAGGAGTTCGCCTTCCTCTGCCAAATTATCGTTTTCGCGTGCGAGCGCAAGTGCTTGTTCACAATTGGCTTGCTCTTGCAAGCGCGCGCCGCGACGGGCGTTTGCAAGATTCAATTCCGCCTCGGTGGTATCCTGTTCGGCGTCTTGCAACATGCGGAGCGCGTCTTGATAGTTGTCAATCGCGCCCTCCCAATCATCCTGCGCCCGGCGCACATGTCCGAGTGACGTGTACAACTCGGCGGCGCGCAGCGGGTCTTCTTGGTCTTGATTCAATGCCAACGCGTGACGGTATGCGGTTTCTGCTTCCAGCCAATGTGCGCGTTGGCGTTCCACATCGCCAATGTTGGCGAGTACGCCGATTTCGGCGGCGGGAATTTCTTGTTCCTGAAAACCTAAACGCGCCGCTTGATATTGTTCCAACGCATCGTCATAGCGCCCTTGCGCTTCCAAGGTCACGCCCAATTGATTTTGCATCTGCGCTTGGAGGACATGTTCCTGTGCTTCGGCGTACAGCGCCAAGGCTTCACGATACGCCTTTTCCGCGCCCAACATGTCGCCCGCGTCCATCAATGCATCGCCTTCGAGCGTTGCCAGCTGCGCGGCGTGACGTTTGGCGCGGCGCACCGCGACTTCCATGCTTTGATAAATTTCAATCTTCGCGGAACGCGCATTGTGCGCGTTGTAAAGTGTGAGCGCGTGGTCATACCAATCCAACGCGCCATCCCAATCTTGTACATCGGCGCGCACAAGCCCGAGGCGGTGCAGCATGTTCCCTTCGAGCAGCGGCATGTTGTTTTCGTGATACAGCGTACGCGCGGCTTGATACGCGTCGGTCGCGTCCGTATATTGTTCCGCCCTACGGTGCATATCGCCAAGCCGCGCCCAGGTGTTGGCTTGTTCGAGTGGCAGCTCCATCTCGTGATACACATCGAGCGCATGATGATATTCGGCGTCGGCAGTACTCCAATCCGCTTGCGCTTCTGCCAGCGAGCCGAGTAAGGCATACAATTCGGCGATGGTTGCCAGATTGCCTTGTTCTTGCGCAATCACCAACGCGCCGCGATACGTTTCCGACGCCAGCGCCAATTCTCCGGCGCGCTGCTGCGCCTGCCCGATGTGTCCGAGAATCTGCGCCTGCTGCGAAAGGACCGCGCTGCGAATTTGGGGCGCGTCAGTTCCGTCAAGACGCGCGAGGGCTTGCGTGTTTGCTTCGGCGGCGGTGTCCCACAATTCTTGGGCGGCGGCGATTTGGGCGAGTTTGTGCCAAATTGCGCCGGAAGCGGTGCGCGCTTCCAGTGTATCCTGCATTTCAGCCGCGCGTTGATATGCCGCGCCGGCATTTGCCCAATTGCGCGCGGCTGCGGCATCATCGCCAATGTGTTCCAAAACATTCGCGTGCAGCGTCAACAAAGTATGCCGCGACGCGCGGTCGTCTTGCCAATGCGCGTGCGCGTGGTCGAATGCGTCCGACGCGTCTGTCCACTGTGCCTGCGCGGCAAGCGCGCGACCCAGCCCCAAATAAGTTTCGCCGAGTGCAGTCGTGTCGTCACTCGCCTGTTGGAGGAGCAGCGCGCGGCGATAGCTGTTTTCGGCATCCGCAAAGTTTTCGTTTTCGATTTGGCTTGCTGCAATGGCAACAAGGAGTCCGGCTTGACGCGCAGCTACACCGCGCCACAATTCCATTGCCTCGACAGCGGCGTATTGGCGTGCGGCTTGCGCGTGATATTCAACCGCTTGTGTTGGATTCGTATTTGCGACGCTGTCCCCTAACGCTTCCATGACTTGACCCAGCAGCAATGGATTGTTGGCGCGTTCGGCATACGGCAGCGCGTCCACCAGATGCTCTTGTGCGGATTCCGCTTGCGCGTTGTCCAAGTCCACGCGCGCGTTTTCGAGCAAGCAATTTGCCAGCGCCTGATTGATTTCGTGCGCGCGCAAGGCGCTTCCATCGCGTTGGTCGAACGCGAGCGCGCTGCGATAGGAATGAGCAGCGTCGGCGTATTTGCCTTGCGCGGTCAGCGTATGCCCAAGCGCGAGGGAAACATCTGCCGCCTGGTCGAAATTGTCCGAGGCGATTGCCATTTTCAAGGCGCGTTCGAGCAGCGGCTGCGCGTTCGCCCATTCGCCTTGTGCCAACAGTTGTTTGCCCAGCTGCTGCAATGTAAACGCAAGCTGTCCCAGAATGCGGTCGCGCAGTTGAACTTGATTGTCATCCAGCGCAGCCAGCGCGGCTTCATAGTGTTCAATCGCCTCTGCATATTGTTCTTGCGCCGCGTCCGTGCGCGCAAGGCGATACCACAATTCCGCATCGCGGTCTGTGCGACCGGTGGCGCTGTCCAGCGCAAGCGCATTGACATACGCCGCATCCGCGTCTTGCCAATTGCCTTCGCCGTAATTCACGTCACCGAGTTGGCTGTAGCAGGTCGCGGTCTTGTCTTGACAGGTCTTGACTTGGGCAGAATCTGCCTCTGCTTGATACAACGCGGTCGCGGCGGTCAAATGTGAAATGGCATCTTGCCAATGTTCTTGTGCCATTCCAATATCGCCCAGCGCCGTGTGCAGGCGTGCCTGTCGCTGCGGTTGCGTGCGGGTCAGTTCCAATGCCTGCGCGTATTTGGCGCGCGCGGCTTCCGGATGATCGAGCTGCAAATGTGTGTCGCCGAGCGATTCCAAAATCTCGGCATGGACTTGCGGAATATCCAGGTCGTGAATGAGATTGTAGGCGGTCTGATGTGCGTCGAGAGCGCGTGTCCAATCTTGGCGCGCACCGTAAATCAGACCGAGACTGTGCAGGACCGTGGCGCGGTCAGCAGGGTGGTCGAGCGCGGTGTAAACATCGCTCGCCCTTTCGTACGCCATTTGCGCTTCGGGCAGATGATGCGCTTCCATTTCGGCATCGCCGAGCTGATGCCAGACGCTGCCTTGCGCGGCGAGGATTTCACTGCGTTGGCTCTCGGTTTCCGTTCCAATCTCTTGAAGCACCGCATCGTAATATCCGAGCGCGCCGTGCAAGTCATTTTGCGCAACCGCGATATCTCCGAGTTGGCGCAGCATCAAGACCGTTTCAACGCGGTCGTCCAATTGCTTTGCGTCGCTCAACGCTTCGGCATAATCGGTGAGCGCTGCCGACCAATCTTGTGCTTGCGCGGCTGCGTTGCCTGCTGCTTGCCACGCCGCCATCTTTTGACGCGTGAGTTCGGCATAACGCGTATCCGAAGCGGACAATCCGAAACAACCGATGGCTGTTGCATACAATGCCGCAGCGCGAGTCCAAAGGTTTTGCGCGGCGGCAGCTTGCGCGCGTGCAAGCTGGATTTCGCCTTGCGCTTCGGTGTCGCCCAATTCTTCCGACAAAGCCAAACTGTTTTCATATGACGTTTCGGCGACCTGCCAATTTTCAGATTGGCGCGCGGCATCGCCTTGCGCGCGGAGTTGGTCGCGTTGTTCTGTTTTCCATGCGCGCGTTACCCGTTCGATTTCCGCGCCGATTTCGGCAACGCGCCCCGCGCTTTCCGGTTCGATCAGCAGGGCAATGCTGCTCTGATAATGCGCGAGCGCAGTTTCCCATTGGTGTTCGTCTGCCGCGATAGCGCCCATCGCAAAATAGGCATCGGATTGCGCATGCGTATCATCGAATTCTTTTGCCAACTCAAGATATTGCGCGGCAGCGTTTTGCGCGGCTTCAAGGTTGTTGGATGCGCGCAGGGTGGCGGTTTGTTCGCGCGCGAATGTGAGCAGGTCTTGTTGGCGCGCGTGCGCGCTTGCGCTGTCAGCGAATTCTTGCGCTGCCGCGATAGCATGGCGGTACGCTCGTTCAGTTTCCTGCGGCGAAGCGGTTTGGCGCGCGGCGTGTGCTTTGTCAGACGCAAGTTTGACCAACGCCGTGCCAATGCCGGCGACGACGGCGGTCTTGCCCAAACCGCGCGCGAGGTCAAGTGATGTGCGATACGCGCTTTCCGCTTCCGCAAATTCGCCTGCCTCGCCGGCCGTTTGTGCATTCAACAACCCTTGCTCCAATTGCGCCTGCCGATTGAGAATGTCAGTGGCTGCGGCAAGGTCTGCATCCAAGCGCGCGAGCTCGTCGTCCCGGTCTTGTGCCGCGTAAAGGGGACGCGCCTGCTCGTAGTACGACTTGGCAGCTTCCCAAGCGAGTTGTTCTGTCGCGAATGTCCCGAGCGCAAACAACGCGTCCGCCTGCGCGTGGGCATCGCCAAATTCTTGCGCGAGCGCGAATGTGTTTTGCGCGGCGCGTTCGGCGTTGGCAAAATCTTGATTGGCGTGATACGCGGCGGTTTGTTCTTGCGCCAATGCAATCAAATCCTGTTGACGCGCGCGTTCGGCAGGCGTGTCTCCAAATTCTTGAGCGAGCGCGAGAGCGTGACGGTAGGCGAGTGCGCTGCCGTCCCAATCTTGCTGTGCGCGCAAGGCATTGGCGTGTTCGGTGGCCGCCGCAATCAATTCTTGTTGCTGCGCGCGCAAAGTTTCGGTGTCACCGAATTCTTGCGCTGCCGCAATCGCTTGGCGATAGGCGCGCTCCGTGTCTTGGAGCGATCCCGTTTGATGCGCCGCGTGTGCCTTGTCAGACGCGAGTTTGACCAGCGCCGCGCCGATGCCGGCGACGACCGTGGGCCTGCCCAAGCCGCGCGCGAGGTCAAGCGCACGGCGATACAACGTTTCTGCTTGCGCGAAATCGCTTGCTGCTGCCGCAGTCTCTGCGGCAGACAGAGATTCGTCTTGCATCGCTTGACGGCGCAAAATGTCGTTTACCACTGCCAACTCGTGGTCAACGTTCAACAGAGAATCACTGCGTTCGGCGGACACGAGCAGCGGGCGCGCTTGCTCGAAATAATTTTTGGCGTCACTCCAATGCCCTTGCTGCGCGGCGAGCAAACCGAGCGTGTACAACATGTCCGCTTGCTTGTTCGCGTCACCAAACTCTTGCGCCAGCGCGAGCGAAGCTTGCGCGGCTTGTTCGGCGGCGGCTGCGTCGTCGCTGTCGCGCAGCATCTGAACACGCGCAAAACCCAATGCCATTAAATTGTTTTGCTGTGTCTTGACTTGATTTTCAAAATGAAATTCGCGCGCCAATGCCAGACTTTCACGATAGGCGTCCTGTGCCTCATCCCACAACTCCATTTGCTGCAAGGTTGCGGCTTTGGCGGCAAAGATATTGACCAACGCTTGCGCGGCGCGTTCTTGGGTGGGCGCGTCGTCCAACTCGTGCGCCAGCTTTAGCGACGCGCGATACGCGGTTGCCGCGTCATCCCATTGTGCCGTCTCTTGTGCGTTTCCGGCATGCGCCAATTGAGTATCCAGCTGCGCGCGTGCCAGCGCGCGTTCTGCCAGCGTCTTGTCATTGCCAAGCGTGACGCGCAGTGCCGCGTCGTCCCCCACGGCGCGCGCCGCCGCCTGATTGTAGAATTCGAGCGCTTGTTCCCAATGCCCGAGCGTCGCATGAAGCAAGCCGGTGCGATACAAGACATTGGCGGCGCGTTCGTCGTCATGCAACGTGTCGGCTGCTTGCAGCGCAGAAGCGTATGCGCTTGCCGCCGCGTCGAATTGACCTGCGGCGCGCTGTGCGTCGCCCCAGTTCTGAAAGGCGAGCGCCTGATACGTTTTTACGTCATCACGATAGGCGGGCTCGATATTTTCCAATGCGAGCGCATAGTTGCCCAACGCCTTGTCCCACGCGTTTTGGTCTGCCGCCAGGGTGCCCAACACAAAGTACAATTCTCCGGCGTTCGCGCGGTCACTGCGCTCCAACGCCGCGCCCAACGCGCGATGGTAATTGGATTCGGCATCGTCCCACTCGGCATTGAGTCGTTGTTCGTTTGCCAGCGCGCGGAAAGCGTGTTGTTGATGTTCCAAAATTTGGGCGCGCAGTTCCGACCATTGTTCCGAGTCCGCCAAACTCAACGCACCGTCAAAATAAGACAAGGCAGGTTGCCATTGCGATTGCCGTGCCTGCACTTGCCCGAGGCGAAACAACAAATCCGCCTGACCGTTACGGTCGCCCACTTCTTGCGCCAGCGTATAACCCTGTTGATAGGCGTCGGTCGCGGCTTGCCAATCCAAGCGCGCGGCGGAGGCATCACCGATTTCGGTAAACACGCCGACGCGCTCGCGTTGGAGTAGATTCAAGGCGGTCACATCGCGCGCCTCGGACAAGAGTTCGGCGGCTTGAGCGAATCTGGCTCCCGCCGTATCGTAAGCGCCATCGCTGCGCGCTTGACGCGCAAGAATGGAAAGCATAGTGCCTTGCCGCGCCAGGGCGGTGCGCTGCGCGTCGTCTTGACCAAGCAAACCGAACATGCCCGCCGAACGCCGGTACAAGTCGAGCGCGTGTTCCCATGCTTGATTCGCCTGCGCCTGGTCGCCTAAATTCTGCAAAGTCACGGCGGCGAGTCGGATGGCATCCTGTCGTTGTTCGGCTTGTTCGGGCGCATCGAGCAACGCGATAGCTTGTTGATACGAATCGAGCGCGCGATTCCAATCTCCCGCTTTGCCCGCGCGATTGCCGAGCTCTTGCAAGGATTGCGCTTGCAGCTCCATTACCAGCTTGCGCTGCGCGGCGTGTTCGGCAGGGTCGTACATGCCAGCGGCGGTGCGATAATGCGCCAGCGCATTTTCGAAATCTTCTTGCTCGGTTTCGACAAAACCAAGTTTGGCATAAAGGTCTGCCAGCGCGCTGCGGTCTTGCAATTCGGCAGCCAGCGCGATGGCGGTCAGATATTCCGCATGCGCGGTATCGAGTTCGCGCACCGTGCGCGCCGAATCGCCGCGCATTTCGGCATCGGCTTGCTGTGCGCGTGTGTGCGCCAACTGCGCGCGCTCGAGATTGGCGTCGAGAGTTTGGAGCTGTGCGGCATCAAAGTCTGCGCTCAACGCGCGTGCCTGTGTGTAAAACTCGACCGCTTCACCCCAGCGCGCCTGGCGACTCAGTACATCGCCGAGCGCGGCAAAAAGTGGGGCGCGGATTTGCGGCGATGCGGAAGCGCCGTGCAATGCCAGAGACTGTTGGTACGCGCTTTCCGCCCCCTCCCAATTTTGCGCGTCGCGTTCGCTGTCGCCCAACGCTTGATAGGCGTTCGCTTGCGAGATTTCGATTGCAGCGCGTTTGGTGTCCGTTTCGTCCAGCGCGTTGAGGGCGTCGGAATACAGCGCGATGGCATCGTTCCAGCGCGCTTGTTCTGCGGCGAGCAACCCGCGCGCATGCAAAAGGTCGCTTTCGACGACGCGGTCATCCAGCGTCGCGTTCAATTCAAGCGCAAGTGTCAGGTCTTGGTCGGCGCGGTCCCACGCTTGCGCTTGACGCGCATTGGCGCTGCGCTGTTGCAGTGCATGAACCTGGGCGCGCGTAATAGCGCTGCGGCGCTCGGACTCGTCCGGTGACAATTTGGCGGCGGCTTGCGCGTAATAGCCAAGCGCCGCGTCCCAATCGGCTTGCGCGGACGCAATCCGTCCGAGTTGTTCGTACGCAATCCCTTCTTGCTTGGCATCGCCGAGCTCTTGCGCGAATTGCGCGGCGGCGCCAAGGACAGGAATGGCGCCCGCGAAATCTTGTTCCGTTTCCAACTGCGCGGCGTGCGCGAACGCGATTTCCATTTGTTTGCGCTTGCTGCCGCGCTGCGCCCGTCCGATATTCCAAATGACTTGTGGTTTGTGCGGCGCGCTCGGCATCAGATTGTAAATGCCCAACGCGCGACGCAAATCGAGCAGCGCCTCATCCCAATTCTCTTGTTCGATGGACAAGAGTCCCAGCAGATACAAGAAATCGGCTTCGCGTTCGGTTTCGTTGAGCGCTTGCGCGTAGGTCAACGCGGAGCGATACGCCATTTCCGCTTGCGGGAATTGATGTGCCGCGCGTTCGCGTTCGCCCAATTTTTCATATGCCAACAATTGATGGCGCTGAATCAGCAAGCGCGTTTCGGGCGGAACGGAGGCATCCGCATGTGCCAGTGCGCTGTCATAGTATTCAATCGCATCATCCCATTGTTCCCGGTCTGCAGAGACCAAACCAAGATGGTGCAGGGCGTCGCTTTCCAGCGCGGCATCTTGAATTTCTTGTGCGAGGTCCAATTGTTGGCGATAGGCGGCTTCGGCTTGGGCAAAATCGCCTGCGCCGCGTCGCAGGTCGGCAATTTGGCGCAGCGTGTTGGCTTCAAGTCGGGTCGCATGTGCGCGCGTTTCGGATTGTTCCGGCGAATGCAAGCGCGCGCGTGCCTGTTCAAAAAAGGCGATTGCTTCTTGCGGACGTCCTTGCGCGGCAGTGACGACACCGAGCTGTGTCAAGAGCGCGCCCGTCTCGTATCCCATGCCGAGTTGTTCCAAATTGCCGCGCGCTTGAAGATAAGCGATTTCTGCCTGTCCCCATTCTTGGGTTGATTGATGCGCGTCGCCAAGGCGTGTCAATGCGGTTGCTTGCGCGAATTGCGCGTCGGCGCGAATGGATTCTGCTTCCGGCGCATTGAGTCGTCCGAGCGCTTGCGTGAAATACGTATTGGCTTCTTGCCAACGTTCTTGCGCCAGAGATACTTTGCCGAGTTGATTCAGCATCGCGCCTTGTTCCGTGCGCGCATCCAGTTCTTGATACAAGGCGAACGCTTCGCGATACGCTTCGCCTGCCGCTGCGTACAAGTTTTGAGCAAACTGCGCGTCGCCGCGATTTTGGTACGCCAACGCTTGTTCGCGCAGCAGTGTTTCGCGCAGAGGCGCATCCTCTGCGGTGGTGAGCTGCTCCAGCGCGAGGTTGTTTGATTCGATCGCTTGGTCCCACAACGCGCTTCCGGCTGCCAGCGCGCCCAGGGACGCGAAAATCTCTACGCGGCGCGCGCGGCTGCGGCTGCCCTGTTCATTCAGGTCGAGCGCGGCGCGATACGCGCGTTCGGCATTTGCCGTATCGCCGGCGTCGCGCGCCCCGATTGCGATTTGCAGCTGCGCGTTGGCTTGCGAGTCGGTCAGTGCGATGCGCGCGTCTGCGGGCGCGTTCGCGTCAAGGTTGACGGCGGCTTGATGATATGCTTCTAATGCATCGGACCACTCGCCGCGCGTTTCTGCCAGTGCGCCGAGTTTTTGCCACAGGATGGAAGCGCGCGGCGTATCGTCAATTTCTTGCGCCAGCGCAAGCGCGTCGCGATAGGCATCACGCGCATGAAGGGGGTCGTCTGCTTGCGCGGCGGCGTCGCCAAGTTGTTCGTGCGCCGAAATCTCGTCGGCAAGGATAGCGCGATAAATCGCTGCATCGGGTTTGAGATGCGAACGCGCCTGCTGAAAGGTGTGCAGTGCATCGCGCCAATCCCGCGCGTCGGCGGTGAGCAAACCGCGTTGGTGCAGGGTGACAGCGATCGCGTCATTATCCTCGGTTAGATTTGCAAGTCGCAGCGCGGCGTCAAGTGCGGCGGCAGCTTGCACGGGTTGATTGATTTGCCGGTACAGGGTCGCCACTTGCAGGCGGATATTGAGCTCTTGGGTGGGACGATCCAGTTCGCGATACAGCGTCGCGGCTTGTTCCAAATCGGCGAGGGCGTCATAAGTTTGTCCTGCAAGCGCGCCGGTTTTGCCATATTCGGTGAGCGCATTGGCGAGGTCAATGGCATAATTGTAAATCCACGCTTCGAGACGCGCGTGCGCGTCGGCAAGCAGGTCGTTTGAATCGTTATACACGCGGATAAAATCTTCGCCCGCGAACGCGCCGGCGCGTTCAAAGAATTGCTGTACGCGTGTATATTCGGCAACATTCAGATGCAAAAGGTCGAGCGGCGGACGAATGGAGCGATAAATGACGGTGCGCAGCCAACCGCCACTGCGCCCACCGGCTTGTTCCAACGCGAGCGCGAAATCGGATTCCGTTCCCGCAAAATACGTTGCGCCGGTGTCGCTGTTGCTTTCGATGGAGGAAGCGCCAAAATGGAGCCACACCGCGCCAATGAAAATGTCGGCGAGTTCGACAGCCGATTTCGCGCCGGCAAGCTCCGTTTCGGATGGGTTAATCAATTCGAGGTCCAAGCCAAAGCGTGTTCGCGCACGCGCGCTGATTTCTTGAATCAATTGGGTTAGCAGCGCGCGTTCACCGGAAACATCTGCCGGAGTTGCCAATAAAACACGCAAACGATTTTGCGCCGGTCGTCCCGCTTGTGATTCGCCGGGCGAGTTCAGCATCAATTCTGGTTGCGCTGCCGGTTCAAGGGGAGGGGGAATCGTCGGCGGAAGCTCGTTCGCGTCCGCACTGTTTTCGCTCACCGTCATAACCTCTTGCGCAGAGGGAGTCGGCAAGACAAAAGTTTCTTCCGGAATTGGCATGGGGTGTGTTGGGGGGGGGGGCGTTGTGGGAAGCGCGGCAAGTGTGGTGCCGAATTGGCGCGGCAGAAAAGTGGCAAAGCTGGCGATAAAAATGGAATC
>CAZXYP010000084.1:0-16776 GCA_964644955.1 uncultured Anaerolineales bacterium | reverse complement strand
TAACATGCATTGCGGCAATAACATGCATTGCGGCAATAACATGCATTGCGGCAATGAAATACTATGTCATTGATACACCAAAACAAGGCGCGTTGTCAATGACAAATATCCCGAAAATTTTTGACCAAATCGTTACCATAAAAAAACGGGCGAGAAAAATGCTCTGCCCATTTTGTTCAATACGTTGTTACAGCGACCCGCGATCGCCGCGCACGTACGGCAGACCCAACGCAGCCGGCGCGCCGATACGCTTGCGAATCGCCGCGCGCGAACCGATAATCAAAACCACAATCGTCAACGCGTATGGCAGCATCTCCAAAAAGAATTGGAGATTGCGGTCATAGAAAAACGGATTCGCAATCCCAAACACATTCTGTATCCCTTGCGCGTCAAGCGTAAAACGCCGCAGTGAACCGAACAAGTACGCCCCAACCGCCGCGCGCACCGGGTCCCATTGCGCGAAAATGACGAGCGCAATCGCAATCCAGCCGTACCCGGACGTTGTGAATTCGCTGAACCAACCGGGCGTAATCGAAAGCGTAATCGCGCCGCCTGCCATACCTGCCATCACCCCGCCGATAAAAACATAGAAATAGCGCAGCGCATATACATCAATCCCCAACGAATCTGCCGCCGCTGGATATTCACCCACCGCGCGCAAATGCAAACCGCCGCGCGTGCGATAAATATAAAACCACAGCGTCGGTATCAAGAGATACCCCACAAACACCAACACACTTTTGTTGTCGAAAAATATCGGACCCACAAACGGGACTTGAGACAAGAACGGTAAGCTGTACGTTGGCAGTGTCGGCACGCCGCGCGCGCTGGCAAGTCCCTCGCCCAACACCAACGCCAGCCCCGTGCCCAAAAACGTAAGCGCCAAACCACTGACCACCTGGTCGGCGCGCAGTGAAATCACGACAAAGGCGTGCAGCAAACTCAACAAACCGCCCGCCAACATTCCCGCCAACAAGCCGAGCCACGCGTCACCCGTTGCCGCAGCGGTGCCGTATGCCGTGACCGCGCCAATCAGCATCATCCCCTCGACGCCTAAATTCAAAACTCCCGCGCGCTCGGCGAGCAGTTCGCCCATCGTGGCAAACAATAACGCGGTCCCGTTCGAGACTCCGGCAGAGAGTATATTGACCCAAAAATTCATGGTGCAGGTAGCAGGTTACAAGCAGCAGGAATGTTTGGTCGCCTGCTGCTTGATGCTCGAATTATGCTTTCACGCGAATGATTTTGATGCGATAGCGGTTCAACACCTCACTGCTAATCAAAGTAAACAACAAAATGCCCTGCAGCATACGCGCAATCCCACTCGGTTGAATTTCGCGGCTGCCAATGAGCAAGCCGCCAAACAAAATCGCCACCGGAATCACTGCCCACGGATTCAATTTCGCCAGCCACGCAACAATGATGGCGGTGAAACCGTAACCGGGCGAAATCCGGTCTTGCAAGCGATGCACCACGCCCGCGACTTCGGACATGCCGCCCAGCCCTGCCAGACCGCCCGAAATCATAAAGACCGCAATCGTCATCCAGGCGATATTGACGCCCGCGTATTTTGCCGCGTTGGGATTATCCCCAATCAGGCGAATCTCGTACCCGAACCGCGTGTGCGTCAACAAGTACCACACCGCCGCGCACGCGAGGACCGCAAACACAAAGCCGAGATGAATTGTCAGTCCCGAAAACGGTTTGAACACGGTCGCATAATCGGTCAGACGCGGCAGCCACGCCGCGCGCGGAAACGTCGGCGTCAATTGAAAACCGCGTTCACTCCACGGACCAAAGACCCAGTACGCGACAAAAAACAACGCAATGTAATTCAACATCAACGTCGTAATGATTTCATTCACATTCAAACGCGCCTTGAGAATGCCCGGGATAAAACCCCACACCGCGCCAAAGAAAAAACCCGAAAGCATCATCAACGGAATAAACAACCACGCCGACGCATCCTTGCCCAACACCATTTCCACAATCAACGTGGCGCCCCACGCGCCGAGATAGAATTGCCCTTCCGCGCCGATATTCCACAAGCGCATGCGGAACGCGAGCAAACACGCCAGCCCCGTCAAAATCAACGGCGTCGCCTTGACCAGCGTATCGGAAAAGACGCCGAGATTGCCGAACGCCGCCAAATAAATGGCGCGAAACGATTGGATGGGGTCGCCGCCGACATACAACAAAATCAATGCCGTCAACAGCAAGGCAATGACAACCGAGCCCAGCGTCGTCGCCCACGGCAGCCATTTGGGCGTCTGCAAACGCGGTTCCAGTTTGAAACTGAACGGCAAACGCAGCCCGCGCGTTTTCGGCGGGGTATGGGTTGAAAGGGATTGAGTCATATTTCCTTATTCCGCAAAGCAACAAATCCCGACCGTGCCGGGTCCCGAATGAACCGCCAGCGCGGGAGATAACGGCGTCGTCATTTCTTCGATGCAATTCGCTTTTTGAAAATACAAATCGCGCAAACTCTCCGTTTGGTCCGCTGCGCCGCAATGCACAAACGCGAGGTGCACATGGCGCGCGTCCGCGGTGTGCGCATGGACCAATTCAACCATCCGCGCATACGCGCGCATCCGCGTGCGCGCGGTTCCCAGCGCGCTAATGACACCTTCCTGCATTCCAATCAACGGCTTGATGTTCAACCAGTGCGCCATCAAATGCTGCGCGCGCCCGATGCGCCCGCCCATGTACAAATAACGCAAGGTGTCTGCCGTTTGCACCATCATGGCTTTTTTTGCGACAAGGTGCGCGCGGTCAACCACTTGCGCCAACGCGGCATCTTGTTTCGCCACACGCGCCGCTTCAATCGCCGCCCAACCGTGCGCCATTGCCACCTGCAGCGTATCCACGATTTCGATTTTCAAGTCGTCCATTTCTTGACGCATCAAATCGGCGGAGGTCTTGCACGACTGAAACGCGCCGCTGCCTTTGGAGGTCATGGTCAACGCCACAATCTCGCGCGTGCGTTCCGCCAATTTCCGAAAACCCGCCACATATTCGCCGGGACTTGGAAATGACGTCGTCGGCAGTTTGGCATCGGTTTTTAATCCGCGCAGATATTCGGCAAATGCTTCCGGTTTCACATCGAACGCATCGCGCAGGTCTTGCCCCTCGCGCATGACGTGATACGGCACGAGTTCGATTTGTAATTCCGCGACAAGATATTGCGGAATACTTGCCGTAGTGTCTGTGAGAATGCCAACGCGCGCCATAACATTACCGCGCCGCCGCCAGATTTTGCAGCAGCTTGATACCGAGACGCGGATATGCCTCGCAAAGTGAGTCGAGTCCCTGTTTGGTCAAGGCAAACACACGCGCATTTTCCAGCGCGACCGCGTCCGTCTCGCCGGTTTCACCAAACGCAATGCCCGCGCCAAGCACTTCGCCCTGCCCCGCGCGTCGCGCGCCGCATTGGAACGCGCCGCTGACCACCAGATAAATCGCGTCCGGCGTCAGCGCACTGCCTTGTGCCACATCAAAAGCATTCCCCGCGCGATTCACGAGATACGCTTCGAGCGGTGTGATATTTTTCAAGACGGGCGCATTCAACGCGCGCAAACGATTTTCATGTTCCGCCGCTGCCTGTTGAAACGCGGGCGCGACCAAATCAAAGTACGCCTGCGCGCTTTCAGTCAATTCGAGCGGACCCAACTCCCACGGCACATTGAGTTTCGCAAATTTCACAATGTCCACGCGCGCGGTGCCGTGAAACACCATCCCCGGCACATAACTCGTCGGCAAAAAGCCCATGCTGTATAACGTCTGCTGCATGCGCGGCGCAAACGCGCTGGCGTCCACTTCAATCACTTGCGCCAGATATTCCTCCTGCGCGTGATTCACCGCCCAGCGCAGGAGCGACCCTTTGACGGCGCTGTCTTGCGCAATCAATTCAATCAGGCGCACGCTCTCGTGACGCGGGTAATGGATAAAACCCAACGCGCCGAGAATGCGTTCGCCTTCCGACGCGACCACGTACTGCGCTTTACGGCTCTGCAATTGCGTCAGCCCCTGGTCAATACTGCCGCCGCCAAAAATTTCCGGCTCGGTCAACCGTCCCTGTTCGATTTTCAATACGCGAATCAGCGCCGACGCGGTCAGCGGACGGATATCCAATTCCTGATCCACCGAGTACGGATGCACATCGGCGCGCACTTGTACGCTTTCGTCCAGTTCCAAATTTTGCAGCGAGAGTTTCGCCAACGGTTCGACGGCGGGAATCACTTCGGCATGTCCCGCGCGCCGCAGCGCGCGCCCATTGCCAAACAATTGTCCGCTCAACACGACGCTTTCGCGCCATGCCATCATGTAATGCAGGGGCAAAAAACCGAGCGGCACGAGTCCGATGCGGTCATTGATTTTTTGTGTTTTGGGATGTACGGTGCGCGCTTCCGCAAACACAAATTCCGCGCGGTCGTCCGATGCGTCCACCAGCGCTTCGAGCATCGCGCGTCCCAAACCTTTGCCGCCGACTTCGGGATCCACGACCAAACGTCCGATTTCGCCGATTTGGTCATTGTAATCGCCGAAATTCAAAATGATGGCGCCCGACGCCACAATTTTCCCTGCGTCTTCCAAAACCAGCCAAATGATATGGTCGGAATAGACGCCGCGTTTTACCCACTGCGGGTCATAAAATTCCGGCATCGCATAATCGTCGCCATAATTTTTGCGAAACAATTGGATGACGGCTTCAATGTCGTTTTCTTGAATCGGTCGGACGTTCATGGAACCTCGTCGGATGTTGGATATTGAAATGTTTGGCTTTGCACGAGACGCGATTATCGCACAGGAATTTATTAATGTGAATAGGGGGGAAGGCGCAGCCGCGCCATGCAATACACATCCGCGAAGGCGCCGTCACGAAACGAGTCTTGCTTTTTTGTGCCTTCGATTTCAAAACCGAATTTTTTATACAGGCGCAGCGCGGGTTCATTATCGGTGTACACTTCCAATTCAAGGCGCGTGAGGTTCAACCATTTGTCCGCAAACTCGACGGCGGCGTGCATCAACGCGGTGCCGATGCCCTTGCCCTGCCATTGTTCGTGAACTGCCATGCCGAGACCTGCCGCATGTTTGCGGCGCGGACGATTCGGATTGAGATGCAACGAAAGACAGCCGACCACTTTATCATTCACGCACGCGACGAGTGAATACATGTCGTCCTGCGGTTCCAATTTTTTCCGCCACACGTCAACGCTCGGATACAACATCTGGAGCGTGCCCCAAATCACGCGCGGTGAAGAAAAAATCTCGACGAATGCTTCCGCGTCGGAGGGCGACGCGCGGCGGATTTTGATTTCGTTCATTCGACCAAGCCCCGCGCGAACTCCAAAAACGTCTCGACATCTTGTTCATTGCTCACCAAACCGACCGACACGCGCACCGCGCCGCTGCTTTTGCCGTCCACGCACATGCGAAAATCGTCAATCGTAAAACGCGACTCGTGTCCCGGTTGACGAAAACACTGCGACAGTTCCGTGCCGGTAATGCCGAGCGCGATTTCGCCGCCGCCCGGATTGCAAAAACAGCCCGTGCGTAGTGAAATGTTTTGCGCGTTCGCGCGGCGTTCGATTTCGCGATGGTCCAGCGCGCGCCCGTGCGCGTCATAAAAATTCATCGTCACGGTGCCGCCGCGCTGTTGCGTGTCGAGCGGTCCGTAAATCCGCACCAACGTCGCGCCGTTCGCGTGCTGCATAGCGCTCAATTCGTCCAACAGATATTGCGTCAGCGTCATCACGCGGGCGTGAATCATGTCGTAACCAATGTTGGCGATATGTCGGAAGCCGATTTCGACGGCGGGAATCGTCAAATAATTCAATGTGCCATCCTCGAACGCGGCTTCGCCTTCGCTCAAATAATACTTGTCGCCCTGCACCGACGCCACCGTAATCGTGCCGCCCGCAAACCACGGACGATGCAGTTTGTTCAACATTGCGCGTTTCGCAATCAACGCGCCGACGCCCGTCGGATAACCAAATATTTTGTAAAACGACTGCGACACGAAATCGGGTTTTACTTTTGAAAGGTCCAAACGATTTGTCGGCGTGAACGCGGCAGCGTCGAGCAGCACATCCCAACCGCGCGCGTGCGCCCATTCCACAAATTCGAGCGGATGCTGCACGCCGGAAAAGTTCGATTGCGCGGGATACGCAAACAAATTATTGCCGTTCACGTTGGGACGGTCCAATTCTTCCAACAGCGCGTCCTGCGCCAAATGCATGTCGGGCAGCATCACCGGCACATACGTCACCTGCGCGCCGCGCGCTCGCGCAAATTCGCGGATGCCGTTCACCGAATTGTGATTGTCAAACGTCAAAACATAACGGTCATTCTGCCGAAACGGATACGACTCGCCGACCAATTTCAAGGCGCCGCTCGCGTTTTGGGTAAAAATCGCGCAGTATTCGTTCGGGTCGGCGTTGAAAAACTCGAGAATGTACGCGCGCGCGCGTTCGACCAAATCGGTCATGGCTTGCGAGGTGGGATTGGACGAGTGCGGATTGCCAAAGACATGCGTCCGCAAAAGGTCCATGTGCGCGTGCAGCTGCGATTCGGCATACAAGCCGCCGCCGGTGTAATCGAGATACACGTGCTTACCCGCGTCGAGGCGCGCGTATTCGGCGGCGCGCAGCGCGTCAATTTTTCGAGTCGCGCGATACTGCGCGCGCAATGCGCTGTTCAATTAATTGCTCCCGTGTCCGTACACAAACAAATCGCTGATGGATTCACCCGCATAATTTTTGCGAATCGCGTCGGCAAACACATGCGCGACCGAAACAATGTGCAGTTTGGGATGTCGTTTCGTCGGCGGTTGATAAATCGTATCGGTCGTGACAATGCCCGTAATTTCCGGCACACTGCCCAAACGTTCCAACGCACTGCCGGTGAACAAGCCGTGGGTGCAGACCAATTGAATTTCGCGCACGCCCGCCTCGATGAGAATGTGCGCGACTTTGAGCATCGAGCCGCCGGTCGCAATTTCATCATCATAAATCAACGCGCGTTTCATGCCGTGCAGCTGCGCGCCAATGAGTCCGCCAATGTGTACTTCAGTGTCCGAGACGCGTTCCTTGTTGCCCGCCGCGACCGGCAGATTGCCCAAATCTTTGGCGAACCGCGCTGCCGATTTCGCGCTGCCAATATCCGGCGCAATCACAATCGTGTCGGACAAATCTTGGCGCGCAAAAAATTCTTGGAACACGGGACGGCTGGTGAGCGGGTCCGTCGGCACGCTGAAAAAACCATGCACTTGCGGCGAATGGAGCATCATGGTCATGACATTCGTCGCGCCCGCCGCTTGCAATAAATCGGCGACCAAACGCGCGGTGATGGAAATGCGCGGCGCGTCCTTTTTGTCCGAACGCGCGAACGAATAGTACGGAATGACCGCGTGCACTTGTTTCGCCGACGCCGAACGCGCAATGTCCAGCATCATGAACAATTCCATCAAATGGTCATTCACCGGCGGCGTGAGCGATTGGATGATAAAGACATTGCGCCCGCGCACGGTTGCGCCCAATTGCACATACAAATTGTCATTGGTAAAGCGGCGGATGATGGTGGGGTCAAGCGGCACGCCGAGCAGGTGCGCGATATCCGCTGCCAGCGCGGGGTTTGAGTTGCCGCTAAACACGCGAATGTCGTTGGGATTGAGCATTACAGTCTCGGTCATGTCAGGGGGTAAAAGAAAGATTGCCGGTCAAGCCCGCGTCCTTGTCGCCGGACACATCTGAATAAAACGGCAGCGCGCCGCCGTTGGTGTAGGTCCGAATGCGATTCGAGAGGATCGTCACGTTCCCCTGCTTGCCCGGTTCAATCGGACCCGAATTGATTTTGAGTTCGTCAATCACAAACGAATGGGGTTTCGTTCCGCTATTTTCAATCGTGAGTGCAATCGGCTGATTCACCGTCCCGGTCAGGATATTCGGCTCGAAGGTATCATCGCGCACTACAATTTTCATCGGAAGCGGCGGTAACGGCGTGCCGCTCGCGCCGCAGGCGCTCAGCAAACAAACACTGCAAAACACAATCAACCATACACGCACAAACATAATCCTCCTCAATTCCTTCCGTTCCGGACACGCTTTATTGTGCCGTCCAACCGCCATCCATTGTCAACGCCGCGCCGGTGATTTGCGCCGCCGCATCGGAACAGAGAAACACGACCAACTGCGCAATCTGTTCCACTTGCACAAATTGCTGCGACGGCTGCTTTTCGGCGAGCAGATTGCGCGCAGCAACTTCCGTGTCGGATGCCAGTTCGGTGGCACGCGCTTGAATTTGATACTCCACCAACGGTGTCCGCACCCAGCCCGGACAAATGGCATTGCACGTAATGCCGCTGCCCGCCGTTTCGAGCGCGACCACTTTGGTCAAGCCGACGAGTCCATGTTTAGCGGCAACGTAAGCCGCTTTCTTTACCGACGCGACCAAACCATGCACGGATGCGATATTGACGATGCGTCCCCACCCGCCGCGCCGCATGAATGGCAAGGTGTAATGAGTCGTATGAAACGCCGCCGAAAGGTTCGTGGCAAGAATGGCATCCCATTTGTCGCGCGGAAATTCGTCCACCGGCGCGGTATATTGAATGCCCGCATTGTTGACCAGAATATCAATCGCGCCCAGCTGCGCGCACGTCCATTCAATCATTTCATAGATCTCGTGCGGATGCACCAGATTCGCGCCGTGGTGCATCACGCGCACGCCGAATTTCGATTCCAATTCAGCGCGCGTGCGTTCAATCTCGGCGCGTTCGCCAAATCCGTTCAGCATGACATTGCAGCCCTGTTCCGCCAGCGCGCGCGCAATGCCGAGACCAATGCCGCTGGTCGAACCCGTCACTAAGGCAATCCGTTCGTGAAGCATATGCGATTCTCCCATCCGGACGTTCCGGCTTTGCAGATTCAACTTTCCGTATTCCGACGCACGCGCTCGGACAGGACTTGCATGACTTGAATCGCGAAATGCGGCGAGTGCTGCACCAGAAAATAAAAATCGCCCTGATTGACCTCAATCACCGTGCAGTCCGTTTTTGCCCTTGCCGTCGCACTGCGCGGTTTATCATTCACCAACGCCATCTCGCCAAAAAATCCGCCGGGCTCAATCAATTCCAAAAATTTTCGGGAATTTTCGATTTCCACCTGCCCCTGCGCGACAACGTACATGCAATCATTGTCCGTATCGCCTTCGGCAAAAATGATTTCGCCCGCCGCGTAGGTTTTTGTATTGCGTTCGCGTTTGATAATGTCCACGTTGACCATAAAGCCCCTCTCGCCCTTGTTTTCGGTTCAGGCGTTCAATTCACGCAGGACGCCGCGCAGCGCGCTGCCCAAGAACAAATTGTCCGCGCCGACCAACATCAGATTGTATCCTTCCGCGCGCGCGCGACGCGCCTGTTCAATCGTCGGACAAAAGACGCTGACGGATAATTGGTGCGCGAACGCAGTGGTGCGCGCTTTTGCAATCGCTGCCTGCACGTCGTCATCGCCGATGCGCCCCGGCTTGCCGTAACTGCCCGACAAATCAAACGGTCCAATCATGAATGCGTCCACACCCGCAACCTGCGCGATGCGTTCGACATTTTTCACCGCGTCCGCGTGCTCAATTTGCACAATCACGGCGGTTTCGTCATTCGCCTGCGCGAGATATTCATTCAATTGCGCGCCGTACCTTGACGCGCGCCCCATGCCGACGCCGCGCGTGCCTTGCGGCGGATATTTTGCGGCGCTCACCGCGCGGGCTGCTTCGTCTGCTGAATTCACTTGCGGCACGATAATGCCCGACACGCCCAAATCCAAGATTTTGCCAATCCACACGCGGTCGTTCGAGGGTACGCGCACCACACACGCACAGCGTTCACCGACCGCTTGCGCGATATGCTCTATATCATGCAAATCGAGCGCGCCGTGTTCCATTTCCACAAACAGCCAATCAAACCCCGCGTCCGCGCACATTTCGGCAACCGCGGGCGCGGGGAGAGTCAGCATGGTGCCGATGAGCGATTCGCGATGGCGCAGTCGCGCGCGAAACTTAGTGGGGTCCATCTTGGATTTGCGTGCCTGCCATCATCAGCCCGATTTTTTCAATGTCCGCTTCCGCCGCCGGCATTTCGCCCATTATCTGTCCGTCATAAATCACGGCGACGCGGTCGGAGATCGCGAGAATTTCGTCGAGGTCTTCGGAAATCAGCAACACTGCCGCGCCCGCTTCGCGCTGCTGCAGCAACAATTTTTGCACCGCTTCCGTCGCGCCCACGTCCAAACCGCGCGTCGGATGCACGGCGACGAGCAAATCGGGACGCGTCGAGATTTCGCGCGCGAGAATCACCTTTTGCGTGTTGCCGCCGGAGAGCGCGCCGACGCGTGTGTCAACCGACGGCGTCGCAATATCGAACGTTGTGACAAGGTTCTCACTCACCTTGCGCGCCGTTTTCCAATTAATCGAAATACCCTGCGCGATGGGCGTGTCTTTGTAGCGGCGCAAAATCAAATTGTACATGACCGAGAGTCCCGAAGCGAGTCCCGTGCCGAGTCGGTCCTCGGGCACATGCCCCACGCCGAGCTCGTGGATGTCGCCGGGCGATTTGTTGGTCAAATCGTACGCGCCGAGATGAATCCGCCCGCTGACGAGCGGACGCAGTCCCGTAATCACTTGCGACAATTCGCGCTGTCCGTTCCCTGCGACGCCCGCGATGCCGAGAATTTCATTCGCGCGCACCTCGAGCGAAAGGTCGCGCAGCGCGGGCAGCCCGCGGTCGTTCAACGCGCGCGCGTGCTCGATTTTCAAAACGACCTCGCCCGGTTCCATTTGCTTTTTGTCCAACGCGAAAACAATTTCGCGTCCCACCATCAAACGCGCCAAATCATTTTTCGTCATGCCTTGCGGCGAAACGCCCGCCGCCGTTACGCGTCCTTTTTGCATCACGGTGACACGGTCGGCAATCTCCAAAATTTCGTCGAGGTGATGGCTGATAAAAATCACGGAACGCCCTTGCGCGGTCATGCTTTTGAGCGTGGCAAACAATTCGTGCGCTTCAATCGGCGTCAACACGGCGGTCGGCTCGTCGAGAATCAAAACATTCGCGCCGCGATACAACATTTTCAAAATCTCGACGCGCTGCTGCTCGCCGACCGACAATTGCCACACATGCGCGCGCGGGTCCACAATGAGTCCAAATTGCTTGGAGAGTTCCTGAACGCGTTTTTCCGCCTGCGTCAGATTCAACCGAAAACGCGGCTCGCGCAAACCGAGAATGATGTTTTCCGTGACCGTTTGCGACGGCACGAGCATGAAATGTTGATAAATCATGCCAATGCCCAATTCAATCGCATCGCGCGGCGAACCGATGTCGACGCGCCGACCTTCGATGAAAATCTCACCTTCCTCTGCGCGATACAAGCCCGCGAGGATATTGGTCAAGGTGGATTTGCCCGCGCCATTTTCGCCGAGCAGCGCGTGCACTTCGCCGCGCCGCAAATCAAAATCCACATGGTCGTTTGCCAACACGCCGGGAAAGCGTTTGACGATTTGCTTCATCTCGACAACGTTTGTTGGTTCGGTCATGGTTTTGGGCTGTAGGGGCAATTCATGAATTGCCCCTACAGCATTTTGTTATTGTGACAGCTGCGGCAGTTCGGCGCTTACGTTTTCATTCCACCAGTACATACCGTATTCGGCTTTGCACGCGTCGGAGCCGGGTTTGAATTGGTCAATGTCGCACTGTTCGATTTTTTTGCCTTCAGGGACGACGATGTTGCCTTTGTTGTCTTTGATGGGTCCGGTGAAAACGCTAAAGCGGTCAAATTTGCCCGCTTGCGCGTCGGCAAGCACTTGCTTGACGAGCGGAATTACGCTCTCCGGCACGCCCTTTTGAATGGTTTCGCCATCCATGAACCCGAACAAACCGAGACCGCCATCCTTGACGTCAAAGTACTCGAAACCGCCCTTCCAGGTGCCGTCCTTCATCGCTTTGATGTCAGCGGCATAGATGGGTCCCCAGTTCCAATACATGGTCGTCAAGCATGAATCAAGCTTGCAGTTGCCCGCATAGTCGTACGTGATTGCCCATTTGCCGCGTTCCTTTGCCGCTTCGGCGTTCGCCGGTGTATCCGCGCCGGTCATGACCACTTGCGCGCCGCCGTCAAACAACGAAGCCGCCGCGTCTTTTTCTTTGACCGGGTCGTGCCACGTGTTGATCCAGCGCACGTCCATTTTGCATTCGGGGCAGGTCTTTTGCACGCCCAACGCAAATGCATTGCCAAGGCGAAATTCTTCGGGAATCGGGAACGTGGCAATGTAACCGACTTTGGGATTGTTGTCTTCTTTGGCGCGTGCGCCCGCAATCATGCCTGCCATGTATTTGATGGTTTCCATTGCGCCGAACATGTTGCCAAAATTCGTGCCGTTGGTCTTGAAACCGGAAACGTGCAGGAACTTTTTGTCGGGGAATTCTTCGGCAACCGCCGCCATCGGGTCCATGTACCCGAACGAGGTGGCAATGATGGCGTCAAACCCTTTGCGCGCGAGCGAGCGAATCACTTGTTCCGCTTCTGCGCCTTCAGGCACGAGTTCGATGTACGCGGTATGCACATCGGGCATGTTGGCATCAACATATTGGCGTCCGATGTCGTGCGCTTGCGTCCAACCGCCGTCATCGTGAGGTCCGATATACACGAATGCGACGTTGTATTTGCCCTGTTCGATTTCAGGGATTTGGAATTTGCTGCCGGAATCCGCGGGCGCTTGTGTTGGCGCGGGCGCGGCAGTCGGTTGAGCCGGAGCCGCGGTGGGTTGTGCGGGCGCGGCGGTCGGCGGCACAGCAGTCGGCTGCGCGGCGGGAGCGGCACACGCGGCGAGCATCAAGACGGCAAGCAGCGCGAGTGCGCCCAGCGTAAAAATTTTCATGTGAGACATTTTCCTCTTTCTCCTTTTCGAATTTGCGCGCGTGTCTTGGAATTCCGCGCGATTTCATTGTACTGATTTGAGCAATTCCGTTTGAGCAATCACCCCCTTTCACATCAAACGCGTCATGGCTCTATGGCGCATCATTGCTCAACTCAATCGGCGATCACCTCTACAAAATCAAACTTGCGTACATCTACCAGTCCTTTGTCGGTCAATTTCAGGTCAGGAATTACGGGCAGCGCGAGAAACGATAATGCCATGAATGGCGTCTCCAATTCACAACCCAATTTGCGCGTCACGGCGTTGAGATGGTCGAGTTCCGCGCGCACACGTTCAATCGGCTGGTCGCTCATCAAACCGCCGATGGGCAATGGCACGCGCCCCAACACTTGCCCCTTGTCCACCGCGACGAATCCGCCTTGCATTGCCGCAATCGCGCGCGCCGCGCTCAACATGTCGTCGTCGTTCGTGCCAACAACCAAAATGTTGTGCGAATCGTGTCCGACGGAGGAACCAATCGCGCCGCTTTTCAAATTGAACCCGCGCACAAAACCGAGTCCGACGTTGCCCGTCGCGTGATGGCGTTCAATCACCGCCATTTTCAAAATATCGCGCGACGCGTCGGAAACGATTTGCCCGTTCTGAATCAACGCATTGTCCAATTCCTCGCGCGTGACCAATTGTCCCGGAATCAAACCGATGACGCGCAGCGTTGCCGCGTCCGCGTCGGTGCGGACGCGCAAATCCACGCGCGACCAATCCACATTCATCGTATTGCGAATCGGCGGACGCGAACGTTCGTGTTCGTCCGGTTCGAGTTTGCCGCGATACACCACGCGCTTGCCGCCGTAATACACGCGCTCGATTTTCATTTCGTCAAAATTGTTAAAGACCACAATATCCGCGCGTTTGCCCGGCGCAATCGCGCCGCGGTCGGTGAGCCCAAAATATTCGGACGCGTTCAACGTCGCAATCGTAATCGCCGTCACGGGGTCAATGCCGTGTTGAATCGCCGTGCGCACGATATAGTCAATACTGCCCTTATCCGTCAAGTCGTCGGGCAAGCGGTCGTCGGTGCAAAACAAAACGCGGCGCGAGGTGCGTTGATTGATAATCGGCAGCAGCGTCAGCAGATTGTGCGCGTTCGACGCTTCCCGAATCATCACATACATCCCGCGCCGCAGTTTTTCATTCGCTTCTTGCACCGTCGTGCATTCGTGGTCGCTCGCAATGCCGGAAGCCACATACGCTTCCAAATCGCGTCCCGTCAACCCCGGACAATGCCCGTCCATGCGTTTATCCGCAAACGCGCGCAGTTTGTCCAACACTTCGAGGTCGCCGTTAATGACGCCCGGATAATTCATGACTTCCGCCAGTCCCAGCACCCACGGGTCATTTTTGAATTCGATTAAATCGCTCCAGCGCAAGGTGGCGCCGCTCGTTTCCAAATGCGTGGCAGGCACACACGAGGACGCCATCACATACACGCTAAAAGGCGTGTACTTGGACGCGTCGAGCATGTAACGAATGCCCTCTTTGCCCAACACGTTCGCGATTTCGTGCGGGTCAATCACAACGGTGGTGACACCGTGCGGGACAACCGCGCGCGCAAATTCGTACGGCGGCACGAGCGCGCTTTCAATATGCACGTGCGCGTCAATAAAGCCGGGACAAACGTACGCGCCTTCCACGTCCGTAATTTTTCTTGCGGCGTAATCGCCCAAGCCGACGATGCGCGAATCCGAAATCGCGACGGACGTTTCTTCGATTTCGCCGGTAAAGACATTGACCACGCGCGCGTTTTTCAACAAGAGGTCGGCGGGGATTTGCCCGCGCGCGGATTGAATAAGAGTTGCGAGTTCCATAATGGTTTAGGCGAGAAGTTCAACGGGAATGAGACTGCGAACCGGGTCTTGGTCAAACACACTGTCGGTCGTGACAAGCACATCACTTCCCATTGACAAGAACGTTGCGAAAATTATCGAATCAACGGTCGGCAAATTCATCCCCCGCCGATAGCGTGCCGAAACCGCCGCGATTTCCAGTGACACCGGCACTATCGAGATGTTTGGAGCAAGTTGCATTTCCGAGACCAGCTTTTCTGCCATGGCAAGTTTCGCAACTTGAATTTGGTGCGCATAAAATTCGGCAATCGTCAGCACAGATACCACAAGAAAATCTTGTCCCGATAAAATACCCTCCCAGATTTCCAGAGTACGCGCGTTACGCTCACTGCGTTCCACAAAGAATCCCGTATCCGCGCCTATAACCATCGGTCACGTCTCCCTTCGCGGACATATTCCATATCCATCCCCTTGAATGTTTCTTCGATGAGTTCGCCAATTCTTTTCAGACGCACGCGGTCTTCGTCTGTTAATTGGACGGGCGTAACGGGTTTGTTCACGCGCAATGGTATGACCATTACTTGAACCTCTTCTGTTGGCGCAATCCCCAGCTCATCTAGCATGGTGGAGGGGATGTGAATGCCGCCATCTATTCCCACCCGCACCCTTACAATTGTTGAAGCCATTCCACACCTACTTTCTAACTCAATCTCCCCGTGAACTGCAGCGGCACGCCAAGCGTGTTGAACGGCTCCAGCGTGATCCCGATGCCGCCGATGAATTGTTGTTTGAATTCCACTTCACCGCCTTGCCACGCATTAATGACCTCCAGCGGGTTGTCGGCTTCGAGGACGATTTGGAGAACGCGTTCCGTGTCCACATCTTTCAAGATGACCGCGCCGCGCGTCAATTCAAACCAGCCGTCCTCGCCGTCTTCGCCCAATAATTTTTTGTATTGTTCGTACGCTGAGGCAAGGTCAACGACGCCGACATTCACGTCGCCCATCCGCACATTTTGCCCGATGCCAAACGTCGGCGCGGGCACGCGCAATTCGCGCGGCGTCACGTCTTGAATCAAAAACGGAAAACGCACGTCGGATGGAAAGGCGGCGCGCCACGCGACACGCTGCCCGTCGGGGCGTTCGCGTTCGCCCTCTGCCGCGTCGCCAATCGCAAAACCGCGCGCGCGGATGGCAATCACGTCGCTGTCGAGATTGTCGGATTCCAGCACAAAGCGCGCGAGCCGATTTTCGCGTTCCAGAGTGGCGACAAGGAACGGCGCCGCTTGACGCGCCAATTCCATATCCCACACGCCAATAAGTTCCAAATACGTGCCGTCAGCGAGCGGCACCAGCGCGTTGTGTGTGCCCATTTTGGGATGTTTGCCCCCGGGCAGCACCTGAAAACCGAGTTTTTGATACACTTCGGTCGCGAGTTCGAGGTCGTCAACCGCAATGAGAACGTGGTCAATGCCGAGAATCATTTTTTCTTGAAACCCGCGCACAACACCAATCGCACCAACAAGATTCCGCCGACACACTACATCGGATACTCTGTTCGGAAGGACATGTTCGCGTAATTCGTGTTATTCGCAGATAGAATCCAGTCCGTTCGGTTCAACGCATAATACACCAAATCGAGGTCAAACAGCTGGGTTTGTTTTTCAAATTTCAAACCGCAGTGTTCCATCACTTTACGCGACGCGAGATTGTCCGGCACCGCAAGCGCAATGATGCGTTCCAGTTTGATTTCGCGGAATCCAAAATCCACGCTGGCGCGCGCCGCTTCGGTCGCATATCCTTTGCCCCAAAATTTTTTGCCGAACGCATACAACACTTCTGTCTCGTCTAGGTCAGCAATATAGCGCAAACCGCAGTGTCCGAGCAATGCGCCGCTCGCTTTTTCGACGACCGCCCATGGACCCCAACCGTATTCCGCGTGATGGTCATTGAAAAAATCCATCGTGCGCTGCGCCCGCTCGCGCGGCGGCGTATCGCGTTTCGGCAAA
>CAZXYP010000083.1:0-16878 GCA_964644955.1 uncultured Anaerolineales bacterium | reverse complement strand
CACCAGTTTGGGACCGACCACTCCCGCGTCCGCGTGCGCGTCCAAAAAATCCATCATCCGACGCAGCGCGTCCGGCGGCACAAGCGTGTCGCTGTTTAACAACATGAGCGCGCGCGGCGGGTTCGGGCGCGCCAAAAATTCGCGCAGCGCCAGATTGTTGCCGTAGGCATAACCGCCATTCACCGTGCTTTCGATGAGGCGAACGTTTGGATTTGTCTTGCCCTCAAATTCGGTTCCGAGAAACTCGGCGCGCACCATGTCCGCGCTGCCGTCCGATGACGCATTGTCCACGACCACAATTTCCGCGCTCACACCACGCATCTCGCCCAGCGAACGCAAACAATCGCGCAAAACCTCGCGCGTGTTATAGTTGAGAATGACGAGACCCAAGTCCATAAGTCACAAGTAACGAGGACTGAGGACTCGGTAACTGCGGTCTTGCTCTGTCCTCAGTCCTCTTAACTCAGTCCTATTCAACTCGCATTTCAAGCACGCGGTCCAACCGAAAATTGCGTTCGGCATCGCGCAAATGACAATACGCGCGCAAGTGAATATACCCATTGTGCAGACGCACATCCACCGGACTGACCCAGCGTTCCGATTTGCCGCCGTACTCGTCCACATAACGCAAGAATAATTTACGTCGGCTGTGCAGTGCCTCTTCCAACGCCGCAGGCAGCGCGATTTCTTGACGCGGCTGCGTATCCGCCCACGCAATCGGTCCGCCCTGCAGGTGCAAAAGTTCGCGCAGGGTGCGCGGTTTCAACCCGGCGACAATGTGTTCAAACACGGCGCGTGTGGTCAACACATCCGCGAGCGCGCGGTGCGACGTTTCGCGCTCGATGCCCAGGGCATCCGCCACTTTGGAGAGCGCGTTGGAACGAAATCGAAAATAGCGCCGCAGCAGCGTCAACGTATCGAGCGCCAAATTCCCCGGCGCATTCACACGCGCCCAACGAAATTCGTGCGCGACAAAATTGAGGTCGAACGGCGCGTTGTGCGCGACAATGACGGCGCCTTCCAATTCCGCGCAGACTTGATTCGCAATCTCGCGGAAACGCGGCGCGTCGCGCACGTCGGCAGTGGTGATGCCGTGCACGCGCGCGGCGCCGGGTGAAATTTCGCGTTCGGGATTGACGAGCGAAGTATAGAAATTTTCCATTGCGCCGCCGCGAAAACGCACCAGCGCAATTTCCACGATGCGGTCCCCGAAACGCGGGGCAAGTCCCGTCGTTTCGGTATCCAGAAAAACCAGAGGAATCTCCGACAATGGCAAATCGAGCATACGACGCGGACAGTATAATACGAAATCAAGAGGGGTAGAAAATCAAACCGCATGAAAAAGCAGCCGCCGATTTCTCCAGGGCTGCTTTGGGCAGACTACAACAGCTCAATCCATCGCTCAAGACGCGCGCGGCGCAAGAGCCGCAAATCCATCAAGTATTCTTTGTCCGGGGAGAGATTACGAAACGCGACGCCGGCATTGTATTCCCCTTTGTCGTCGCGCGCTGCCCACACAATGCGCGCTTCCAATGCCCCACCACTACCGTCGTCCGCCATCAACGCCACCGTCACCGGTTCGCCGACGCGCAACGGGTTGAGCGAATACAGCCGCGCGCCGGTCCGATTCAAATCGTGAACTTGCGCTCAAACCGGTGTGCGATACTACACCGCCATTTCGGTCCGCGCCGACGCTCAGAAGGACACCCGTCTTCGGGGGTGCGCCGATTGTCCGGAGGGTTCATTGTTTTGGTGCGTGAGAGGTTATTTTTCGCACCCTACTTTGCGTTGGACGCCAAATACGAATCCACCAGCGCTTGTTGCGACGGCGAGAGCTCGCCAAACGCGAGTCCGGCGTCATATTCCAGATTCGGGTTCCGTCGTGCCCAGACAATCTGCGCGCCAATCTCGGCTTGAATTCCGTCATCCGCCAGCAAAGTGAGCATACATTCGTTGCCTTGACGCAGGGTTTCCCTTGCATGCAGCATGGCGCCGGTGCGATTCAAATCAGTAATCTTGCCGGGAATCGGCAAAGTCAACAATCCCCCGTTTTCGGGAAGCATGGAAGCGCGAATGGAAACCAATTTGCGCGGAGTCCGACGTCGTTCCGTTTGACTCATTTTGTTCCTCATCCAATGACTGCGCAATCCTACAAAGCGTGCAGCAATAATCAATTCCTCTAGTACCTATTGTACGCGCGTTTGTCAAGCCAAATCCAGCTTTCGTCCGTCGGAAACGCGGTTGCTGTATGCGGCAGCCGCGTTTCCGTTTCTCTACACAAAACTTTCGAGCGCCTCACGGCACGACCACATGCCCTTCCGTAATTTGCGGCGGACCTTTGACCAGATGCGCGATGTTGGCTTTGACCCAATCCGCTGCAAGACGATTGGACTCGCGCGCTTGGTCTTGCGTTTCAAAAATCGTGATGGAAGACATGTTGTCGTCCGTTTCATCCAGGACGTAATACGCCACAAAGCCCGCGTGCGAACGGAGCAGCGGTGCGAACTCGGCTTTCACTTTGGCAGCCAATTCCGCTTTGTCGCTCACGTGATAACTGCGAATCTCTGCGTACATAAAGTCTCTCGCTCCCCAAGCTGTCGCAGGGCGACCGCGCGGGGCGCCCTGCGAGAACTTACTGTTAATGCCAGCCGTGCGCCTTGTGATGCGCGGCGTTCAGCGCCTGTGCGGCAAGCGCCTTGACGAGCTGCGCGCGATATTCGGGCGACGCGTACATGTCGCCGATGGTGTTCAAATCGGCAGACGCCAGCTGGGCGGCAGCGGCAATGTTTTCATCGGTCATCGGATTGCCGCGCAGCGCGTCTTCGGCTTGCGTCGCACGCTGCGCGTGGTCTGCCGCGCCCGTGACGCCGATACGAATAGCGCTGATGGCATCGTTTTCGATTTTCACCCACACCGCGACGCCGGCAACCGCATAGCGCGATGCCGGATGCGAGAATTTCGCGTACGCCACGCCGCCGCCGTGTCCGTTTGTTTTGGGCACGCGGACACTGACGACCAATTCGTTCGCGTTCAATGACGTTTGAAACAAGCCCGTGAACAAATCTTCCGCGCCGATACTGCGTTTGCCGCCGGGGCCTTGCGCTTCAATCGTTGCGCCGAGCGCGAGCAAGGCGGCGGGATAGTCTGCCGCGGGGTCAGCATGCGCAAGCGAACCACCGATGGTACCGCGATTTCGCACTTGGAGGTCGCCGATATGTGAGGCAACCTCGGGCAGCAGCGGACATTCGTGCCGCAGCAAAATCGAATGTTCGATATCGTGATGGGTGGTCAACGCGCCGATTACGATACTGTCTCCCATGTCGTGAATGCCGCGCAGGTCGGCAATTTTGCCAATGTCAATCAACGCGGCGGGCTGCGCGAGCCGCAGTTTCATCAATGGCAAAAGCGAATGTCCGCCCGCAAGAATTTTGGCGTCGGCGTTTTGCGAGAGCAATGCCAGCGCCTCACTCACACTGGCGGGCGCATAATATTCAAATGGTGCGGGATACATTATGCCTGCCCTCCTTGCGCGCCGCCATTTTGCGCGGCGGAATGAATCGCTGTCCACACTTTTTGCGGCGTGAGCGGCATGTCCACATGTTTGACGCCGAACGGTTTGAGCGCGTCCATGACGGCATTGGCGACCGCGGGCGTCGAAGCAATCGTTCCGGCTTCACCCGCGCCCTTGACGCCGAGCGGATTCACCGGCGATGGCGTGACCGTGCGCGATGTTTCGTACGACGGCAGCATTGCCGCCGTCGGCACGGCATAATCCATCAACGAGCCGCTGACCAGCGTTCCATTTTCATCATAGACCGCGCCTTCGTACAATGCCTGCGCGACGCCTTGCGCAATGCCGCCGTGAATTTGTCCGTCCACAATCATCGGGTTAATGACATTGCCCACATCATCACACGCGATATACCGCAAAATTTTGGTCTTGCCGGTATTGGCATCCACTTCGACGACGCAGATGTGCGTGCCGAACGGATACGTACAGTTCGGCGGGTCATAGTACGAGGTCTCGTCGAGGAACGGTTCCATGCCTTGCGGCAGAGAATAGCCCAACGCGGATTGCAGCGCGATTTCCTGAATCGTTTTTGCTTTGGCAGGCACACCGCGCACCATCACTTTGCCGTCTTCGTAAATCAAATCTTCGACATTGGCTTCGAGCATGTGCGCCGCGAGCCGTTTCGCTTTTTCTTTGATACGTTCCGCCGCGCGATAGACCGCAATACCGCCGACCGCGCCCGAGCGCGAGCCGTACGAGCCATACCCAAACGGGGTGCCTTGCGTATCGCTGTGCTGCACAATCACATCTTCGACCGGAATTCCCAATTCGTTCGCGACGATTTGCGCCATTGTCGTCTCATGCCCCTGTCCGTGCGATTGCGAACCGGTGGTCACAATGACCTTGCCGGTGAGATGCATGCGGATGTTGGCGCTTTCCCACAAGCCCGCGCCCCATCCTTGACTCGGCAAACCAATCCATGCGCTCGGCGCAACGCCGCACAATTCAATGTAAGACGAAAAACCGACGCCAAGATATCTGCCCTCTTTGCGCGCCGCCGCCTGTTCCTGTCGAAAATTGCTATAGTTCAACATTTCGAGCGCCTTGTCCATCGTCTTGGTATAGTCGCCACTGTCATAAGACAAGCCGGCGAGAATGTTATCGGCAGGCGTGTACGGAAATTCGTTTGACGGAATAAAATTCTTGCGGCGAACGTCAACCGGGTCCAGTCCCAGTTCGTCCGCGACCCAATCCATCGCGCGTTCCAGGACGTACGTCGCTTCGGGACGCCCTGCCCCGCGATATGCGTCCACCATTGCCGTATTGGTGTACACATTAAACACGTGACAGTAAATGTGCGGAATCTTGTACGGACCGGACAAGAGACGCCCGTACAAGGTTGTCGGAATACCGGGCGCAATTGTCGAAAGGATGCCGCCCATGTTGGCGTACGTGTGCACGCGCAAGCCGGTGATGGCGCCGTCTTTTTTCGCGCCAATTTCGACTTGGGTAATATGGTCGCGTCCGTGCGTCGTCGCGATATAATTCTCGCGGCGTGTCTCTGCCCATTTCACCGGGCGTCCGATTTTTTTCGCGAGCGCGGTGACGAGCACGTATTCGGGATACAGATAGATTTTTGCGCCGAACCCGCCGCCGACCTGCGGTGAAATGACGCGCAATTTGGTTTCGGGGATACCAAAGACAAACGCGGTCATGAGCAATCTCATGACGTGCGGCGCTTGCGAAGTCATCCACACGGTATATTCTTCCGACGCGGGATTGTACTGCGCCATGCAGCCGCGCGGTTCCATCGCGTTCGGAATCAGGCGTTGATTCACAATATCGCGTTTGATAACGATGTCGGCTTCGCCCAGCGCTGCCGCGGTCGCATCGGCATCGCCGCATTGCCATTCGCATTCGATATTGTTGGGCGCGTTTTCGTGAATTTGCGGCGCGCCCGCTTCGGTCGCCTTTTTCGCGTCGGTCACCACGGGCAGCGGTTCCCAATCCACTTCAATCAACGCGAGCGCATCTTCTGCTGTGTAACGGTCCTCTGCCACGACGACGGCGACGCCCATGCCGGTATGCGTCACGCGGTCGGGTTCCAAACAACGCGGCGTATTCAAATGATTTTCGACGCCGCCCGCCGCCCATGCGCACGGCAGCGGATTAATGTCCATAAAATCTTTGCCGGTGAAAACGCCAATGACACCGGGATGCGCTTTGGCTTTGTCGGTATTGATACTTTTGATTTTGGCGTGCGCGAACGGCGAGCGCAAAATCGCCGCGTGCGCCAAGCCGGGCATTTGCAAATCGTCCAGATATTTTGCTTCGCCCGTGATGAGGCGCGGGTCCTCGCGCCGTTTGATGGATTGTCCTAATACACCCATAAGTCTCTCTCCGTGTGCAGGAATGAGGATTGAGCATTGAGCATCGAGGCGGACAAACTGCGTCCGATTGGAATGCCCGGCATTCTATGACTCGGCACTCATTGCTCAGCACTCGGTACTACATCTTGTCCGCCGCCTGTCGAATCGCGCGCACGATATTTTCATAGCCCGTGCAGCGACACAGGTTGCCTTCGATGCCGTGCCGAATTTCCGCATAGTTCGGTTGGGCATGATGCTTGAGCAAATCTACCGCCGTCATGATCATGCCCGGCGTGCAAAAACCACACTGCAAACCGTGTTCATCCCAGAAGGCTTGTTGGAGCGGATGGTATTGTCCGTCCTGTTTCAAACCTTCAATGGTTAGAATTTCAGCGCCGTCTGCTTGCACCGCCAGCACATTGCATGACTTGACCGCCATGCCGTTCAGCAGCACCGTGCACGCGCCGCACTGCGTCGTATCGCAGCCGACATTCGTGCCGGTCAAACCAAATTTTTCGCGCAGCACATGCACGAGCAGCCAGCGCGGTTCCACGTCTGCTTCGCGCAGCTGCCCATTCACTTTCATACTCACTTTCATACCATTCGCCTCCTGAAATTTGGGAATGTTTCAACGGCAGAGAAATCGAGTTTGTCGCGCGGCACCTCCTTTCAAGGCAATACAAAAACGCGCGTGTCGCACCCTCCGTGAAGGGGTACGACACGCGCGTTCATTTCGCAAAGCAAATCCGACGGCCCGGATTGCCCACCCGGCAGGCAACACACTTGCACATGACACTCATCGTCAAGTCTTGTCCTTGTGCCACCACTGCGTGACACGACGTTGCAAACGAGAACGCATTGACCGCGCGCAAAAAACCAAATGACTCGGGCATTGCGCGCGCCGGTCCAATTAGCGATACTCTTTTGCTTCAGCGCGTTTTGGGATTGACGTGCTGATTATATCCAATACACTTTTGCAAAACAAGAGGGGGTGGCGATTTTTTTTTCGGCGCGTAAATTTACGGTGCGAAAGACTGTGCTAAAATCCATGTTCCCCGGATGCATTTTGCCCGACGTCTTGTAAACCCGACGACAGCGGCTATCTCGACCGATAACCACTGCTTTTGTTCCGCATCGGCATGACGACTCTGACTCTGTTTCGTACCATTTGCATTGTAGGCAATATCGCTTCCGGCAAAAGTACCTTGACCCGTTTTCTGGCGAGCGAAATTCCAAACAGCGCCGCCATTTTGGAAAGTTTCGACCAAAATCCCTTTCTCGAATGGAACTTTCAAAACCCGCAGCGTTGGGCCTTCACCAATGCGGTACGCTATTTTTATGATTACATTCGCGTCTGGCACGACGCGATGGCGGATGGCGTCCACGCGCATTATTTCATTGACGCCGGCGCGCCTACAAACCGCCATGTCTATGGTCAACACATGCTGGCAGAAGGCATCGTCACGCGCGCCGAATACGATTTTTACGAAACCTTGTGCGGCGTTATTGAATGCGCGTTTGCGTACGCGCCGCCGGACGCGTACATTTTTGTCGAGACCTCGCCCGAAGCGTGTTTTGACCGCATGACCGCGCGCGCGCAGCACGAGACGTGGGCATATCAACAACCGATTTCGCTCGAATACTTGCGCGGCTTGGTTACATATTTTCACGCGTTCCGGGCATCCCTGCAAGCGCAAAAGGTCCCGCTGTTGGTCCTGCGCAATGACACGGACGAGTTTCAAAATCCCGCCAAACAACGCGTCATTGCCGATACGGTCAAAACATTTCTGAACCCTGCCGCTTCTCTTCTTGTCCCATAGCGCAAAACAAAAAACGGATGCTCCGTTTGGAACCATCCGTTTTTTTCAAGCACCAATCCCGTATCACCCGGGTTTGAACGCGCGCACGCGTTCCACCACTGCCTTGACGCGCGGCAGCTCGACCGGATTCTCGACGCGCCCATCGAATTTCAGTGACGTGCCAACCAACACGCCGTCCACATGCGGTAAATACTCTGCGACATTGTCCGCCGACGCGCCACTGCCAATCAAAATCGGCGCGTCGGGTGCGCCGCGCCGCGCCGCCAGCACATCGCTCACATCAGCGGCATAACCCGTCGCCTTGCCGCTAATCACCAGCGCATCCGCGCCGCCGCGTTCCCACGTATCCAACGCCACCCACTGCATTTCCATCGGCGCCAGCGGCTCGGCGTGTTTGGTCAAACAATCGGTAAAAATCAAAACGTCCGCGCCCAGCATTTTGCGATAGCGCGCAATTTCTGCAGCGCGCCCCTCGATAATCCCCTGGTCGGCGAGCATTGCCCACGAGACAATGTTGATGCGCACGAACTGCGCGTCACATGCCGCCGCAATCGCCAACGCGCTGATGCCGTCGTTACGCAAAACATTGACGCCCAGCGGTACGCGAATTTTCTGACGCAGTGTCGAGACCACCCGTGTCATGCCTGCCACCGTTTCCGGCGGCACGTGGTCTTTCCAGAATGGGGCGTCAAAAAAATTTTCAATCATGATGCCGTCCACGCCGCCCTGTTCGAGCGTTACCGCGTCCGCCCACGCCGCTTCAATCACATCGCTCATCCGACCTTGATAACGCGGCGCGCCGGGCAGCGCCTTGAGATGCACCATGCCAATCACTATTTTTTGCTTGCCAAATAATTTGTCGAACGGTTCACGATTGCGCATATGAAAATGCTGTGCGGTGTACAAAATTTTCGCGAAAATTTTTTACACCTCAGGACACAATCCTTTCGAGACTTGCCGCGTAGCAGGTGAACGCGACGGCACCCCGGGCGACCGTCCACACATCACTCCAGGGCGCCGCTTCGCTGTGCGTGTGGATAAAACCGCGCCCGCGATTAAAGTACGCGTCATGGCGTTTGATAAAGACCGAGCCGTACGCGTACGGCATCGGCGCACATTCCACAAAGCGCGGCGGTTCGGTCAGATGCTGCGGCACAATCAGGTTGATTAATTTTGCGCGCGGCGACACGCGGTGCAATGCCCATTCGCGCAAAAACGACTTTACCGCGCGCGCGGCGGGCTCAAATAACGCCACGTGCGAATCATCCCACGCCGAGTGCAGCCGCATTTCCATGTCCGCGTCCAACTCCATACTCACCGCAATGCCCAACACCTCATTCACCGCCGCTTCCAACGCCGCGCCCACCGTGCCGCTGGCGAGCGTAAGCGACGCCGTGTAATTCGCGCCGAGATTGATGCCCGCAAGCACAAGGTCCGGTTTGCGCGGGCAAAGATGATACATTCCAAGATTGACACAATCGGCAGGCGTGCCGTCATGGACGACAAACAGTTCCGCGTCGTCCACGCGTTTGGTTTCGACCGTCAGCGCGCCGGGATTTGACAATGCCTTGCCAATCCAACTTTTCCCGCGCGCCGGCGCCACCGTGATAATTTCATAATCGTCGGACAATTCACCCCGCAGCGCGCGCAAACCGGGAGAAGCATATCCGTCGTCGTTTGTCACAAGCGCCAATGGTTTCATGTGACAAGACCCGAAGGGTTTTCAAACGCGCGCGAAGCGTGTCGCGTCATTTTCAAAAACCCTTCGGGTCTGCTCCGTCTAGCGCGTAATGCGTTCGCGAAACAAGTCCAAAACGCCCTGCGCATCCACGTCGGTACAAATCGTCGTCGCCACGCCGTCATACCATTTGCCCAAACGGTCAACGATAATTTGTCCCGTGGCGTAACCGTGCGTGTCCACGCGCACGCGGCGCGTAATCGTTTTGAACAAATCAGGACGAATCAAGTACGCAATCGCGGTGGGGTCGTGCGTGTGCATCGCGCCGTCGGTTTTGTATGCGGCGGCATGAAACGCTTGATAGTGCGGCACGACGCGCGCGACCAATTCCGCGTAGGGCGCGCGCGAGGCTTTGAGCGCGCTGATGTACGCGTGGTCCATCATGACGGGCATCGTCACATCGAGTCCCACCATTGTCACATCCCATTCCGCGCCCAACACCAACGCGGCGGCTTCGGGGTCATTCCAAATGTTTGCTTCGGCAACCGGCGATACATTGCCCGGCGCGAACGCGGTGCCGCCCATCAACACCACGCGTTTCGTTGCTTGCACAATGCGCGGTTCCAATTTCAACGCCATCGCGATATTGGTCAGTGGTCCCAGCGGCACGAGCGTAATTTCGCCCGGGCGCGACATGACCGCTTCGACAATAAATTGTGCGGCGCGCGTGTGCGCGGCTTCACTGTCCGGTTCACCCGTCAAACCCGCATCGCCCAAACCGTCCTCACCATGCACAAACGTCGGCGGCGACACATATTCGCGCACGAGCGGTGAATACGCGCCGCGCGCGACGGGAATGTCGTCACGCCCCGCCAGTTCCAGCAAACGCAGCGCATTCCGCGTGGTGATTTCGACAAAGTGATTGCCAAATACCGTCGTCAGCGCCAGCACGTCAAGTTCCGGCGACTTGAGCGCAAACAAAATCGCCATTGCGTCGTCAATGCCGGGGTCGGTGTCAATGAGAATGGATTCGGGCATACGCAAAGAGAGTAGAGACCAGAGACTTGAGATTGGGAATTTGTGATGTTTGATTTATGATTGCGGTATCTGCCCAACTATATCATGCTTTTTTGTTTTTGCGTTTTGCGTTTGGGTTACAAATCAGTCATCCGTCTCCGGCCGCCAGTCTCTAATCTTGCGCATGATTGAAATTCCCACTCCCCTCATGGACGCGCTGCGTCACGCCCAACACATTGTGGTTCTCACCGGCGCGGGCATTTCCGCCGAAAGCGGTGTGCCGACATTCCGCGACGCGCAAACGGGACTATGGTCGAAATTCAATCCGCAAGAATTGGCAACGCGCGAAGCATTTGCGCGCAATCCGAAACTGGTGTGGGAATGGTACGCCTATCGCCGTGAACTCGTCGCGCGCGCAGAACCGAACGCGGGACACTATGCATTGGCAGAGCTTGAAATGCGCGCGAAAAAATTTACGCTGATTACGCAAAACATTGACAGTTTGCACGAACGCGCGGGGAGTAAAAATATCATCGAACTGCACGGCAATATTTTTCGCACAAAATGTTTTCGCGAAGACACGCGCGCGACAAATTGGTTTCCGACGGATGAAATACCTCCGCGCTGTCCGCGCTGCGGCTCGTACTTGCGTCCCGATGTCGTCTGGTTCGGCGAAATGCTGCCGCGTCACGCGCTCGACGAATCGTTTCGCGCGGCGGAAACGTGCGACATATTTTTTTCCATCGGCACATCGGGCGTCGTCGAACCTGCCGCGTCATTGCCATTCATCGCGTTACGCAACGGCGCGATGGTGATTGAAGTGAATCCTGAAAAGACACCGTTGAGTGAGAGCGCGACGTTTGTTTTGCGTGGAGGGGCGGGGGTGGTGATGGAACGGGTGGTAGCGTCTCTAATCGCCGGTCTCTAACTCTGCCACGCTCTCGACAATCCGCGTTGGGCGGTACGGATGTTGTTCCACCATTTCGCGCGTCGTGACGCCGGTCAACACCAAGACCGTCTCCAAACCGCTCTCGATGCCCACGCGCACATCGGTCAACATATTGTCACCGACCATCACCGCGTTTTCGGAATGTTCATCGAGAAAACGCAATGCTTGACGCATCATGAGCGGGTTGGGTTTGCCGACAAAATATGGCGTCACGCCCGTGGCCGCTTGAATCAATGCCGCGACGGCTCCACATGCAGGCACAAGCCCGCTTTCGCTCGGACCCGCGACATCGGGATTCGTCGCGATGAAACGCGCGCCGTTTTTAATTAACCGCACCGCGTGCGTAATGTTGCCATAACTGTACGCATTCGTTTCACCCAACACCACATAATCGGGATTGTGGTCGGTCAGAATGAAACCTGCGTCGTGCAACGCTTCCGTCAAACCACTTTCGCCAATCGCGAACGCGGTCCCATTCGGCATCTGCGCTTTCAAGAACGACGCGGTGGCGAGTGCCGACGTGTACAGGTGATCAGGCGTCACGTCAATGCCGATGCGCTGGAGGCGATGATGCAAATCGCGCGGCGTGTAAATCGGATTGTTCGTGAGGATGAGAAATTTGATATTATGGTGATGCAGGCGGCGAATAAATTCATCCGCGCCGGGAATGAGTTCACTCCCGCGCACAATGACGCCGTCCATGTCAATGAAATAGGATTTCATAGGGGAGATTGGAAACCGGAAATTGGAGATTGGAGACTAGAGATTCTGGCTCCAATCTCCAGTCTTTATTGACCCAACACTTGCGGATAAAAGACAGAATCTTGGGCTTGCTGTTTGATGTGACATGTGCGGCAGTGCTCCAATTGGTTTTGGTCGCGCGTGATTTTGCCGGACTCGTCCGCGTACGCGTATTGCCAGCCGTCGCTTTGCTTGAACATGATGCCCATCCCGGCGGGTTGCTTGGCAGCGGTGGGCTGCCCCGTGTTTTCGTCGCGCATCCATTTTTCCTTGACGATGATTGTCCCTTCGGGAAATACGCGCGTGCCTGTTTCGCGCATCATTTTTTCGCCGACCGGATTCACATACACTTGCACAAAATACTGCGCGTGTTCGCTGTCGAGATACGCCTGTTCATCTTCCAGAATCAATCGGCACAAGGTCATCAATTGCGCCGAAACACTACGCGGCGCGTCAAACAGGCGCGTCCACGTTCCATACTCGCGCACAATCTTTTCCAACACGTCCGTGCTATTTTGCGGCGCATTGTTCTGCGGCAGCGGCGCCGCGCACGCGACGATGAAAAGAAACAACACCAAAACGATGGGAATGCGTTTCAAAAAACACCTCCTTTTTTTTCACGCGCGGCACCCCCGACAGAATCACACGCGATTCCGTCGCAAGTACCATTCGCGCAATTTTTGGTCCGACAATTTTGCCGCGCTCGTTTCGAGGACGCGCTGCGCGGTTTCCAACGTTTCGCGCGCGCGCGAGTCGTTCAACGCGCGCAGGACCGCGTAACAATTCGCATACACGCCAAAGGGTTCCACACAGCTGAATATAGAAAACATTTCGAGCCGCTGCAGCGCCGAGTCAACGTGTCTGCGCGCGGCATCAAAATTTTTCTCCGCCAGTTCCACCCGCGCCAACTCGCTTTCGATTTCCGCAACGAGATGAATCAAGCCCAACACGCGCGTGAGGGTCAACGCCTCTTGAAACAATTCACGCGCCAATGCGTTTTGTCCAAGCCGCGCGCGGGTTTTGCCGAGAATGACCAATGCATCGCGCCAACTGTACGGCTCACCGCTTTCGTTTGCCAGCGCGAGCGCGCGTGTGCCGTCCTCCAACGCGTTGGCGTACTCTGCCTCCAAATAATACAACAAAGCGCGACATGTGGAAGCTTGCGCATGCATCGGTTTTGAGTCAAGTTCTTGGACGAATTGCCAGCCGCGCGCGAAATGTCCGCGCGCGGTTTCAAACTCCCCAAGCCGCGCGGCGATTTGCGCCAACTCGAACGCGCTTTGGGGAATAAGCCAACGCGCGCCCAAATCGAGCGCGAGCTGTTCTCCTTGCTCCAGATAACGCCGCGCGTTTTCGTAATCGCCGCGCTGATGATACACAGTTCCCAATTTCGCCGTCGCGCTTTGAAGGGGCCACGGGTCATTCGCTTCGCGGCTCAAGGCGAGCTCTTGCTCCAAGGAACGCTGCGCCGTATCCAAATCATTTTGCGCGATGGCGACACTACTCAGACCATCGAGCGCCACCGCCGTTGCGCGCTCGTCGTCCAGTTCGCGGCTCAACGCGAAGGCTTCGTCCACCAACTCACGCGCCGCGTCGAGATTCCCCGCATACATTTGCATCAAGCCCAACCCGCGCAGCGCCATGATTTCGGCGTGACGCCTGCGCGTAAATCGCCGGTGCGGCGCATCCGCGCGCGCCAAGTCAAGCATCCGCCGATAATGTTCCTGCGCCTCCGCATAGCGCGTCAGCCGCCACAGGGCATGTCCCCAAAACATCTGCGCGTACGCAGCAAACTCAACGCGGTCCACCTGGTCTGCCAATTCCACCGCCCGTTGGGCGAGCGCGATGCACGCGGCAAAATTTCCGCGATGATGCGTCAGCCCCGCGCGCTGTATCAACACATCACACAAGACCGCGCGCAGACGAACCAAATCCGCGCGCGGTGGACTCGCCGCCAACTCTTGTTCCAGCCGCGCTTGGAGCGCAATGAACAATTCTTCGCCTTCCGCGAGCAGTCCTGTGAAATGGCAAAAGCGTGACCAGCCCACAATGTTCGGTTCCACTTCATCCAGCGCGAATTCTGCGACGGCCCATTTCCACGCGAGTCGCATGTTCGGAAGTTCGCGCAAAATTTCTGCGAGCGCCGTTCGAATTTCGAGTCCGCGCAAGCGCGGCGCGCGCGTGTTGAACCACTCGAGAAAATAGCGTCCGTGTTTTGTGTACGTCTCGAAAAATTCCGCAGAGGATTCTTGCAGGCGCGCGTGACCGTACTGCCGCATCAATTCATGCATTTGATAGCGCCCGCCTGCGCCGCCGCGTTCCAAACGCAAATGTGATTTTCCAACCAATGCCATGAGCAACGCGGAGGACGCGCCCGCAATGTGCACTGCCGCCTCGCGCGTCGCTCCGCCGCGAAAATAGGCGAGCTTGCGAAAGACCGCGCGTTCGCTTTCATTCAACATTTTCCACGCACTGTCGAACACGGCGCGAATGCTGCGCTGACGTGCGGGAACATCCGGCGCGTCGGTCGCCAAAAAATCCGCGCTCGCCTCGATTTCGTCCGCAATCTCGTTCAGGTCAAGCACATTGCTCCACGCCGCCGCAAGTTCGAGCGCCAACGGCATTCCCTGCGTGGCGCGGCAGATTCGCTGCACCGCATTCAAATTATTTTCGTTCAACGTCAAATCGGCTTGACGCCGCTGTGCCGCGCGCAGAAACAAGCGCGCAGCATCGGATTCCGCCACTGCCGTATGCGAATCGCTCACTGCGACATCCATGCCCGAAACCACATACACCTGCTCCGCGCGCAAGCCCACCACCTCGCGCGACGTGACCAAAATTTTGGCGCGCGGCGCCGCTTGAATGAGACGCGCAAGAAGCTCGCGGGTCGTCGCGTCCAGCAATTGTTCGAGATTGTCCAGCACGAGCAGCAATTCTTTGGCGCGCAAAAAATCGAGCAGCTGCGCGAGGGGTTCACGCGCGCCCGACAGGCGCAGTCCCAACGTGTTCGCAAGCGTCGGCGCGAGCGCGCTCGCTTGTTCCACCGCCGCGAGTTCGGCGAAATAAACGCCGTCGGAAAAATGTTGCAGCGCGTTCGTCGCCGCCGCGAGCGCAAGCCGCGTTTTTCCAATGCCCCCGGGACCGACGAGCGTGAGCAAACGCGTTTCCGAATTTGCCAGCCGCGCGCCCACCTGCGCGAGCTCTGTTTCGCGTCCCACAAAGGACGTGAGGGTTGGCGGCAAATTGTGCGTCGGCGCAGGCGCGGTCAACGCGCGCCGAGTGAGTTCGCCGTCGCGAATCCGTTCCGCGAGCGCTTCTGTTTCCACTTCGGGCGCGAGACCCAGTTCGACATCGAGCAGCTGCTTGCACGTTTCGTATTGCGCGAGCGCGGCAGTGCGCTGTCCATCCAGCGCGAGCGCGCGCATCAATTGACGATGCGCGGCTTCGCGCCACGGCTCCAATTCCACTTGCCGCCGCGCGAACTGCGCCGCGCGCGCGTACTCGCCGCGCGTTTCCAGGTGCGCGCTCAAAACCGCGAGCGCGTCCAAACATTGTTGATGCAATCGTTCACGCTGCCGCGCGACCCATTCGTCAAAACTCGGACTGTCGGCAACAAAAAAACCCGCGAGAAAATCGCCGCGATACAGTTCGACGGCGCGGGTGACGCGTTCAACCGATGCGTCGTCCAACGGGCTGGAAATTTCGTCAAGCAGCTTTTGAAATTCCGCAACATCGAGGACGACGCGCGGCGTGATAGGGAATTGCAGACTCTGGGGAGTGATTTGAAAAAACGAGGAATCGTCCGCGTCGTCGAGCGCGCGGCGCAAACGCATAAACGTTTGCCGCAAATTTCGCAATGCGTCCGCTGTCGGCATTTCACCCCACAACATTTCCGCGAGCGCGTCGCGCCGATGCGCGCGCGCCGACTCTACCGCCAAAAACGCGAGGAGCGCTTGCGCTTTGTCGGAACGAAAATGGGTTACGGGTCTGCCGTCACGTCGGACTTGCAAGCCCCCGAACAACCAAAGGGCAAGCTGCGGCATGATGTCAATTATAGACGAAAAGTGGCTACGTTTTGGTAACGCGCCTCCGCTATAACGGGCGCATGATTCCGCGAAACTCCACTCCACTTGATTCGCATCAAACACAATCCTATCTCTTGCGCTTGTGGCACAGCGAAAACGGCGTCTGGCGCGCGTGGGTTGAAAATGTGAAAACGCGCGAGCAGCGGCTTTTGCCCAACATTGAGGCGCTCGTCCTTTTTCTCGAAAACGAAACGATGCCGCGCCGCAGTGACGCTTCCGCCCACGCGCAACCAGACGATTAAGTAAGGGGGGCAGCACCATGTTCACGTGGACACGAATTTTCTTGGGCGCATTCGCATTCGGAATTTTCGCCGCCGCGTTTCTTTTCCCTACGCGCGTTGCCGCAGGAACTTTCAATGTGAGTTGTGATGTGACCACGCTCGTCAACGCCATTCTCGCCGCGAACGACGAGACCGCGAATCCCGGCGCGGACACGCTCGAACTCGCGGCGGGCTGCACGTACACGTTGACAACCGGGTCGTACAGCGACCTTTCGGGTCCGAGCGGTCTGCCGCACATCACGAGCGAAATCATTATCAATGGCAACGGCGCGACCATCGAACGCAGCAGCGCGGGCGGCACACCGAGTTTTCGCATTTTGGAAGTGGGCGATGCGACCGCCATGAGCTCGACGCCGGGCAACTTGACGTTGAATAACGTCACCATTCGCAATGGCAAAATCAGCGTGACAACCGGGTACGGGGGCGC
>CAZXYP010000082.1:3194-16983 GCA_964644955.1 uncultured Anaerolineales bacterium | reverse complement strand
ACACCACATCATAGTTCATCCGAATCTCTGCCGCTTTACGATGTCCTTCCAAACCCTCGTTCGCGGATTGACGCACCGCGTAGGGTGCAAGCGCTTCGACGCCGCCGCGTTCGATGCGTTGGTGCGTGCAAACCTTAAGGAATGCGCCCACCCACAAACCGCCGGTGTAATGCGCCGCGCCGCCCGTCGGCAAAATGTGATTTGTGCCGACCACTTTGTCCGAATACACCACCGACGCGTCCTCGCCGATAAACAGCGAGCCATAATTGCGTAACCGCGTCGCGAGTTCTTCCGCGTTCGCCGTGTGAATCTGCAAATGTTCCGCCGCGACGTAATCGGAATACGCAATCAGATCCGCTTCATCGCGCACCAAGGCAATCTCGCCGCGTTTTGCCCACGACGCGCCCGCGACGCCTGCGGTGGACAAAATTTCCAATTGACGCGCAACCTCTTGCCGCGTCGCTTCGCCCACGCGGCGCGATGTTGTAATCAAGCCCACGCGCGTTTCTGTATCGTGTTCCGCTTGCGCCAACATGTCCGCCGCCAAAATTTTCGGATCCGCCGTATCATCGGCGAGAATAAAAATCTCGCTCGGTCCCGCGAGTTGGTCAATGCCCACGATGCCGAATGCTTGCCGTTTGGCTTCATTCACATACATATTTCCGGGACCGCAAATTTTATCCACTTGCGGAATCGTTTCCGTGCCAAATGTCAGCGCCGCAATCGCTTGCGCGCCGCCGACGCGATAAATGTGCGTGGCGCCCGCGCGATGCGCCGCATACAAAACGGCGGGATGCACTTTCGGCGGTGTGCAAACGTGAATTTCATCCACGCCCGCGACTTTTGCCGGAAGCACTGCCATGAGCGGCGACGAGAGCAGCGGATAGCGTCCGCCGGGAACATACGCGCCGACGCGCTGCATCGGAATCAGACGCTGTCCCAAATGCACGCCCGGCATCGTTTCCACTTCCAACGGCTGCATGGTCGCGAGCTGTGCTTGCGCGAATCGCGTAATGTTTTCCATCGCGAAATTCATGCCGTCCAACAAATCATCACTGCACGCCGCGCCCGCTGCCTGAATTTCCGCGTCACTCACGCGGATATTTTCAATTTCAAGCCCGTCAAATTGTTTTGTAAATTCGCGCAGCGCCGCATCGCCGCGTGCGGCGACCTCACGCATAATGTGCGCCACTGTTTCGCGTAAACGTGTTTCGTCCGCCGGCGCAATCGGCTGCGGCGCTTTGATGTATTCGATGCGGTCGGCGTGTTCAAATGGGCGCATAGTAATTCCTCGTGAAAAGTTTACAAATCCTGTATCGCGTCTTCGACGGCGTTCAACGTCGCTTCAACATCCGAATTCGTGTGCGCGGTGGAAAGAAACCAACGCCCCAACGGATTCGGATAAAACAAGACGCCGCGCACGCGCAGCAATTGTTGAAAGCGACGATATTTCTGTACATCCGCATATTGCGCGGCATCGCGGTATTCCTGAATCGGTTTCGACGAAAAATACACCTGAAAGAACGAACCGGCGCGCTGCACCTGCACGGGAATGTTGGCGCGCGCAAAAATTTCTTGAATCCCGTGCGCCAATTTCGCGCTGAGCCGTTCCAAATTTTCGTAGGTGCCGGGTTTGTCCAATTCGTCGAGCGTAGCATTCGTCGCCGCCATCGCGACGACGTTGGCATTGTACGTGCCGGCGTGCAAAATTTCATCGCGCGCCACCGCGTCCATCACGGCATGCGAACCGCCGTATGCGGCGACGGGAAAACCCGCGCCCAATGCTTTTGCCAACACGGTAATGTCCGGTTTCACATCATACAATTCTTGCGCGCCGCCGCGCGCCACGCGCAAGCCCGTTATCACTTCATCGAAAATTAAAAGGATGTCGTATTCGCGCGTGACGTCGCGCAAGAATTTCAAATACCCCGGCGCGGGCGGAATGACGCCGGAACTCGCCATCACGGGTTCCGTAATAATCGCCGCGATTTCGTGACGATGGTCGCGCAAGGTTTTGCGTAACAAGTCCGCGTCGTTCCACGGCTGTGTGATAATGAACTGCGCGAATTCCATCGGCGTGCCTGCCGCCGCCGGAATCGTGCGCGGCGCGGTGCGCGGTCCCAAATCCTTGATGGCGGGTTGATAACTGTATTCCACCGCGTCGGTCCAGCCGTGATACTGTCCCTCGAATTTGATGATTTTGTTGCGTCCCGTCAACGCGCGCGCCATTCGCACCGCGCAGTGCGTCGCTTCGGAACCCGAATTATTGAACTTGATTAACTCCATCGAAGGAAAACGGTCGCGGATTTTTTCCGCCACAACGCGTTCCATTTCGTACGGCAGCGCAAACAGATTACCGTATTCGAGAATCGCTTGCGCGACGGCTTGCGTCACATTCTTGGGGCGATGTCCGAGAATGAGCGGACCATGCGCCATCACATAATCAATGTATTCGTTTTCGTCCACATCATAGAGATGCGAACCGTCGCCGCGTTGAATCACGGGCGGATAGGGCAGCCAGCCCGCCGAAGGTCCGCGCACAATCGAAGTGACGCCGCCTGCAACGACATCTTGCGCGCGCTTGAACAATTCATACGAACGCGTATTGGGGTCGAGGGAAATGCTCATGGAATCTATTATAGCCGAGAATAAAAAACCGCTTTAGCGCCGCGTCAATTTCGCGTACGCCGCGAGCAAACGTTTTACGCCCGCGCCATCGAACGCGACTTGGAGTTCTTCATCATTGCCGACAATTTTGCTGGTGATGATGGTGCCGTTGCCAAAGGTCGGATGTGTCACCTTGTCGCCGCCTTTCCATACGGTGGCTTGTGTCGGCGCGGGTTTCGGTTTTTCGGTGAACGACGATTTTGCCGCGCCAAGTTTGCGCGTTGCGGTGTCATCGTCCGCGTCAGCTGTTTCGCGTTTCGAGAACGATGCGGTGCGACGATAGGGCGCGGTCGCAGAATCTTGTTTGCGCGATCGGTCCGGAGTGGTCTGTCGTCGGTTGTCTGTTGTCGGTTGTCTGTTGTCGGAATCCCACGTCGTCATTTCTTTGTATTTGCGCGCATTGAGAATGTCGTCGTAGGTGTTCCGTTTTTCGCCGCTCTTGGTATTGACTAAATCACGCGGAATGTCCATCAGAAAACGCGAGGGCTCGGCGGGTTCGTACTGATTGCCAAACGTGGAACGACGGAACGCGTACAGCAAATACAATTTTTCTTTGGCGCGCGTGATGCCCACATACGCGAGGCGCCGTTCTTCCTCCATTTCGTGCGCCTCGTCGAACGAGCGCGCGTGTGGAAAAATTCCTTCTTCCATACCCGTGATAAAGACGACGGGAAACTCCAAACCTTTTGCCATGTGCAAGGTCATTAGCACGACCACGCCTTCGTTGGCATCGTGCGCGTCCACATCGGATACGAGCGCGGCGGTTTCCAAAAATTCTGCGAGCGCGGCATCGGGTTCCAATGCGCTGTGCTCTTGCGTCGCTTTGCGCAATTCCATCACATTATCCCAACGGTCGTCGCCTTCTTTGGTGCCGTCCACCAAATGGTCGCGGTAGCCGATTTTTTCGACGAGCGCGTCAAAAAACTGCGTGAGCGTCAATTCGTCTTTGAGCTGATTCAACTCGACGAGCATGTCAAAGAATGTGAGCAGCGAACGCCGCGCGCGCGCATCAAAATAGTTGGCGTACGGAAACGCATTTTCTTCCGGTTCACGCCCGGAATTCTTTGCGTTCTCGTCGTCCCGCAGCATTTTCAATGCCGTCACCGGCGACACGCCCAATTTTTCCGCGACCTTGACCAAATCTTGGTGCGTGCGTTTGCCGATGCCGCGCGGCGGTACATTCAAAATGCGATTGAAGGAAACGGTATCGCGCGGATTGTGGAGCAGACGCAGGTATGCCAACAAATCTTTGATCTCGCGCAATTCGTAAAAGCCGCGCGCGCCGATGACTTTGTATGGAATCCCGCGACGGAAAAATTCTTCGCCCAAACTGCGCGACTGCGCGCGCGTGCGATAAAACACCGCAAAGTCTTTTGGCTTGTATTTCCCTTGCGCCAGCAAGCGATTGATTTCTTGCGCTACCAACTGCGGCTCTTCGCGGTCATCATACGCTTCGATAATTTCAATCGGAATCCCGCGCGGATTTTCCGTCCATAAAGTTTTCGCGGTGCGCGTCGGATTGCGTCGAATCACCGCTTGCGCCACGTCCAAAATGGTCTGGGTCGAGCGATAATTTTGTTCCAGCAAAAACACCTGCGCGTCGGGAAAATCTTCGCGGAATCGCATCACGTTGCGATAGTCCGCGCCGCGCCACGCGTAAATGGACTGGTCTTCATCGCCCACGCAAAAAATGTTGCGATATTTTCCCGCGAGCAATTTTACGATGAGATACTGCGCCATGTTCGTATCTTGAAATTCGTCCACGTGCAAGTACGCATAGCGCCGCTGATATTTTTGCAGCACGCCGGGATGGTCGCGCAAGAGCTGCACGGTGTAAATCAACAAGTCGTCAAAATCCACCGCGTTATTGTCCAACAATTTTTCTTGATAGCGTTTGTATATGCGCCCCACCGCTTCGTGCCAATACGTCGCGGGGACATACTGTTCGGGTCCGATGAGTTCGTTTTTGGCTTTGGAAATCGCGCCCAGCACTTGACCGGGACGATACACCTTGTCGTTGATATTTTGCTCGCGCACAATTTCTTGAATGAGTTTCGACTGGTCGTCGTCGTCGAAAATGACAAAGCCCGGCGCGAGTCCGACGGTTTCGCCGTCGCGCCGCAAAAAGCGCGCGCAAATGGCGTGAAACGTGCCGATGGTCAAGTCGCGCATTTTGTCGTCGCCCACAAGCTGTGACAAGCGGTCGCGCATTTCGCGCGCCGCCTTGTTGGTGAACGTCACCGCGAGAATATTGTGCGGTGCAAGCCGAATTTCTTCGAGCAGATACGCAACGCGGTACGTGAGGACGCGCGTTTTCCCGGAACCCGGTCCGGCAAGCACCAGCACCGGTCCGTCCACGCGTTCTACCGCTTGACGCTGCTGCGGATTGAGTTGCGAGAGCAGAGACATTTTGAAATTAGGATTTGTGATTTTTGATTACGGATTGTTCCGCGTTCAACACAATTTTTTCCACACTACAATTCGTTTCAGAATGGGAAATACATTCCAATTGCGGCGCGGGCATTTCGATATGCCGCGCGAGCGCGTGATAGAGGCGGCACAGCGGCATCCCCATCACATTCGCAAAACAGCCGTCCACGCGCGCGACGGGTTGGAAAGTTGGATGCTGCACCGCATAGCCCGCCGCTTTGTCGAACGGGTCCCCCGATGCAATATACGCGTCCATCTCTGCATCGGAATAATTCCGCATGAATACGCGCGTATGCGCAATTTCGGTCTCGCATAAATCACCGTCCGCGATGGTGAACCCCGTAAAGACATTGTGCGCGCGATGGCGTAATGCGTTCAACATCGCGCGCGCCTCGGCGGCATCGCGCGGCTTGCCGAGAATGGCGTGGCTGCCATCGGCAGCTACGAGTTCCACGTCTGTGTCCGCCGCAATAATCAACGCGTCGGGAACTTGCGCTTGCGCGACGCGCGCTTTGTGGCGCGACAAACGCGCGACCATTTCGGGCGCGCTTTCATTGGCGCCGGGCGTTTCGTCCGCATGGGTCGCAATGCTCGAAAATTCAATGCCGAGTTGTTTCAACAATTCGCGGCGGCGCGGCGAGGCGGAGGCGAGAAGGATTTGTTTCGTCATGGCGAGGAACGATTATAACATTGCCTTGACGCGAAGGCATTTTGCACAGGTTGCCGCGCGCGCATTTTCAAATCTTGCAATGTTGCAAAGAATCCGGCGCGCATCTCAGGGTAGTGCGCCGCTGTCCAAATGGTCAATCTCGAACATTGATTGAATTTCAAAGACGCATTGTATAATTCGCTCACATTTGCAAAATGCCCCATTCTGTTTTTGTCGGCAATGCCGTGTGCGCGCGGTTCCGCCCTCATGTCCTTGCTGTCGGTTTTCTGTTTCTGTTGGCGATACAAACGGTCCCGCCGCGTTGGGGCGCGCTCGTCATTGTCACCTGGCTTGACGCGCACCACGTGTCGGAGGCGTTGAATGCCGATGAAGCGCGCTTGCCCGCTGCCGTGCGCGCGTTCGTGCGCGATGCGCGCAGCTGGCGCGCGGAATTGGCGCCGTGGATTGCAAACGCGCCGCAGTTGGAAGGGCTGCCGTATGTTGGTGGCGATTTCAAGCTTGCGCCGCCAATGGCGCAGGCGTTCGATGCAACGCTCAACGCGCTTGAGCCGTCCTTGACGTTGTATGAACAACTGACGCTGTATTTGAAAACGGGCGCGGCGGGCGCGGCGCTGATCGCGTTTTCACAAGACCACGCGGCGGAACTGTCCGATGCGCGTGCGGCGCTGCAAAACGCGCGCGCAAAATTTGACGCGTTGGAAACGCGCGACGCGTCGGCACAAACCCACGCGCTCGTGGACGGGGCGCGCCGCGTGTTGGACGAATGGGACGCCGCGCTGGCGTTGTTGGAACGCGCGCCGGTTTTGTTGGGCGCAGACGCGCCGAAAAAATATCTGGTGCTGGCGCAAAACAATGACGAGCTGCGCCCGACCGGCGGCTTCATTACTGCCGTTGGTGTGGTGCAAGTGAATGCGGGCGAACTCAAGCTCGAATGGTTCGGCGACAGCTTGTCCGCCGACGATTTGAATTTGTTTCACCCCCCCCCACCTGCGCCGCTGCAAAAATATATGTGGGCATCGCAGTGGCTGCTGCGCGATGCAAATTGGTACGCGCATTTTCCGACCAGCGCGGACGTGGCGCAATCTATGCTCGCGCGCGACCGCGGCGTACGCACCGACGGCGTGATTGCCGTGGACATGCGCTTTATGCCGCTGCTGGTCCAAGCCGTGAACGATTTGGACCTTGGCGGCGTGCCATTGACGCGCGACAACGTGATTTCCGAAATCAAGGCGAGTTGGAAAGCACTCCCGACGAGTGATTACATGACCGCGGAATGGTTCACAAGCGAACGCAAAAATTTTTTGGGGGACTTGCTGCGCGCGGTGATGGCGCGCTTGACCGGCGGCGGCGCAAACCCAACGGTGTTGGCACAGGCATTGTTGTACGGCTTGAACGGCAAAGCGGTGCAGCTCTATTTCAATGACGCGGAAACCCAGCAAGCGGTTTTGGACGCCGGGTGGGGCGGCGCAATTGAAACCGGCGCGGCGGATTATTTGAATGTCATTGATTCCAATGTCGGTTTCAACAAGGTGAATGCGCGCGTGACGCGCGAAATTTTTTATCATGTGCGCTTGAATGAAAACGGCGGCGACGCGACCGTCAATATCACGTATCACAATCCGTCGCGCCCCGAACGCGATGGCTGCGATTTGCTGCGCCAGTATAAAGATACGACGTATGAAAGCATGGAACACAGCTGTTATTGGAATTATGTACGCGTGTTGACGCCGCGGTTTACGCAATTTGTGTCCGCACAGGGCGTGAGCGACGCAGGGTATGCGGAGGATATTGACGCCGTGACCGCGCTCGGTGGTTATGTGTTGGTCAATCGCAATTCCGACGCGCGTGTTCAATTTCATTATGTGCTGCCCAACACGGTTTTGCAGAACAATACATATTCACTCCAGTTGCAAACACAAGCCGGCACCGCCGCGACGCCGATTCGGGTACGCGTCGAATATCCGGCGGCGTGGAAGTTTCACAACGCGACGGACGTGTACCGGCGCATTGACGAACGCACAATTGAATTTCAACAGCCGCTCACGCGCGACAAACAAGTAAAAATCTATTTCGACAAGTAGCCGGTTGTACATGGTCAACCTCCGGCACAAATCAAAAGTCAGAAATCAAAAATCAAGAATTCGAGGAGTTCATGTCTATCCATTTTGGTACGGACGGCTGGCGCGCCGTGATTGGCGAAGAATTTACGTTTGACAATGTGCGTCTCGTCGCGCAGGCAATCGCAGACTATGTTTTGGAAACGGAGCCCGCGCCGGATGCGCCGGTGGTGATTGGGTTCGACACGCGTTTTTTGTCGGACCGGTTTGCCATCGCAGTCGCCGAGGTGTTGGCGGGCAATGATTTGCGCGTCATTTTGTCGCGCGCGGATTGTCCGACGCCGGTCGTGTCGTACGCGGTGCGCGCGTCGAATGCGTGCGCGGGTGTCATGATTACGGCGAGTCACAATCCGCCGCGTTACAGCGGCATCAAACTCAAATCGCCCGACGGCGCGTCCGCGCCGACGCGCGTGACCCGACGCGTCGAAGAGAAACTGGGCGCGCCGCACCGTGCAGCGCCGCGCGTGCGCGCGTATGCGGACGCGTTGAAAGCGGGCAATATCTCACGCACCAATTTCTTTCCGACGTATTTTAAACACATTCAAACGCTGGTGGATCTGGAAACGATCGGCAAGGAACAATGGCGCGTGGTGGTGGACCCGATGTATGGCGCGGGGCGCGGCTATTTGCGCTCCATCTTGACGGCGGCGGGCTGTGAAGTGTTGGAAATTCGCGGCGAGATGAATCCGGGCTTTGGCGGCATTCATCCCGAACCGGTTGAAAAATATCTGAGCGCGTTGATGGCGGCGGTGCGCGACCATCATTCCGACATTGGTCTGGCGAATGACGGCGACGCGGACCGCATCGGCGCGGTGGACGACGCGGGGAATTTCATTGACCCGCATTTTATTTTTGCATTGACCCTGCGTTATCTGCTTGAAGTGCGCAAGCTGCGCGGCGCGGTGGTGAAAACGATTTCGACGACGCAAATGATTAATTTGCTCGCGGCGCGTTACGATTTGCCCTTGTATGAAACGCCCGTTGGGTTTAATCATATCGCCGACTTGATTAAGGAACACGATGTGTTGATGGGCGGCGAAGAAAGCGGCGGCATCACGATGCGCGGGCATGTGCCGATGGGTGACGGCGTTTTGATGGGCTTGCTGCTGATGGAGATGATGTCGCATTACGGGCGCGGCTTGCGCGATTTGGTTGCGGACATGCGCGCGGAGTTGGGCGCGTTCTATTACGCGCGGCGCGATTTGCGCACCCAGCCATTTTCCAAAGCCGAGTTGGTCAAAAAATTAAAAGACAATGCGCCCGCGACGATGGCGGGCTTGAGTCTGGTTTCCATCAACGACCGTGATGGCATCAAGTATTTGTTTGACGACAGCAGTTGGCTGCTGATTCGTCCGTCGGGAACGGAACCCGTGCTGCGCGTGTATTCCGAAGCGCGTTCGCCGCAGCTGGTGCAAGAGTTGTTGACGCAGGGAGTCGCGTTGTCGGACGCAATGCGGAATTGAGATTCAAAAAAAATTGGCGACCCGGTCGCCAATTTTTTTGAATGGATGACATGAATCCAAAGCAGTTCGGGAGAATGTTGGCGGCGTGCGCCGCAGGGACCGCGTTTGTCATCTATGGGTTGACGATGGCGCGCACGGTGACATGGCTGCACAATGGCGCGGACAGCGGTGATTTGGTGACGGCGGCGTTCACGTTTGGGGTGCCGCATCCGCCGGGCTATCCGCTGTACACGCTCGTTGCCGCGTTGTTTGCGCGTTTCCCGTTGGGTGAACCGGCGTTCGGTGTCGCGTTGTTTTCGGCGTTGGCGGCGGCAGGCGCGATTTATCTGCTTGCGCGCGCGGGCGATGCGCTGCTCCAAACCCTTGCGGTTTCAAAAACCGCAAGGGTTTTTACACAATTCATTCCGCCGCTCGCCGCGTTGGGTTTTGCGTTTGCGCCAATGCTGTGGTCGCAGGCAATCATTCCCGAAGTCTATGCGTTGAATTTATTTTTTGTCGCGCTGCTTTTATGGGCGTGTGTGTCAACACATCCGCGTCGCGTGGAAATTGCGGCGTTGGCGTTGGGTTTGGGCGCGGCGCATCACCTTTCGATTTTGCTGCTCGCGCCGGGCGCGTGGATTTTGTTGCAGCCGAAACGACAAGATGCGCGCGCACTGTGGTGGTTTGTGCTTCCGCTGTTGGCGTACGCGTATTTGCCGCTGGTGTCGCTGGGCAATCCGCCGGTGAAATGGGGCGACCCCATCACGCTCGAACGATTCTGGTGGTTGGTCAGCGCGGCGCAGTATCGTTCGTATTTGTTTGACTTGAGCGCGGCGGACGTTTTTTCCCGCGTCGCGTTTTCCGCGCGCGCGCTGCTCGACCAATTCACGGTTGTCGGTCTCGCGTTCGTATTGTGGGGCGCGATTCAGTTGGCAATGACGCGCGCGCGTGTGTTTGTCGGATTGTTGGTGATGTTTGTACCTATGGTGTTGTATGCCGTCGTGTATGCGTCGCGCGATTCGTTCTTGTATCTGCTGCCCGCGTTGGCGATTGCGCTGTTGTGGGCGGTGTATGGCGCGACGAGTCTTTTGCAGATGACTGGGGAAAGAATTTGGCTGCAAGGCGCACTGATTCTGTTGCTCGCGGCGCTGCCGATTTTTAACTTGGTGACACAATATGCGGCGATGGATGTTTCGCGCGACCGCGCCGCGTTCGAGTACGCGCGCGCGAATTTTCAAGGACTGCCCGACGACGCGGTGTTGTTTGCGGATGGCGATGAAGCGTTGTTTGCGTTATGGTATTACCGCCACGCGTTCGCGACTCACAATCCGCGCGCGGTGCTGGTGAGTCAAGGGCTGCTGCAATACGACTGGTACTATGACAGTTTGCGGCGCACCATGAGCGAAGTGCAATTCAAGTCGCCGCAAGAGGTCGCGGACGCGCCGTCGCGCGTACAAGAAATCATTCGCGTAGCTTTTGCGGAAGGACGCGCGGTGTGTTTTACGGATTCGAGTCCGCTGCATCCGGGTTTTGAATATGAAGCGCGCGGCGCGGTGCAGTGTGTGGTGGGAGAGCGCTGACGCGATTGCGCGACGCTTGCTGTCGTGCTACACTTGAAGTATGGCGACGAAAATTCCTGCGGCAGTGGCGGCGATTGCGCCGGATGGCAACTTGACCGCGCGACAGCGAAGGCATCTCCTCATCTCGATTGCCAAGCGGCGTGTAAAGCCCGGTACGGGCAGCAGCATAGATTTCATGCGGCGGAGGACTGCAATGGAACAATGGCCCGATTTGCGCGAAATCCTCAAAGGAATCCCATGGGTTGTTGTTGGCGGGGTTGCCACACGCGCCTACATGCCGGAGCGCAAGACTTTGGATATGGACATTCTCGTTCATATTCGGGATGGAGCGGAAGCTGTCGAGCGGCTGCAATCTGCCGGGTATAGTATTGTTTCGCCGTTGGTGGTGCCGGGTTATTTGACGCGCTCGCCGCGCGGAATTGAACTGGATGTGATTTTTGGCAAAGAACCTTGGGTGCGGGAGGCGCTGGCGACGCCAACGCTAGACCCTGCGCGTTATCCAACCATCGCGCTTCCATATTTGGTCTTGATGAAACTGAAGGCGAATCGCGGTAAAGACGTTGGCGACATGTCCACAATGCTCGGGCTTGCGTCGCCGGAGGAACGGAATCAAGTGCGGCGGGTGGTCGCTAAATATAGTCCGGAAGATTTGGACGATTTGGAATCACTGATATTTCTTGGCGAAAAAGAATTAGAGATGCCGCCGCCGCGCGCGCGCAACAAGAAAGCAACGCAGCGTAAAAAAAAGAACGGGAAAACAAAACGGGAGTGAAGCTTATTCACTCCCGTTCTTTTTTTTGCCCATCAAAGCGAAGACCGAATATGCACAATGTCACCGTCTTTGACCATGTACTCTTTGCCTTCCAACCGCAGGACGCCGTGCGTTTTGGCTTCGGTCATGCCGCCGCTTTTGATGAGATTGTCGTACGAAACGACTTCGGCGCGCACGAATCCCTTTGCCAAATCGGTGTGAATGGCGCCCGCCGCCTCGACTGCGGTCGCGCCGACAGGAATCGTCCACGCGCGCACTTCGTCTTCGCCGACAGTGAAAAACGATTGTAAGCCGAGCAGTTGATACGACAAGTGAATCACGCGCGGCAGTGACGGTTCGCTGATGCCAAAATCGGCGAGAAACATTTGCGCTTCTTCGTCCGCCATTTGCGCGAGTTCCATTTCGATTTTGCCCTGCAAGACGACGATTTGGGTGTGCTTGTGCGCGTATGGAATGGACGCCAACACAGTGTCCGCATTTTTTTCGTCGGCGTTCAAAACGACGAGCGTGGGTTTTAGGGTCGTCAACGCGAGTGAACGCAAAGGTTTGAGTTCCGTCGCGCTCAAATCCAAATCGCGCAGCAGCCCCCCCCCCTCCAGCGTCGTTTGAAATCGCTCTAACTGCGCGAGCTCTTTTTGGAACGCCTCGCGTTCCTGCGGCGTTGTGCCGCCTTTGCCCAAGGACGTTTTCAAGCGTTCGATACGACGTTCGACGACGCCGAGGTCGGACAAGATCAATTCGGTGTCGAGCATTGCCAAATCACGCGCGGGATCCACACTGCCTTCGAGATGCGGCACATTATCGTCGCTAAACGCGCGGACAACATGCACGATGGCATCATTTTGCACAATTTGGTTGAGCAGGTTGCCGTCCATGCCGCCTTTTTCGCCGATCCCGCGCGCGAGCCCCGCAATGTCGTTGTACACCACTTGCGCGTAAATGGTTTTGCGCGGGTTGAACATTTTGGTCAGGACATTAATGCGCGCGTCGGGGACTTGTACGGACGCGGTATGCACCTGCAATTTGCCGGACGCGAAATTGGCGACGTCGGCGTGTCCGCGCGTCAGCGCGTTAAAAATCGTGGTCTTGCCGGAAAGGGGGAGTCCGATGATTCCGATTTGCATGAGAAAAAGGGCGGGCGCGCGCCGATGCGTTATCGCCGCGCGCGGCGCGGTGTCTTAGATTGAATCGTGAATGATTTCAAAAAACTGTGCGCGCGCTTCGGCGGCGATAAACAGCGAGCCGGTGACGCAGAGGATCTCGCCGGGCTCGATGCGCGCATACATCTGTTCGAGCGCCTGCGCAATGTCAGGCGCGGTATCGTATGCGATATTGTAGGGTGTCAGCAAGGCGACCAGTGTTTCGAGTGCGGCGGCGCGCGGGGTTTGCGCTTGCGTCAATGTAAAGGACGCGGCGCGCGGCGCGAGCTCCGACAGCATTCCGGCAATGTCTTTGTCGGCAGATGCCGCAAAAATAAAATGCACCGGCACATTGGGAAAAACCTCGTCGAGCGTGCGCACCAATTCGTGCGCCGAGGCGGCATTGTGCGCGCCATCCGCAACGACATAGCCGCGCGGCGCAGGGCGCGTTTCATCGTCCGCGTTTTGCGCCGGTGGCTTGTCTGCGCGGTCGAGTTCGACGGGCGAATCGCTTGCGCGCAGTTTTTTGTTCACCGACTGCGGGTCCGCCTCCTTCGGCGCAGGGTCTCTTTCGGGCGGGTCGAGATACGCGAGAATTTCAAATCGCGCCGCCCATTCGACATTCGCCGCGCCGTGCTGCAGCGAACCCAGTGAAATGCGCCAATTGCGCCCGTGCAGTACATCCAGGGTTGCCAACGCGGTGACAAGATTGACGCGTTGATGCGGACCGAGCAGCGGCAGGATAAAGGTCTGCCAGCGCGCGTTCTTGATAAAGCGCACGCGGACGAATTGCGCTTCGGGCGTTGTCTTGACCAATTCCCAGCGCCAGTTTTTTTCGACGTTGATGACGCGGGCTTGTTCTTTGTGGGCTTTACGCAAAACCTCGCCCAGCACGCGCAGCTCTTGCGGGGCAATGACCACCGGTACGCCGGGTTTGATAATCCCTGCCTTCTCGTATGCGATCTTCTCGAC
>CAZXYP010000082.1:0-3184 GCA_964644955.1 uncultured Anaerolineales bacterium | reverse complement strand
AATGCCTGCCTTTTCGCGCGCAATCTTTAAAATGTTTTTGCCGAGAATTTCGGTGTGGTCGAGCGAAATCGGCGTAATCACCGAAAGGCGCGGCGTCACTACATTGGTGCAGTCGAGCCGTCCGCCCAAGCCCGTTTCGATGATTGCCATTTCCACGCGCTGTTCTGCGAAATAGAGCAGCGCCAGCGCGGTGACCCATTCAAAAAATGTGGTTTTGGGAAAAGCGGGCGCCAGAGCTTGCAGGCGCATCGTCAGCGCAATCAAGGCGTCTTCTGAAATGGCATGAAAATTGAGCCGCACGCGTTCGCGAAAACTGTGGAGATGCGGGGAAGTGAAAAGCCCGGTGCGATAACCGCCCGCGCGAAACATGCTTTCGATGATGGCGGCGGTCGAACCTTTGCCTTTGGTGCCGGCAATGTGAATCATCGGATATTGCGTCTGCGGGTCGCCCAACGCTTGCAGCAGCGCGCGCATGCGGTCCAATTTACCGGTGTCATTGCGCGCGGGGCGCCGGTCAAAGCGCGCAAATGAGTAATACCAATTCACCGCATCGGCGTACGAAAGGGTCACGCCGATATTTTATGCCGTGTTTTCCGAATCGCCTAACGGCGCAGGCGCGCCGCGCTGTCGCGCAGACGGATTGGATTGACGCGCGACGATTTCGGGTTAGAATCGTTGCCATTCGTAAGCATTGCATAGCGCGGAGGAATTTTGACAGAGCCAAAAATTTTGTACGGCGGGCAAGCGGTGATGGAAGGCGTCATGATGCGCGGGCGTAATTTTGTGTCGTGCGCGGTGCGGCGTGAGAGCGGCGCGATTGAACTCAAACGTCAGACGATTCCGAAAGGAGTTTATTCGGGCGTGTGGAGCAAGACGCCGTTTTTGCGCGCGCTGCCGCTGTTGTGGGACACGCTCGTTCTCGGCACGCAAATGTTAATGTGGTCGGCGAACGAGCAGGCGAAGGATGAAGCGGGGCGGGATGGAGAGCGCGAGCGCGGGAGTGAGGAAGAGCAGGTAAATCAGAAACCAGAAACCAGAAATCAAAAATCGGAAGAAGGTTTGTCGCAAAACGCCATTTACGGTTCGCTCGCCGTGTCGCTCGGTTTGGGGTTGGCGATTTTTTTCGCGCTGCCGGTGGTCGTCGCGAATTTTTTGGGCAATTATGGTGTGTCTGCGTTTTGGAACAATGTTCTCGAAGGCGTTATTCGGCTTGGTTTGTTTCTCGCGTACTTGATTGCCATCGGGCGCATTCCCGAAATTCAACGCGTGTTCATGTATCACGGCGCGGAACACAAAACGATTGCGGCGTACGAAGGCGGCGCGCGTTTGATTCCGTCCGAGGTGCAAAAATTTTCCAAGGAGCATCCGCGCTGCGGCACGGGTTTTCTTTTGACCGTCGTCGTCGTCTCGATCCTTTTTTTCATTTTGCTCGGGGAATTGTCGCTCGGCGTGCGGCTTGTGTCGCGGATTGTGTTGATTCCGTTTGTGGCGGCAGTGAGTTATGAATTGATTCGTTTTGCGTCACAGCATCGCAACATTTTTGTTTTTGATTGGTTGATTGTGCGTCCGTCATTGGCATTGCAGTCGCTGACCACGCGCCAGCCGACGGATGACATGATCGAGGTCGCGGTTGCCGCGTTCGAGGATGTGCGCGCGCGAGAGTTGGAGATTAGAGACGGGAGATTGGAGACGGGAGATTAGAGATTGGAGACTGGAGCTTGGAGATTGGAGACGGGAGATTAGAGACTGGAGACGGGAGACTGGAGATTGGAGATTGGAGATTGGAGATTGGAGATAGAGTGAATTTTGAATTTCTAATTTCCAATTTCTAATTTCCAATTTCTAATTTCTAATTTCTATTTTCTAATTTCTATTTTCTAATTTCCAATTCCCAATTCCCAATTCCCAATCCCCAATCCCGCTCAATGCTCTTGCCGGCGTCGGATTTGAACGCGCACGCTTTCGGGAATCGGTTGGTCGGCGACGAGGACGAGATACCCGCCGCCGCCCGCGCCCGTGACTTTCCAGCCCAACGCGCGCGCGCGATTTTCGTCAATCAATTCCGTCAAACCGGGGACGACCATGTTGGGGAACATGGCGATTTGCGCCTCAAAGCCGCGCCGCATGGCGTCGCCGAAACCGCGCGCGTCCTGCGCGAGAATGGCGTTCCAGCACGCGTGCGCGGCTTGCGCCAACGCGCGCGCTTGGTTGGTCGTAATGCGCGTGTTGGCGAGAACATCAAAATCGTATTTGCGCGGACCGAGCGGCAGCAGATACAAATGTCGTTCGATAAAATGTAGTATCGCCGGGTCGTGGACGGACTCGATGGTGTGGGGCCAGTACTCGCCGCGATAATGGGAAATCACCAATCCCGGCATGACAATGCCAATCGTGTCTTGCGCGCCGGAAACATACGCGGTGCCGGGCGGATTGTCATACGCAAACAAAATTTTCGCGAGGTGTTCCGGGTCGCCCACAGGCAAACGCGGTCCCCACAATTCGATAGCTTTGCGCCGTGTGCTTGTCGCCATGCCGCTGCGCTCGTTGAAATCAATCGTCGGTTCGAGTGAAATCGTAATCACGGGTCCCGGATATTTTTTGGACACGCGCGGTTGGTCGAGCCAGCCGCCGCACAGGTCAATGCGGTAGGGTATCGTCGGCAGCGCGCGCAAGTCGGTGGTCGAACGCGGCGGCAGTCCCGCGTGCGGCACCCGTTCCAACACGCGATATTCGATGCCGAGCCGTTCGCACAATTCGCGTTTCTCGCGCAGATTGCCGTCGGCATTGACCACAAACATGTCGGGACGCATCGTTTCCAATTCGCGCGCGAAATCGAGCATCCCCGAACCTTGCGAAATGAACGCGTCCGTGACGCACTTGAGCGCACGAATCATAAACAGCCGTTCTTGTTCGCTGTTGACCGGCTTGCGTCCTTTGAGGTCAAACACGGTTTGGTCGGAACCGAGCGCCACATACAAATCGCCAAACGCGGCGGCTTGTTCAAAAAATTCCACGTGCCCGCTGTGCAGCATGTCAAAACAGCCGCTCACAAAAACTTTTTTGCGTGTCATGTCGCGGATTATAAGGGGCTTGGATGGTTTTGCAAATTGGAGATTGGAGACGGGAGATTGGAGACTGGAGACTGGAGACTGGAGACTGGAGACTGGAGACTGGAGACTGGAGA
>CAZXYP010000081.1:0-17085 GCA_964644955.1 uncultured Anaerolineales bacterium | reverse complement strand
TTTTCGGTCGGACACGGGTCCGGTTTTGTTGGTGAGCGACCAGGGGGGGGGGAAATCTTCGACGCTGATTGTGTGGTTTTTGCTGCGCCTGCAATTGTTGAATTACAAGACCGTTGCCATCAACCTTAAATATTCGACGCGCATGGCGGCGGCGATGGAACACATTGGCGGCGTGACGCTGCACCCGCACGATGATTTGGCGCGCTTTGAAAAGGATACGCGCGCGGCATTGTTTAGCGACAAGGCGGTGTTGTATCAACCGGTCAAAGGGACGCGCCCGTACGCGTTGGCGGATGACCCGTGTTTGCTCGCGTTCATGAAAATCTTTTACGAGGAATGGCTGCCGAGTCGCAATTCGCCCGCCGCGTTGGTGATTGACGAAATTCACCGCCTCATGCCCAAAGACCGCGAAATTTCTGCCAACGCGCAGCAGGTGGCGACGTATGTGGCGGAAGCGTTCAAGGATTGGGCGGAACGCAAACTCGTCATTGCGGCGGCGACGCAAACGCTGCGCGATTTGTTGGGCAGTAATCTCGGCATTGCGCTGCAAAAATTTCGCACGGTCGCGTATTTTCAAGTGGGTCCCGAAGACCGCGACATGTTGGTGGAAAAGGGGTACGAGCCCGCGCTGTTGGAATTGATTATCGGCGCGCGCCGCCGCCCGCGCGGCTATTGCGTATTGGTTTTGCCCGATGGTTTTTATACGACGCTCAAGGTGTTGGTGACGCCGGAGGAAAAAGATATTATTCAACGTTTGGATGTCGAAGAAACGTCGGATGTGACGCCGCAGTTGGCGTTTCGATGATTGCAGATTGCAGATTGGTTGGGCGTGGGACTGCTTTCGTTTGCGAAATTGGCGTATCGGCGAGTGAAATTTGACGGCAAATACGGCGAAACACCTGAGCGGCAGGTTTCGGGCGTGATTTGCCGTTCTTTTTTTTTCGACCGGCACGGCTGTTGCAAAGCCCATTGACAGACGGTTGTCATTTCGAGAGTGTCCGATGTCGTTCATTGGTGAAATCTCGCTTGGCGCGTATGGGGATTGCGCCGATGAACGACATCGGATGCAAGGACGGTTCGCAATGACAGTTCCTGCGGCTTTGCAACAGCCGTGCCCAAAAAATCCTTGACACGGCGCGTTTCTGCCCTATACTCTTTTCAACCGACAGGCATTGACGTTAACATCCGCAGGACGCGCAAACATTTCTCGCGCGTTTCATCAGACCGACGTTGACCGTTTCGCCTTTTCTTTTGCGCGCAGCAAGCGGAATTGAGTTCGCGTTACAGTTTGAGTTGCGCGCGCCGTTTACGTGCTTGTCCGCCGCTGTCGTATAATTTCAAAATATCTTTTCACCGCGTTCCTTTCCCCATGCCCAACCTATCCGCTCATTTTCTGCTGCGCCCCGACATTATTTTTCTCAATCACGGCTCGTTTGGCGCGTGCCCGCGTCCTGTGTTTGAGGACTATCAACGATGGCAGCGCGAACTCGAAACACAGCCCGTCGAATTTCTCTCACGCCGTTTTGACGATTTGATGCGCGCCGCGCGCGAATCACTCGCACAGTACGTGAATTGCGACGCGGATGATTTGGTGTACGTGCCGAACGCGACGACAGGGTTGAATATCGTTGCGCGGTCTCTTGTCTTGAACGCGGGCGATGAAATCGTCACAACCGACCACGAATACGGCGCGCTCGACCGCACGTGGACGTTTCTGTCCGGGAAGAGCGGCGCGGTGTACAAACGTGTGCCGATTCCTGTTCCGGTCACGGCAGCGGATGATTTTGTTGAACGCATTTGGTCGGCGGTAACGCCGCGCACGCGCGTTTTGTTTCTCAGTCACATTACGTCGCCGACCGCGTTGATTTTCCCGATTCAGGCGTTGGTGCGGCGCGCGCGGGAGGCGGGAATTGTTTCGATGATTGATGGCGCGCACACGGTCGGACAAATTCCCCTCGACCTGCGCGCGTTGGATGCGGATGTGTATGCTTCCAACGCACACAAGTGGCTCTGCGCGCCCAAAGGCAGCGCGTTTTTGTATGTGCGGCGTGCATTGCAAAATCAAATCGAACCGTTGGTGGTGAGTTGGGGTTGGCGTCCCGAAAAAATCACGGGGACGCGTTTTGTGATGGAACAGGAATGGCAGGGCACGCGCGAGATTGCGGCGTATTTGGCGACGCCGCGGGCGATTCAGTTTTTGCAGGAAAATGAATGGGAGCGCGTGCGCGCGCAATGTCACGCGCTGGCGCGGTACGCGCAAGAAAAAATCTGCGCGCACTTTGGTTTGGAACCGCTGTCGTCGCCGGAATGGTTCGCGCAAATGGTGACGTGTCCGCTACCGCGCTGCGACAAGGAGATTTTGAAATCACGTTTGTATGACGAATACCGCATTGAAGTTCCGATTGTGGAGTGGCATGAAAAACAATTCGTGCGCGTGTCGGTGCAGGCGTACAATACGCGTGCGGATGTGGATGCGTTGGCAAATGCGCTCGCGAAAGTTTTTGGATAAAAAAAAAGCGGAACGCTGATTGCGTTCCGCTTTTTTGTGTGCGAGAGATTACGCGCCGTGCGCGGCGCCGTGCGCGGCGAGAAAATCATTTACCTCTTGCAGTGTCGGCAGCGCGGGAATTGCGCCGCGCCGTGTGGAGGTGATGGCGCCTGCGGCGTTGGCAAATTGCAATGCTTTTTGAATGTGCGCGTCCAAATCCGTCATGCCGACGCGCGTCAACTGCGTCAATAATGCGCCGACGAACGAATCACCGCAGCCCGTCGAATCCATCGCCTCGACCTTGAAGGAATTTACAAAGCCGTCGGCGTGCGCGGTCCGAAAATGGCTGCCTTGTGCGCCGAGCGTCACAATCACGATTTTGGGTCCCCGCGCCAACAATTGTACGCTGCCGTGTGCGACGTCATTTGTTTTGGTCAGCAGCTCCAATTCGATTTCATTGACCTTGAGCAAATCGGCGTTCGGCAGCATGGCGGCGATTTGGACGAGCGCGTCCTCTTGGGAACGCCACAGCGCGGGACGAAAATTGACGTCGAACGAAATCATTGCGCCCGCGTCGCGCGCAATCCGCACCGCTTCAAAGGTCGCGCTGCGGCTCGGCTCATCGCTCAAGGACAGCGAACCGATATGCAAGGCGCGCGTCGCGGTCAACAATGTGCGGTCGAGTTCGTCGGGACGCAGGCGTTGGTCGGCGCCGGGATTGCGATAAAAAATATATTCGTTGTGATGCGCGGACGGCTGCGCAATCATTGCCAGCGTCGTGCGCGCGTCGGGGTCAAAACGAATGCCGCGCGTTTCAACATTTTCGCGTTTCAAAACGTCCGCGAGGGTTTCGCCAAAAAAATCTTGTCCCACTTTGCCGATAAAGGCGGTTTGCGCGCCCAGACGCGCGCCGGCAACGGCGACATTGGCGGGCGCGCCGCCGGGTTTGGGAATGAATGCCGACACCTCATTAAAACGGCGTCCCGTTTCGGCGGGAAACATGTCGATCAATAATTCACCGAGCGTGACAAAATCCATTCCGTTGTTTTCCTTCAAGATGGTTTTTTGAGCCATGCGCCCTCGTTCCTTTTCCAACGACCATCGTATTATAGCATGTGCTTGCGCGGTCGGCGCGAATGTTCGAGACTTGGATTTTGTCACGTGCAGTGAAATTGCTCCATGCGCTCCATGCCCCGCACGGTGCGCCCTTATTGAATGGTCGGGTTGACATGCGGAAACGAAACGCTCGTTTCCAGTTCGGGCAGCAAGCCGAGTGTGCGCAAGACCGCTGCCATGTCCCACAAATGCACGGCGCGTTTGATTTTACCGTCTTGCAAGGTGAGGAATGAGACGCCGTTGATTTGAATGGATTGACCGGTCGGCGGGATATTCAACAGGACGCCGCGCTGCGTACCGGAGATGGACCAGTGCAGCGCCAACTGCGAGTTTTCCAAAATCGTTTCGTATGCGCAAAATTGCACATCGGGCAGCGCGCGATATATCCGTTCCATTCGCGCCCTGACGCCCGCCGGTCCCTGCACACGCGTTTCGGTTGTCATATCAATGCCCTCATAATTGGCGGTGAACAATTCTGCCGCCAGGTCGGGGCGGCGTTCATTCCACATGGTGGCAAGTTGTTCAATCAGTTGCATGGCATTCTCCCGGCGCGGCAATCGCGCGTGTGCAGAGTCTTTTGACGATGCCGCTGTGGCAGGTTCGGTGTAACGGCAACAGCCCAATGACCGCACATTTTTGTTGACTTGGATAAACGACGGGGGGATGAATGTTTCAGCCCCCCGTGTCGCGTTCATTTTTCGCGAAACTTGAACGTTTTGCTCCACTCTGAACTGCCGTCCGTTTTGACCACTTGAATCTTGTAGAAATAGGTTTTGCCGGCTTTGACGCGCTTGTCGAGCAATGTGTACTGGGCGCCCTGTGCCTGACCCGCCGCGTTGGCGAGGATGAGATTGTTGTTGACGAGTTTATATGCGCCATTGCGTTTTGTGCTGCGCCAAACGTTGAAACCTACAATGGTCAATTCGGTTCCCGTTTCCCACTCGATGCTCACGCCGTCTTTTTTGTGTGCGCGCGCGTTGACAGAGACGAGTGTGGCAGCGGTGGGCGCCAACGGACTGCCGCCAAGCGCAAACGGTGAAAAACTCATGACGCCTTGCGCTTCGACATAGTACGTTCCGTTGGGACCCGGTTGACTCGGCAGCAACTCCCATTCGTACTGGAACGTTTCCGTATTGTATCCACAGTGATAGATTTTCACCGTGTTGGGGTCTGCGCCGTTCAATTCGGCTGCGCTGTACGACAGCCGCACTGTCGCGCTGATGTTTTCGGAACCGCTTGGCGCAATGTCAAAGTGGCGCAAGATGCTGCGCGGCGCAGGCAAAACATCGTCACCACATTGCGGGGCGGGTTGACCCATCACAACCGAGACGTAGGTTTCACCCAAATCATTCGCGCCGGTTGAAATCAAGCGCACCGCCTCTTGATTCGTGCCGTCCTCAAAAATTCCATCGCTGCCCTGCCCCACGTATTCGGGCGCGTTGTTATATTGCAAAATGCCGTTATTCGTCAATGTGCCTGAAAAGTTCAACGTGTTCTGTCCCATCTCGAGCGTCGTGCCGCTTTCAATGACCACATCAAAGAATGGAAACGCGCCGTAGATGGATTGGACGCCGCCGCTGTTGAATCGGAATGTGCCATTGGTGTGATTGAACGCTGCGCCATGATTGTACAGATTCCCATTCACTGTGAATGTGTTGTCCCCCGCGTTCATCACACCGCTGTCGAGATACAAATCGCCGTTCAATGTGACGTTGCCAAGAACGTTGACCGTGTTGTTGTTGGCAAGATACAAAGAATTGTTGTAGCTGCCTGCCAAAATATTCACCGTACCGCCGTCTGCAATCGCGTCGAAGGCGTCAGACAGATATTCAAAACAGGGCGTACTGCTTCCACAATTCGCGTTTGAAGAAACATACGCGATGATGGGACGCACGGTGACATTTGCATTTGCCGCATTGTTGTTCTCATTCGGGTCCGGTTCATTTCCCGCAACCGACGCGCTGATTTCAATCAAAGAATTTGGAGCAGCCGTGACGGTGACATCAATCCGAATCGTCTGTGAATCGAAGGGCTGCAAATCGTCGAGCGTGCATTCAATTGCGCCCGCATCGCCCACGTTCGGCGTCAGGCAATTCGGCGTAAGCGTCGGAAACGCAAGCCCGCTCGCGCGTCTCATCCTGCGGCTCTCACCGCCACCCCCGCCGCCATAGCAGTTGTCAAAGGAAAGCGCGTCGAAGGTCGTTCCATTCGGTACGCTCGTCGTGAGCGAAACGCCCGTCGCTGCATCGGGACCGTAATTGTCAACCGTGATACAAAACGCGAACGCGTTGCCCGAATTGACCGCGTTCTCGGTCGTCTCCAGCGAAAGATTCAAATTCGTTTCAGGCGGCGGAGGCGCGGCGTTCGGGTCATAGATGGCGAGATGGATAGATTGCTTGCCGCCGATTTGCGTGAACGAGCCGCTGACGTACACGCGTCCATCATAGAATTTGATTTGCGACACTGCGCTGCTCGGATACGCCAACGGATTCCCAAATTCGGACCAGGTGAGCGTTTGCGTATTCCATTTCGCCAGATTGATAATGGTTTGCCCATCGCCCGTGGCGAGAAATTGACCGCCCACGTACAGCTCATTGTTCTGAAATGCCAGCGCAAAGATTTGTCCGCCCTGCGCTCCGTCATTCAATCCGCCGCCGACCAAATTCCAACTGCCGCCATTTGTCGAAGCGTAAAGCGCATTGTCAGAGCCATCGGTCGGAAAGCCGCCTGCGTACACCGTATCGCCGACGACGAGCATTCGATACACATTCAAGTTTCCTAACCCTGCCGCGACCGGCGCAAAGCCGCCGGCTGTGGAATATTTTGCGACATTCAGCATCGGCACACCGTTGATGCTGTCGAATCCGCCGGCGATATAGAGCGTTGTTCCGTCCGTCGCCAACGCGCCGCCGGAGCCGCTGCCCATACCATAATACGGCTCTCCGCCGACAGCTTCCCATGCCGAGCCATTCCACTTGGCAATGCCGTGCGCTTCGGTTTCGCCCGCAAATTGAAAAAGACCTACTGCCCACAGCGCACCATCAAAAAATGCAATGTCGTTGACTTGAGCGTACGCGGGAATGTGGACGCCATAGCTATCCGAATCGGGACCGAAACCATGCCAACACTGACCATCCCACATTGCGATACCATTGACCGTGAGCGTCTCGGCGTCACAATTTGCGCCGAGCGCATTCCGAATCGTCGCAAAAAATCCTGCGAAATACACTTGCGTATCCGAAACGGCGATAATTTTGGCAAAGTGCGGCAGGACGCCAAAGTTTGCGCCAACGCCGCGTCCAAGCGGATGCCATTCGGCGCCATCCCACATTGCTACGTGATTGACCTCGATGTTTTGCCCAACATGGGTGAAAAAGCCGGCGACATACATCTTGCCGCTCGGCGAAATATCCATCGCATGGACTTGATCCCCCGTACTATCAAAATAATCGCTAAAGGTATCCAGCCAGTGATAATCGCCGTCCGCGCGCGAGGTTGTCGCGACGCCGATGAAAAGGGCAAACGCCGCAATCAGTGCGGCGGCGAGTTGGATGAACTGTCTTGTCTCCCATTGGTTGGTGCGAATCATTTTCGTGACCTCCTGAATCTGCAAACAAAAAGGGCTGTCCGCATTGGACAGCCCCATTATTACCCGAAACAGCGGGTCACTTCCAGACCAAAAACTGTTCACTTTTTGTTCACCCGGAAGACGTACGGTTTGGAACGATTGCCCGCCCCGTCCTCAGCGAACGCATAGAGCGTGTCCACGTTCGCGTTCACCAGAAAGGGACGCGTGTATCGCTGAAAATGCTTGCCGTCGAGCGAATAGACGACTGCTCGAACGGACGAGGCATTGTCGCTTGCCGTCAATGTGATGCGCGTGCCGTTGCGCGCCGGGGTCGCAGACAGCGATAGGGTGGGCGCGGTCACATCGCGCGCAGGTTTGCCCTTGAGCGCGATGGTCGGGGCAAATTGCGCGTCGTACAGCGTGTCATTGTCGGAATCGAATTCCAACGCCGAAAGCGCGCCGTCTTGTACGGCAAGATGCGCGTTCACATTCGGCGGCAGTTCGACATCCAGATAACGCGCGGCGCGCGCAAGTTTTTTCTTTTTACTGTAAAGCCATTCCACTTGCAATGGCGCGCCCGTGGTTTTGAACGCAACATCATACGTTTTCCCGCGCGCAAGCAGCAGCACAAACGAATCTGCATTGACCGGATACACTGCCGCGCCGTCGGGGAATGCGTCGCTTGTGCCATTCGAGATTTGCAGGTCGCTCACGCCGCTGAGCGTCAAGCGATGATAACCCGTTGTATTGTTTTGCGCGGCGAGCGTGTTGCCGCCGTTGCCGCATGTCGTCGAATCGGGCGGCGGCTGCGGCGGCGCGCCGTTCGCCTGCGCGAGATATTGAATCAATAGACCTTGCACGACCGGATTGCTCAGCAAGCCGACATGGTCCACGTTTTGATTGTTGGCGCCCCATGCCAGACAGGTGTACACGGTTGCGTTTGGCGCGTTGTAATTCAAAGAGTTGCCTTGCCGCGTCAAGGACAGGTACGGTACGGTCGTGTCGCCCAAACCAAAATTCGGATACATCCAGGTCGAAAGATTGCACGTCGAATAATGGTTCAAGCATTTCCACAACGACGCGGCAACCACTTGCGTAATCGTATCGGGCGCGCTGCCGCTGCCGACGATATGAAAGTATTTCACGCCGGTCGAGTCGTTGCGCCAATCGTCTTGCTTGTTGCCGTTATGGCTGAAACTGTGAAAGGTTTTGTTTTGTGTGCCCGGTAAAAATCCTTGCTGTCCTTTTGCCTTGTCCATGTAGGCGACCAGCATCGGATAGGTGAATTGTTCATTGTCGTTGCCGTCGCCGTTCAAATCTTGCCCATCTTCTATCAGCGGCGCAATGCCCCCCAAATCGTACCACGCTTGCGAATTGAGTAATTCGCTTGCGCCATTAAACGAACCGACGACATCGAGCAGCGTCGAAGCCCACACAAAGAAAACGTACTGTCCCGTTTCCTCGACCCACACCACTTTGCCCGAACCGACGAACGGCGTCGAAACCGAAACATACGCGTTGACGTGATGCGGCGCGGGATTGTTGAGGATGTACCGCCGCGCGACAAGCCCGCCCATGCTGTGCGCGACGAGATTGACATTCGTGTCGGGATAAAATTTTTGCACGCACGCGATATAGTCGGCGAGTTTTATCGCGTTGTCGGCGTTGCTCAAACGCCAATCATACGCAAACACAAACAGATTCGGATGGTTTGGTTTTTGCGTCAGGTCGCAGCCCGCGCTCGTTTGATAATTGGGATTCCCGTACGTTTGATACATGACAAAACTTTGTGTTTGCAGATACGCAAACAGCGGTCCGTAGGTTTGCCAATCTTCGGAAGGCACGTGATAGCCGCGAAAGGTGGCTTCGGTAATGGCATTGGTCGCGTACAGGGTCGGGTGCGGCGGATTCGGATACAAACTCAATTCGCCGTGCGAGGCATAGCCCGCGGCGGGCCAATACTCGGTGTTGTTGGCGTCGGCGAGTCGCGTGCCGCCGATGCCGGGCACAAATACCACCGGAAGGTCATGCGCGGTCGGCGTGGTCGCGTGCGTTGGCTGTGCCTCACTCGAAATGAAAACGGCGAGCAGAACAAGAACCGCCAAGATGGAATGCCTCGACAAATGTTGCATGGAGCCCTTCAACTCTACTTTCCGCTTCCGCCGATTTCTTTTTGCCACAGCAGGTCGGTCACGCGCAGCGTGCCGGCTTTCAAATGACGCCGATAGGTCGAAAACGGAAGGTCGAGCGCTTCGGCGGCTTGTTCCTGTGTCATTTGTGGTTTGAGATAGGTATATTCGACCGCGCGATACAGTTTGGCTTCGCGCGGCGAGACCTGCGGTTTTTCAATTGTGTCTTTCAACACGCTTTGCAAAGTCGCCAAGCGTTCGTCACTGCTCGCCGCCGCGCCGGCGCGGTCCAACACCATGCGCGAACACAGCAGCGCGTTTGCGCGCAAACGATGCGGACGCGCAAAATCGCGCAGGGCATCTTGCACCGCCGTCGAAAATTCTTCTTGACTCAATACAATCAGCGGCGTCGCCTCGGGCGCGGTCACCGCGTCGGGGTTCGGGGCAACTTCGCGCTGCGCCAACAAATCCAACCATGCCGCCGGTGGACGCACGCGCCAATCGTGTCCAAACACCCCATAAGTTTTTCCGCCCACCGTATAATCGGCTTCGGGCAGGCGCACCAAGTCGCCGTACAAAAACGCGGGCGCCCAAAACTCCGGGTCCGCGCACGGCAGAAAATGATATGCCAGTCCGGGCATGAGCAATTGATAACGCACCGTCGTCAAAAGAATTTGCGTTTGCACCGGCGAAACGCCTTGGTACGTATCATGCGCCATCCAAAAACGATAATGCGCGGCGACTTCGCCGGGACGCAGCGGCGCGTGTTTTTTTAAATAGTTCCATGCCGCGCGCGTTGCGGGGTCAGCATCCCGTTCCGTCTCGCTCGCTTTTTGCAATTCGACAATGGCGAATACGCCAAGGATTTCTTGATGCTCGTTGCGATATACAGTGACATTTTCGGGTTGGCGCGCGAACCATTGTTTTGCCCAGTGGACGGACGCTTTGCCTTCGTGCTGTTCAATGATGCGGCACAGCGCGTTCTCTTCTCCGGCGCGCAGCGGTCCGGTGTGAATCGTCATATCGGAATGAAAATCAAACATGGCGCGCATCACCGGGTTTTCGCGATGCAAAAAAACAAAATCATGCAGGATGCGCTGTTGTTCCGCGATCGAGACCTGCGGCAGGCGCGCAACATAATAACGGCGCGCGCGCGTGTGCAGTTCTTTGTACCAATCGGGATTGCGCCAGCGCACATCCGCCGCCAAGGTTTCGCGTGCGAGGTCGTGCGGAAAAATCCCATCGCGTCCCGCGTCCATAAAAGACAAGCCGCGCAGCCATTCAAACAATTCGTGCACGCTTTGCGCGCCCGCTTCGTCCGGCGGCGCAACGGATGCGGTCGGGTCGGGCAATTTGAGCATGGCGGCGAGCAGGGCTTCGGTCAAGGCGCGCACCATCGCGGCGGCTTCGAGCGCGGCGCGATGGGCGGGTCCCGGCACTTTTTGAATAAAACGCTGCAAGAGCGTTTTGAGGACATCGGGCGCGTTTTCGGGTTGAAAATTCAAATCATGGCGTTGGTCAAAAACATCGGCAATGAGTGAGAGCGCGAGTGGAAAGCCGTGTGTGAAATTCAGGACGGCGTTGTGCTGTTCGGAAGGAATGTCGCGGCGCGTCAAAAATTCACGTCCCTCATCTGGTGAAAGGTTGCGCAGCGCAATCGTGCGCGTCAACAGTTGCCAGCCGGGGTCGGACTGCCATGCCGGGGACAAGGGTTCGCGCCCTGCCAACACCACAATACTTTGTTCGGTGAGCTGCGGTAAAAATTCATCGCGCAGCCACGTGTCGAGCGCGTCCCACGTTTCATATGTGTCGAGTAGCAAGACATGACGCGCGGTCATTTTGCCAAGCGCGTTCAGGGGCGGCGTATCCGGCGAGAGGTTCAGCGCCGCGCGCAGCGCGCGCAAAAAAGAATCGGGCGTTGTTTCGAGGTTGCGCCCATCGAGATAGTACGCGGCAATGTGCGCTTGCTCCGCGCGCGCGCGAAATTCGCGCAGCAGTGAAGTCTTGCCGATGCCGCCGGGTCCGTACAAATACAAAACTTGAAACGGCGGTTCATCGGCTTTGAGCGCCGTTTCAAACAGTTGCAGTTCGCCGCTGCGTCCGACAAAACGATGGCGGCGCGCGGCGCTGAGCCGGTCGGCTAGACGTGTGGACATGCTTGCATCCTCTCTCGCAGCTGATGTTGAACGTGTCGCCTATTTTACCGTATCCCGCGGCGCGCGACAATGCCCCACGAAAAATTTTTCTCCTGCCGCAAGCAGTCAAAATCTGTGATACACTTGCCGCGTACAGTACGCCGATTTGGAGGAGGCAAAATGAATCTGTTTGTGAATGGACGAATCGTCGGTTATGACGACAATGGCAGTGGTGTGCCGTTGGTGTTGATTCACGGGTTCCCGTTGAATCGCATGATTTGGGAAGCGCAGTGGGAAGGATTGCATCAACACGCGCGCGTGATTGCGCCCGATTTGCGTGGGTTTGGCGAATCGGAAATGGTGGCAGGAACGACCGATATTTCTACGTACGCGGATGACGTGCACGAATTCTTGCAAGCGATGGCGATTGAACAACCGGCGGTGATTGCAGGACTTTCGATGGGCGGCTATATTGCGCTGGCGTACGCGCGCAAATATGGCGCGCATGTTGCGGGACTGATTCTCGCCAATACCAAAGCGACGCCGGACAGCGCGGAAGGCAAAGCGGGACGCGACAAAAATATCGTGGTGGCGCAAGAAAAAGGCGCGGGCGCGATTGCCGAGGGCATGCTGCCCAAAATGTTTGCGCCGCAAACCTATACGTCGAATACGGGATTGGTCGAACAGGCAAAACGCATCATGGAGAGCTCGACCGTGCCGGGCATTGTCGGCGCGTTGGGCGCGATGCGCGATCGCCCGGATGCATTGGATGTGTTGAGCAATACGAATGTGCCGACCTTGATTCTTGCCGGCGCGGACGACGCGCTGATGCCGATGGCGGAACAGGAAAAAATGAAACAAGCTGCGCGCAACAGCACGCTGGTCGTCATTCCCGACGCGGGGCATTTATCGTGCATGGAACAGCCCGACGCGTTCAACAATGCGGTCGCGGAATTTTTGAAAACGGTCGCGCGCGGATAAAAAAAACGTGACGGGTTTCCAAAAACCCCGTCACGTTTCATGGATTTTTCGCGGGCGTCCGCGCGGGCGGCGCGGCGGATTTTGCGGCATCGGAATTTCAGGCGCGCCCGCGACGGCAGGGGGGGGGGACGGCAGGTGCGACGGTTGCGTCGGAGGTGGCACAACACTCGTTTCTTGTTCTTCTAACTCTTCTTCGGCGGGATTCACTTCATGCGCTTTGAGAAACGCTTGCAAATCGTTCTTGTGGACGCGAAAACTGCCCAACAATTTGACCGCTTTGAGCTCACCTAATTTGATATAACGCCGAATGGTAAACGGGCTTATGCCCAGATACTCGGCAATCTCGTTGGGGGAGAGGTATTCGCGCTGAACTGCCATTTTTGTAGAGATTAGAGATTAGAGATTGGGAATGTGATAATCTGCTATATGTTGCTCACTAATTGCAACGATTTTAACATTTACTATCCGAAATGTCAATGCGAAATCGCGTATCGGGAATCGCTTGTCACTCCGACAACGCATTTGCGATACGCGCTACGCGAAACGCGATATGCCAACTCGCTCCGACGGACGAAACTTGAACGAACTGCGCCCGGTCAAAATGACGCCCGGTTTTATCGAATACGCCGAAGGTTCGGTTCTCATCGAGATGGGCAAGACCCGCGTCTTGTGCGCGGTCTCGGTCGAAGACACCGTGCCCAAATGGCTGGTGGGAAAAAACCAGGGTTGGCTCACCGCCGAGTACGCGATGCTGCCGCGCGCCACACACACGCGCTCCCCGCGCGAAACGACACCGGGCGCGCGCACGCAAGAAATTCGTCGGCTCATCGGACGCAGCTTGCGCGCGGCGGTGGACTTGCGGCTCATTGGCGAACGCACGTTGAACGTGGACTGTGATGTTTTACAAGCGGACGGCGGTACGCGCTGCGCGTCCATCACCGGCGCGTATGTTGCCGTTGCGTTGGCGTTGGACAAAATGATTGGCAACAAAACCGCGTCGCCGCGCGTTTTGAAAACGGCAGTCGCGGCGGTGAGTGTCGGCATCGTCGGCGGCGAACCGGTGTTGGATTTGAATTACGCCGAAGATTCGCGCGCCGAAGTGGATTTCAATGTCGTCATGACGCGCGAAGGAAATTTTGTCGAAGTGCAAGGCACGGGCGAAAGCGCAACCTTTTCGCGCGCGCAAATGAATCAGCTGTTGGATTTGGCAAAAGGCGGTATCGAGGAATTGTTGGCGATACAGGAACAGGTGTTGCGAGGTTAAGGCGAATGGTTCAAGATCGTTTCATCGAATCACGCGGTCTGCAATTTCACTATCGCGCATGGTCAAACAAAGGAACGCCGCTGATTTTTTTGCATGGGCTGGCGTCGCAGTCGCACATGTTCGACAAGGTCGCGCCATTGCTCGCGGACCGGTTTCGCGTGATTGCGTTGGATCAACGCGGACACGGCGAATCGGCGAAACCGTCAAGCGGTTACGATTTTGCAACGGTGGCGCAAGATTTGGTCGCGCTGCTCGACGCGTTAAAAATCAAACGCGCCATCGTCGCCGGACATTCGTGGGGCGGCAATGTCGCATTGTATTTCGCCGCGCATTATCCCGAACGCGCGCGCGGCATCGTGTTGATTGACGGCGGTTTTCTCGACATTCAGTCCAATCCCGAAATGACGTGGGAACGCACGGCAAAGGAACTCGCGCCGCCGAATTTAATCGGCACGCCGGTGGACGATTTCAAACAGATGTTGAGACAATACGCAGGGAAATTGTGGAAACCGTTTGTGGAGGAAATTGTTTTGCGAAATTTTGAAATTCAAAAAGACAATACCATTCGCCCGCGTTTGTCCTACGCCAATCACATGCGCATTTTGCGCGCGTTGTGGGAACAGCGCCCCGCTGATTACTATCCGCTCGTGCGTTGTCCCGCGTTGATTTTGCCCGCCGCGAACGAACATGTCGAAGAACACGCGTGGAGCGAGCGCCGCCGCGCTCTGGTGGAAGCCGCCGCGCGCGGCATTGAAAAAAATCGCGTCGTGTGGTTTCACGAGACGGTGCATGACATTCCGCTTCAGCGCCCGCGCAAATTGGCGAATGTGATTACAAGCTTCGCGGTTGAAAATAAATTGATACGGTGACGTATTTCGTGTTGCGTATTTCATTGATGGTTTTCGGATGGCGATACGCAATACGCGATCTGCAATACGCAATCCATGAACATTGATCTCATTGGCGTGCCGATTGATTTTGGCGCGGGACGGCGCGGTGTGGATATGGGACCGAGCGCGATTCGGTACGCGGAATTGGCGGCGTCGCTCGAACGGCTCGGACACCACGTGCGCGATTTGGGCAACGTTGCCGTTTCGGTGATGGAGAACAGCGCCGAGCAAAATCCGAAACTGCGGTATCTCCAACCGATTTTGGAAACGTGCGCGGCGGTGGCGGACCGCGTTGCCGATTCGCTGGCGCGCGGTCATTTGCCGTTGACGCTTGGCGGCGACCACAGCTTGTCGCTCGGTTCATTGCGCGGCGCGACGCGGCGGCATAATTGCGGCGTGATTTGGATTGACGCGCACGGCGATTTCAATACTGACGAAACGTCGCCGTCGGGCAACATTCACGGGATGCCGCTGGCGGCGTTGTGCGGCTTGGGCGATGCGCGTTTGGTGAAACTTGGCAATCCGGCGCGCATGTTAAACGCGCGTAATGTCGTCGTCGTCGGCGCGCGTGATTTGGACGACGGCGAACGCGCCTTGCTGCTGCGCGCGGGCGTCCATGTGATTGCGATGGAGCAAATTGACCGCAGCGGCATGTTTGTGGCAATGCAGCGCGCGCTTGAAATCGCGTCGCACGGCACAGAGGGCATTTATCTTTCGCTCGACCTCGACGCTCTGGACCCGGTGTATGCGCCCGGTGTCGGCACGCCCGTCCCCGGCGGTTTGACGTACCGCGAGGCGCATCTCGCCTGTGAAATGATTGCGGAAACGGGAAAATTGCTCGGCATGGATTTGGTCGAAGTGAATCCAATTCTGGACGAACGCAATCGCACGGCATTGATGGCGGTGGAGCTCGCGGCGAGCGCGTTGGGGAAGCGGGTGTGGAGAGAGTAGAGGTTGGAGATTGGAGACTGTCATTTCGAACAAAGTGAGGAATCTCCAAGCTCTAATCTCCAGTCTCGGTTTTGCCATGAACATTTTTATCGCCACCTCAAATGGACTTGCCATCGCGGAACGCGCGGATGGGGAATGGAAGATTTCGGAACGCGTGTTGAATGGAAAACAGATCACGAGTGTGATTGCGCGTGAAGGCGTGATTTTGGCGGGAACGCGCGACGGTGTTTTGCGTTCCGACGATTTGGGCAAAACGTGGCGCGACGCGTCGAACGGTCTCGCGACAAAATACGTGCGCTGGCTCGCGTATCATCCCGATATTTCCGATTGTGAATTCGCCGGCACGGAACCTGCGAACATTTTTGTTTCACGCGACGGCGCGAATTCGTGGCGCGCATGCAATGAGGTCGCGCAGCTCCGCGACGCGCATCATTGGTTCTTGCCGTACTCGAACGGCGCGGGGTGCGTGCGCGGTTTTGCGTTTTGCGGTTCGCGCGCGTACGCGGCGGTGGAAGTGGGCGGCGTGCTGCGTTCGGACGATTGGGGCGCGACGTGGAATTTGTGCGCGGGTTCTGACGGCAATCCCGATTTGGAAGGTCCGCCCGCGCCGTTGATTTATCCCGATGTTCATTCGATTGAAACGCATTCCGCGACGCCCGATTGGGTCTTTGCGCCGACGGGCGGGGGTTTTTATGTGTCACGCGATGGCGGCGCGACATGGCAATTGAAATACGATTGCTATGTGCGCGCGCTGTGGGTGGACCGGAACAACGCCGACCATTTCATTCTCGGACCTGCGGATGGCGTGGACCGCAACGGACGCATCGAGGAATCGCGCGATGGCGGAGAAACGTGGACGAACGCATCGAAGGGTGTGAATGTGCCGTGGAAAAATCACATGGTCGAACGTTTCAAACAAGTGGGCGATGAATTGTTTGCGGTGCTGTCGAACGGCGAGATTTTTGTGGCGCGCGTGAATGAATGGGCATGGCGGCGCGCCTTTGGCGAAATTGACAACGCGCCTGCGTTGTGGGCAAGTGAAATGCCCACCGAATAAGAATGCAGCTCGATGCTCAATTCATTCCAAACGGATATTGCATTCGCCTCGCACGCGAACAGGATTTGCCGCGCTTGCCCGCGTTGGAACGCGCGGCGGTGCAGCTTTTTCGCGAGACCGAATACGCCGGAGTTGCCGAGGACGCGGGGTATGGTGCAGAGGTTTACCTTGATTGGTTTCAACACGGCGCGATTTTGGTCGCGGAAATGAATGGGGAGCTCGCGGGTTTTGCGTCGGTCGAGGAGATTGACCGGCAGGGTTTTTACGCGCTTTTGTGTGTGCTTCCCGCGCACGCACATCGCGGGCTCGGGCGCGCGTTGACCGAAGCCGTCAAAGCATGGTGCCGCGCGCGCGGGTACACGACATTGACCATGACGACGTTCCCTAACATTCCGTGGAATGCGCCCATTTTTGAGCGCATGGGTTTTCGCATCATGCGGGAGGATGAACTTTCGCCCGGCTTGTTGGCGATACGGGGTGAAGAAATCGAGTCGGGTTTTTCACCG
>CAZXYP010000080.1:8822-17195 GCA_964644955.1 uncultured Anaerolineales bacterium | reverse complement strand
GTGCGCGGCATTTCGTTATATTCGTCAATGAATCGGGTTACGCGTTCGCGCACCTTCTGCGCGAGCGGCACGCCGGGATCAATGTACGGCACAAAAATCATGTGCGCCCCGCACACCACAATCCCGTCGGGCATGACCTGACGCGTAATATCTTCCGCACGCGCAGAACTCAGCACGCTTACGGCGGCGGGCGGATGCGTATGCCCGATAAATTGCGCGTCGGTTAATTCATACAACACCGCGTGCAAAATCGTTTCCACCGAAGGGCGCGGCGCGTTTGCATCCGTGCGCGCTTCCATCAACGCGCGCGTGACATCGTCGTCGCTCGCGTCTTGTTCCAACAATTGCAGAACGCGCGCGTGTTTCACGCGCACAAAACCGGACGCGTCAATGGTTTGCAAATACGCGCCGCTCGCCTTGATAAAGAACGTTTCGTCGTCAAGCCGCGCGCTCGTATTCCCTTCGCCGATAATGACGTAATCGCGCGCGGGTTCGCCGAGATGATGCGAAAGCGCGATGAGCTCGCGCAAAATCGAATCTTGTGCCATGCATGTGGGTAGGGGCAAAGCATCGGCAGATGCATTCGCGAATCGAGTCGCGGCAGTGAATGCCGTTGCTTTGCCCTTACAATTTCCCGCCGGGCGGCGGCACGACGCCGATGGTCAACAAGATGTTGGCGTAAATGCGCTGTTCGCCCGTCGCAATCGCGAGCGCCGTGTCGGACGAACGCCCCGCGTCGTAAAATTCAAAGCGGCCGAGCCGCTGCAGCGCGATTTCTTTCGGCAGAATTTTTTTGAAATCGCGATAAATGGATGGAGTTTCGCCCGTATCGGGGCCCATCACTTCGGCGGCTTCAATCGGAATTGCCTCGACCAACACTTTCAGTACGTCGGTGACGGTCACGAGCCCGGGCGCGAGATTGAGATACACGCGCTGCGCGTGCGGATTGGAACGCGTGATGAGCGGATAATTGCCGTCCGCAATCAAAATTTTCGCGCCGTGCCCTGCCGTGCCGAGTGCGTGCAAAATTTCGGGATGAAGGAGTTGGTATTTGAGCATTTGAGTTGGGGGGTGAATTGTAATCAGTAATCGGTATTCGGTAATCGGTCGCGTGTCAAAGCGGATAACGGACAACGGATCACCGATAACGGTTCACTGATTCAACACCCGATACATTTCCATAAATTGCGCGCTGCGTTCGTTATAACGCGCAACATTTTCGGCAAGCGGTTCCACGACGCGCGTGATACGCGCTTGCGTTTGCGCGATGTTCCAGTCATCGTACACACCGACGCCGATGCCGCCCGCGACTGCCGCGCCCCATGAAGTCGCTTCCGCTTGCAGTTCCAACAACAGAATCGGCTTGTTGAAAACGTCCGCGAGCATTTGCTGCCAAACAACGCTTTGCGCGCCGCCGCCGATAAAACGAATCGCGGGAATGGTCGCGCCTTGCGATTCCAGCGCGTCCAAAATCAGTTTCAGATTGTATGACACGCCTTCCATCACGGCGCGCGCCATGTCCGCGCGCGTGTGCGACATGGTCAAGCCGACGAACGCGCCGCGCGCGTGCGGATTCCACCACGGACTGCGTTCGCCGAGCAGGTAGGGCAAAAACAAAACATCATTCGCGCCGACGGGCGTATGCGCGATTTCATTTTCGTTTACATCGCCCGCGATGCGGCGAAACCAATCGCGCGCGCCGCCCGCCGCTTGCATCGTTCCCATCGGCGTGTAACGCGTCGGATGCAAAAGATGAAACGTGAACGTGCGCTGCGTTGCGTCCAACAAGGGCGCGTCGGACGCAAAACTAATCCATGCCGACGAACCGATATTGCAATAACAATCGCCGGGTGCAATGACGCCCGCGCCGACAGCGGCGCACGAGCCATCGCCGCCGCCAATGACGACAGGTGTCCCCGCGCGCAAGCCGGTCGCGTGCGCCGCGTCGCGCGTGATTTCGCCGACGACGGTGATGGAAGAAACAATGCACGGCAATTTCGTTTCATCCAAACCAAGCGCGTCGAGAAAATCACTGCACCACGCGCGCGTTTGCAAATCAAACAGATTGCTGCCCGACGCATCCGAATAATCGGTGACCGCGCTGCCGGTCAATTTCAAAACAAGATAATCTTTGGGGAACAAAAATTTTTTCGCGCGCGCATACACGGTGGGTTCGTTCTGGAGGAGCCATAAAATCTTGGCGGCAGTGTAGGCGGGACTGATGCGATGTCCCGTGCGCGCGTACACGTTTTTCGCGCCACAGCGTTCCGCAATCCATTGCGCTTGCGCTTCCGCGCGTTGGTCTGCCCAGAGGATGGCGGGGTGGAGAGGATTGTCCTGCGCGTCCACCGCGACGACGCCCATCATTTGTCCGCTGAACGAAACGGCGGCGATGTTTTGCGCGGCCTCCGGGAATTGCGCAAGGAGCGCGCGCGAAGCGCCGCAGACGGCGTTCCACCAATCGTCGGGATTTTGTTCCGCCCACTGCGGACGGGGATAGGCGACCGCGTAGGATGCGGTATGGGACGCGCGCAGCTGCCCGGTTTCATCAAACAAACTGGCTTTATTGCCGGTGGTGCCGAGGTCGTGCGCGAGGAGGTAATGCATACGGAAAACAATATGCGGCGAGTGCTGAATCGAGTCGAGCGAGATCTTGAAAGAACGAAAATTCTGTGGTATATGTTATGCGTAACATGTTACGGATAACATCGTTATTGTTACCCATAACATTATAGCATTGGCGCGACGGTGTGTCAATCGTTTCGCAAGTCCCCTGTTTCATTTACCTCAAGGGTTTTGGGTTGACCGTGATGGGTTAACAGTACGCAAAGGAGCGCTCAGACTATGGATGATGTCATCCTCCGTCTGGAAGGAATCAGCAAATCCTTTCCGGGTGTGCACGCCCTCGATGACGTTCAATTCGAATTGCGGCGCGGTGAAGTCCACGCGCTGGTCGGCGAGAACGGCGCAGGCAAATCCACCTTGATGAAAATCATCGCCGGCGTCTATACCAAAGACGCGGGGCGCATCATTTATCAAGGCAAAGAGGTCGAAATTCCCAATCCGCGCGCGGCGCAGCATTTGGGCATCAGCATGATTTTTCAGGAACTCAATCTGATGCCGCACCTCACGGTCGCGCAAAATATCTTTATCGGACGCGAACCGCGCACCAATCTCCGTATTTTCCTCGACGACAAAAAAATCAATGAACAAACCGTCGCCATCCTCGAAAGCTTGCATCTGAACATTGACCCGCGCGCCAAAGTCGGCAGTCTCAGCGTCGCCAAACAACAAATGGTCGAAATCGCCAAGGCGCTCTCGTACAATTCGCAGATTTTGATTATGGACGAACCGACGGCGGCATTAACCGACGCGGAAATCGAAGATCTCTTTAGCGTGATTCGCAATCTGCGCGCGCAGGGTGTCGGCATCGTACATATTTCGCATCGCCTCGAAGAACTGAAACAGATTTCGGACCGCATCACGGTCATGCGCGACGGACATTACATTGACACCAAGCAAACGGGCGAGGTCACCATTGACCAAATCATCAGCATGATGGTCGGGCGCACGATTTATGAATCCACTCCGGAACTGCCCGAAACCCCCAGTCAAGAAATTGTGCTTCAAGTCAAACATTTGAATCGCGGCAAGATGGTTCGCGATGTGAGCTTTGATTTGAAAAAGGGCGAGATTCTCGGCTTTTCGGGTTTGGTCGGCGCGGGACGCACCGAAGTCGCGCGGGTGGTGTTTGGCGCGGACCCGTTGGATTCCGGCGAAATCTATGTCAAGGGCAAGCCCGTCAAAATCAAAACGCCGGGCGACAGCGTAAAACACGGCATCGGTTATTTGAGTGAAGACCGCAAGCGGTATGGACTGACGTTGGGTATGGATGTGCAGACCAATATCGTGCTGGCGGCGTTCCATAAATTTTTGGACGCCATCGGTTGGGTCAACAACAAACGGATTCACGATACCGCGCAGACTTTTGTGGACAGACTGTCCATCAAGACGCCGGGCTTGCAGCAAAAAGTCAAAAATCTCTCCGGCGGCAATCAACAAAAAGTGGTGATTGGTAAATGGCTCACGGCGGACACGGACATTTTGATTTTTGACGAGCCGACACGCGGCATTGACGTGGGCGCGAAAAGCGAAATTTATCATTTGCTCAACGACCTGGCGCGGCAGGGCAAGTCCATTATTATGATTTCGTCCGAACTCCCCGAAATTTTGCGCATGAGCCATCGCGTGTTGGTGATGTGTGAAGGCCGTGTGACGGGGGTGTTGGATATTCGCGACGCGACGCAGGAAAAAATCATGACGTATGCAACCCAGCGCAGTGAGAGTGTGCTGCGCACCAATGGCGCTGCAGCAAATCAAGGTGAGGTGGCATAACTATGGCACAAGCGCAGGCAAAACCGACCGCAGGCATTTCGCTGTTCCGTCGCGACGCAATGCAAACGCTCTTGGCGTTCGGCGCGTTGATTCTCTTGTTCATCATCTTTTCCATCGCCTCGCCCAACTTTTTGCAGTTCGACAATGTGGTCGCGATTTTAATTGCGACGGCGGTCAATGGCGTGTTGGCATTGGGTGTCACCTTTGTCATTATCTCGGGCGGCATTGATTTGTCCATCGGCACGGTCATGACCCTCTCGGCAGTGATGGCAGGGCAATTCATTACCGTGTGGCACATGCCTGTCCCGCTCGGTATTCTGGCAGGGCTTTTAACCGGCACACTCGCCGGCGCCACCAATGGCGTGATTATTTCCAAAATGAAGGTCCCGCCTTTTATCGCCACGCTCGGCATGTTGTATATTGCCAAAGGCCTCTCGCTCGTCATTGCCAAGCTCGCCCCGATTTATTTCAACGACACGCCCGAGTTCAACGGCATGGCAATGAATTCCGTCGTCGGCGCCATTGTCCCCGGCTTGGATATTCCCAATATCGTGTTCATTTTTTTGGGCGCCGGGGTCGTGGCAAGTCTGATTTTGACCAAGACCATTTTGGGGCGCTACACGTTTGCGCTGGGCAGCAATGAGGAAGCGACGCGTCTTTCCGGTGTGAATGTGGACCGTTGGAAAATTGCGGTGTATGCGCTCTGCGGTACGTTCGCCGGTTTGGCAGGTGTCATGATTGCGGCGCGCTTGAATTCCGCGCAGCCCTCGCTGGGTCAGGGCTATGAACTCGACGCAATTGCGGCAGCGGTCATTGGCGGCACGTCGTTGAGCGGCGGCGAAGGCACGATTCTTGGTACCATCATCGGCGCGTTCCTCATCAGTACCTTGACCAACGGACTGCGCATCATGTCGGTGCCGCAAGAATGGCAAATCGTCGTTACGGGCGTCATTGTTATCCTCGCCGTGTATTTGGACATTATTCGCCGACGACAACGCTAAAAAAAGACGCGCGCTGCGGCAACTGTGTTGCCGCGGGGCGCGTGAACCGGAGAAGATATGAACTGACGCGTTTTTACAATTCTCAACCATCACAAAAAAAGATCCGTTTTCTCATAGGAGGAGAAAAGCCATGAAAAGCAAGTTGATGTTTGTCGTATTGGGTTTGCTCGTGATTGCGGCTGTAACTGCCGCGTGCGCGACGCCCACCGCTTCCCCGACCGCCGCGCCGCCCACCGCCGCTTCGCAAGCCGCCGGCGCCAAAATGTACATCCCGGTCATTTCCAAAGGGTTCCAGCACCAATTCTGGCAAGCCGTAAAAATGGGCGCGGAAGATGAAGCCAAAAAGTTGGGCGTGGACATTACGTTTGAAGGGCCGGAAAATGAATCGCAAGTGGACAAGCAGATGGAAATGCTGCAAGCCGCGTTGAACAAGAAACCCGCCGCGATTTGTTTCGCCGCGTTGGATTCCAAAGCCGCGATTCCGCTGCTCCAAAAAGCCAAAGACGCCGGCATTCCGATTATTGGTTTTGACTCGGGCGTGGACAGTGACATTCCGGTAGCAACCGCCGCGACGGATAATATTGCCGCTGCAGGTGTGGCTGCCGACAAAATGGCAGAGCTCATCGGTGGTTCCGGCAAAGTTGCCGTTATCGTACACGACCAGACGAGTCAGACCGGCGTGACCCGCCGCGATGGGTTTGTGAATCAGATGAAGGCAAAGCACCCGAACGTTCAAGTCGTTGACATTCAATATGGCGGCGGCGACCAATTGAAATCCACCGACCTTGCCAAAGCCATCATTCAGGCGAATCCCGACCTCAAAGGTTTCTTTGGCGCGAACGAAGGTTCCATCATCGGCGTATTGAATGCGGTCAAAGAACTGAAAAAGGAAGGTCAAATCGTCGTCATTGGTTACGATTCGGGCAAACAACAGATTGAAGCCATCAAAGCCGGGACCGAAGCCGGCGCCATTACACAAAATCCCGTTGGTATCGGCGCCAAGTGTGTCGAAGCAGCGGTCAAAGCCGTCAAAGGCGAGAGCGTGCCCAAGAACATTGACACCGGCTTCTACTGGTACGACAAGACCAACATTGATGACCCCAAGATTCAAGCCGTCTTGTATCAATAAAGCAAATCACACGAGGACGTTTTGCCGCCGGATGCCGGAACGGAAAATGAAATCCAACCTTGCGCGGCGGTTCAGCTAACTTTCGAATGCCTTGCTCGTTACAAGCGGGCAAGGCATTCTTGCAAGAACGAAAAATACACGAATGGGATTTGACAGCGGAACGCGCTGTCCTTGCATGAATCACCATGAGCACGATTAGCGACGTCGCCAAACGCGCAGGCGTGTCCAGCATGACGGTTTCGCGCGTCATCAACAATTCGGGCTATACCAGTCCCAATACCCGCGCGCGCGTCGAGCAAGCCATTGCCGAACTGGGCTATGTGCCAAACGCGTTGGCGCGCGGTTTGCGTTTCAAGCAGACCAAGACCATCGCGCTGGTCATGACCGATATTACGAATCCATTTTTCACCACCCTCGCGCGCGGCGTCGAAGACACGGCGAATCAAGCCGGCTTCACGGTGATTTTTTGTAACACGGACGAGTCCGAAACCAAAGAGCACAGCTATTTGCAGATGCTGCTGCAACAGCAAGTGGACGGGATTTTGTTGGTGCCGGCGCGCAGCAACAGCGCCGAGTCGGTCAAAGTTATCAAGAAACAAAACACGCCCGTCATTGTGTTGGACCGCCGCGTGCCGCCGCACACCGATGTGGATGTGGTGCGCTGTGATTCCGAAGACGCGGCGCAGCGTTTGGTGCATATGCTGATTGAGTTGGGACATCGCCGTATTGGCGTGTTGAGCGGACCCAAAGGCGTGTCCACCGCCGACGACCGTGTGCAGGGGTATCGCAATGCGCTGCGGCACGCGGGCATCGTCGAGCACAAAAATCTGATTTATCGTGGTTCGTTTACGCAAGAGAGCGGGTACGAAATAGCGTGCCAATTGCTGGACGTGAATCCGCGTCCCACCGCGATTTTTGCGGCGCACAATTTTTTCGCGCCCGGTGTTTTGAAACGCGCTCGCGAGTTGAATTTGCGGGTCCCGGAAGATTTGGCGATTGTGGCGTTTGACGATTTGCCATGGACGCTCGCGCACGCGCCCTTTTTCACGGTGGCGATTCAACCCGCTTACGAAATCGGAAAGCAGGCGGCGCAATTGTTGTTTCAGCGCTTGAACGGCACTGCCGACAAACGGCATCAGGAAATTATTTTGCCGGTCGAGATTGTAATTCGCGAATCGAGCGGACCGCCGCACCGGGAACGCGCACATGCCTGAGGAAAATCAAGATGGAAATGTCGAACTTGAATTCTGTCTCGGAGGCAGTGAACCCCCAACAAGTCCCCACTCGCACGTTATACACCGGCGCAAAAATTCCCGCGATTGGTTTAGGCACGTTCGGTTCCGACAAATATCCCGCGCAAGTGATTGCCGACGCCGTGATTGGCGCGGCAGAGGTCGGCTATCGCCATTTTGATTGCGCGGCAGTGTATGGCAACGAACATTTGATTGGGCACGCACTGCAAAAAATTATGCAGCGCGGGATTCGGCGAGCGGATTTGTGGGTCACTTCGAAATTGTGGAATGACAAACACGCAGAACCAGATGTGATTCCGGCGTTTCAAAAATCGCTGCACGATTTGCAGCTCGAGTATTTGGATTTGTATTTGGTTCACTGGCCCTTTCCAAATTATCACGCGCCCGGCGTGAGCGTGGATTCGCGCGACCCGCACGCCAAACCGTACATTCACGAAAATTTTATGCGGACGTGGCGGCAGTTGGAAAAATTGTACAAGATGGGTTTGGTGCGGCACATTGGCACGTCGAATGTGACGATTCCAAAATTGAAATTGATTTTGCGCGACGCCGAAATCAAACCCGCCGTCAACGAAATGGAACTGCATCCGCATTT
>CAZXYP010000080.1:0-8812 GCA_964644955.1 uncultured Anaerolineales bacterium | reverse complement strand
GCAGCCAGAGTTGTATCAATTCGTCGTCGAAAACGGCATCGTGCCGATTGGTTATTCGCCCATCGGTTCGCCGAGCCGCCCCGAACGCGACCGCACGCCCGACGACACGGTGGATATGGACGACCCCGTGATTGTGGAAATTGCAAAACGGCATAATCTGCATCCCGCCGTCGTGTGTTTGAAGTGGGGTGTGCAGCGCGGACACGTCGTCATTCCCTTTGCGACCAAGCGCGCACAGTATGTTGCCAATTTGCAGGGTATCGTGCGCGAACCGTTGAGCGATGACGAAATGCGCGCGCTTGCGACGATTGACAAGAATTGCCGTCTCATCAAAGGGCAAGTTTTTTTGTGGCAAGGTGCGCGCGGCTGGCAAGATTTGTGGGATTTGGACGGCAGGATTGCGCAGTGACGAATGTACATGGCCCCCCAATACATTCTCACGGTTGACCAGGGCACGTCGAGCTGCAAGACCGCGTTGTGGACGGATGACGGAAACATTGTTGCGGAATCAACGCAAGCCTACGCGTTCCCGCACCCGTTGTCTGCGGAAATGGACGCGCAAATCTGGTGGAACGCGGTATGCGAAACGATTCGCGCCGTCACGGCGCAAAGCGGTGTGGACCCGCACAATATCGCGGGCATTGGCGTGGATGGCATCGGTTGGACGCTCGTCGCCGTGGATGAGAATTGCCATTCACTGTATCCCGCGCTGATTTGGCTTGACCGTCGCGCGGAACAACAAACACAGTGGCTCGCTTCCCTCCCCGAAGCAAACGCGTTGATTGACCTCGCCGCGAATCCGCTCGACCCCGCGTACATCACACCGAAACTCCTCTGGCTCAAGCAAAAGCATCCCGACATTTTTGACGCGACGCATCAATTTCTCACCGCGTCCGGATATCTGGTTGCAAAACTTACGGGTGAATATACATGCGATTACACGCAAGCATACGGTTATCATTTTTTTGATTTACGCAATGCGCGATGGAATGCCGATGCGGCAAAATGTATCGGCATTCCCCTTGAAAAATTTCCGCGCCTCGCGCCGTGTACTGAAATCGCGGGAACGCTCACCACGCACGCGGCGCAAGAAACCGGCTTGCGCGCGGGCATTCCCGTCATTGTCGGCTGTCTCGATGCGGCGGCAGGGGCATTGGGCGCGGGCGTGACGCGCGTCGGACAAACGAATGAACAGGGCGGACAAGCGGGCGGCATGGGAATCGCGCTTGACCGCGTCATCGTGGAACCGCGTTTGATTTTTTCACATCACGTTTTGCCGCATCAATATCTGCTGCAAGGCGGTACGGTTGGCGGGGGCGCGCTCGGTTGGTTTCGTGACACATTCGGGCAACCCGAAAGCGCGGTATCGAAAATGCTTGGCACAAGCGCGTTTGAATTGTTTGGCGCGCAAGTGGAACGCACCGCGCCCGGTGCGCACGGCGTCCTCTTTTTGCCGTACATGGCGGGCGAACGCACGCCGTTATGGAACAGTAACGCGCGCGGTGTGTTTTTTGGTTTGTCCTACGCGACGACGCGCGGCGACATGCTGCGCGCCATGATGGAAGGGTGCGCGTTCGCCGTGTATCACAATCTTCAAGTAGCGGCAGAACACGGCGCGGCGCCGCAAGAATTTCTCGGTTCGGGCGGCGCAGCCGCGAGCGCGGTGTGGTGCCAAATCAAAGCCGATGTGTACGGCAAACCGTTCATCGTCGCGCGCCGCGCGGACGGCGGCGAAGGCGGGCATACGCTCGGATTGTTTGCGTTGACCGCGCACGCGGTCGGCTTGTGCGACGATGTCGGCGCGTGTGTGGAACAATCATTGCCGCAACGAACGGTGTATGAACCGAACGCGCCAAATCACGCGCGGTACCAAGAATTGTTTGACGTGTATTTGAGCGTGTCACAAAAATTATTGCCGGATTTTGACGCGCTCGCGCGGGTCGTACAACATCACAACTAAATGGTCAGGACACAGATTGACCAGATTGCGCAGAGTAAATTTTCAAAATCTGTGTTCTCTGCGGTATCTGTGTCGAAAACAAGATTTTACGAATGAACGCAGTCATTCTCGAAAACAAAGCAGCCCTCGTCTATCAGGATGTGCCGACACCTTTGCCCGACGCGGGACAGGTCTTGCTTCAAGTGCGCGCGGTCTCGATTTGCGGTTCGGATATTTCACGCTATGTCAAAGGACATCGCACATATCCGATTACGTTGGGACACGAATGCGCGGGCATTGTCGCGCGCGTTGGGGAAGGCGTGAGCGGCGAGTGGATTGGCAAACGCGCGGCAGTGATTCCGCTCATTCCCGATTTCGCGTGCAACGAATGTGCGCGCGGTTTGTATTCCGCGTGTCATCATTATTCGTTCATCGGTTCGCGACAAGCGGGCGGTTTTGCGGAATATGTTGTCGTGCCGGAAAAAAATCTGTTGGCGCTGCCGCCGACGCTCGAGTTCGACGCGGGCGCGCTGATTGAACCGGCGACGGTGGCGCGGCACATTCTCGACCGCGGCAATTTCGCGCAAGGACAGACTGCGTGCGTGCTAGGCGCGGGTTCGATTGGGCTGATGTGCGTGCAGTGGCTGCGCATTCTCGGCGCAAGCCAGATTATTGCGGTGGACGTGTCGCAAGAAAACTTGCGCGCGGCAAAAACATTGGGCGCGCATCTCGCGTTGAATCCGAACCAAATCAACGTGGCGGACGAAATTAAAAACGCGACGGGGGACGGCGTGGATTTGTCCATCGAAGCGGCGGGCGCCACGCAAACGCTCGCGCAAACCATTCTCGTCACGCGCCCGCGCGGCAATATCGTGTGCGGCGGCAATCAGCCGCTCGACGCGTCCCTGCCGATGCAATTTATCGAAGACTTGATGCGGAAGGAATTGCAGCTCAACGGCTGTTTCATGTCGTACTCGGAACCGTTTCCCGGACACGAGTGGACGGAATCGCTGGCGGCGATTCTGGATGGCACGCTGGATACCGCAACAATGATTTCGCATCGCTTTGATTTGGCGCAAGCGCCGCAAGTGTTTGCGGACATTGCCGCGCGTAAATTCGCGTATCGCAAAATTATTTTTTCACCTCACTCCATCGAGACCTGACACAGTACATCCCCAGCACATGCCAATTCTTTTTTTCGGACGCGGATTCTGGCGGAGAAACGCGGGTTTTAAATCCAAATTTTTCAGTTTCCGCGCAAATCCGCGTTTATCCGCGTCCAAATCTGTAATGTACTCTGTCAGGTCTGAATCATTCCATGTCACTTGAAAATTTGCAGCCCTGGATTTTGCGCGCGCAGCGCGAAGGTTTCGCCGTCGGCGCGTTCAATGCCAATACGCTGGAACAGGCGCAGGCGATTGCGCTGGCGGCGCAACTGGAAGGCGCGCCCGCGCTCGTACAGGTCAGCCATCGCGCGCTGGAATATCTCGGCGGCGGCAACGCGACGCTCGGTTTGCAGTACTTTGGCGCCTTTGGAAAAATCGCCGCGCAAAGCGTGAGCGTGCCGATTGCGCTGCATCTCGATCACGCGAACGAAACCGAAGTCGTGCAAGCCATCGCGCTCGGCTTTACCTCGGTGATGTTTGATGGCGGCGATTTGCCGCTGGCGGAAAACATTGCCGTGACAAGGCGTTTGCGCGCGTTGGCGCGTGAGAATAATGTCGCGCTCGAAGCCGAAGTCAACGCAGTGCCAAAACCTGACCGCAGCGCCAAACTCGACCACGCGGTGGAAATCACACAGGTTGCGGACGCGGTGGAATTTGCGCGCGCGACGCAAGTGGACAATCTCGCCATCGCGCTCGGTTCCGTGCACGCGGGAAAATCAAAAACAGTTATGCTTGACCTGGAACGTTTGCGCGAAATTCGCGCGGCGGTGGACACGCCGCTCGTTTTGCACGGCTCATCGGGTGTTTTGGATGAACACATTGCGTCGAGTATTTCATACGGCATTGTAAAAATCAATGTCGCGACGCAGCTCAATCAAGCGTTCACGCAAGGCGTACGCGCGGTGCTGGACGCGAATCCGCAAGAACACGACCCGCGTAAATATCTTGGACCCGCGCGCGCGGCGATGGTCGCACGCGTGCGCGAGCGCATTCGGTTTTTTGGCGCGAGTGGAAAGGGATAGAGCTTGGAGACTGGCGATTGGAGACTGGCGATTGGAGATTGGAGGTTGGAGACTGCGATTGGCGATAAAGTATGAGTGACAAGATACTGTGCGTCAATGCGAATGCGGCGATTGATAAAACGCTGGTGATAAAAAATTATCGCCTCGACGCGATTCATCGTCCCGAACGGGTCATGTCTCTGCCCGGCGGGAAAGGATGCAATGCCGCGCGCGCGTTGAAACGCATCGGCGGGACGCCGGTGGTCACGGGCTGGGTCGGCGGCTTTGCGGGGCAGTGGATTGAAACGAATTTGCAGCGCGAAGGCATTGCGACGCGCTTTGTGCAAACGTCGTTCGAATCGCGCGAGTGCATTTCGGTGCTGGACCCGGACCAGCATACGCTGACCGAAATCTATGAACGCGGCGATGCGGTCCCTTTCGCACAAGTGGATGAATTTCGCGAACTTGTGCGCGCGAGCATTCACGAATTTTCGGCTATGACGCTTTCGGGCAGTTTGCCGCCGGGAGTGCCGCGTGATTTTTACGCCGACCTGATTGAGCTTGCGCATGCGGCAAATGTGCCGGTCATTTTGGATTCGAGCGGGGAATTTTTGCGGCACGGCGTCGCGCACAAACCGGCGTTGGTGAAACCGAATCGCGCCGAAGTGCAAGAATGGTTGGGACGCGTGCTGCGCACGCGCGACGAGTTTGCGCATGCCGCGCGGGGATTGGCGGCGCGATATGAAACGCGAATTGTGATTTCATTGGGCGCGGAAGGCGCGTTGGCGGCGGATGAAAAAAATGTGTGGTACGCGCGCCCGCCGGAATTGGAAATAGTGAGCGCGGTCGGTTCGGGCGATTCGATGTTGGGCGGCATGGCGTACGCGCTGACGCACGGATTGTCGTTTGAGGAAATTTTGCGCTATGGTATTGCGGCGGGGACTGCGAACGCCTTGACGCTTGGCGCGGGAGTGTTTGCGCGCGCGGATTTTGAAACCATTTTGCGCGCAGTCCACGTTACAAGTTTTGTGCCCGTTGATTGAGATATCGAAAACTTGACGCCAATCCGATGCCGAGCGTCACCACCACGACGGCGAGGACCAGCCACGCATACAGATCCGCGCTGATTCCCGGAATGAATGGCAAGAGGATTGCGGCAGTCGTAATCAGAATGCCTGAAACGAGCAAGCGTTTGCCCGCGTGCGCGTTTACGTCATACCACACCTGTTCGTTCGCCAACGTTTGGCGCGTGCGAAAACCGTACCAAGAGTTCGGCTTGACGCGGCGCAAAATCATCGGAATGGAAAGCGCTGTCAGCGTCAACCCGCCGAGAACAAACAGCCAAACAAGGGATTGCATTTTGCGTCAAGGGGCCTCGATGTCGCCCCAAAAAAAGAATCGCAGCCCGTCAAGTTGCAACGATATGCGATTTGCCCTTTGCGATACGCGATTGGCGAGCCGTTATTTGCCAATGTGCATGGGCATGATGACGTGCGTAAAATCCTCACGTCCGACAGGTTTCACGACACCCGGGCTCGCCGCGCCAAGCGTTTCCAATGCGACCTGCGGTGAATTGAGTACGCCCAACACATCGGAGAGAAAACGCGCATTGAACGCGATTTCAATCGGTTCGCCTTCGACGGTGGCATCAATCTCGCCGACGTTATCTCCGGTCTCGGCGCTTTGTGCGGTAATGACGACGCGTCCGCCGCCCATATCGTTGCCGCTGGAAATATTCAAACGCACGGTGTTGGCGGATTCGCGCGCAAACACGGAAGCCGCTTTGACGGCGTTCTGCAATTCGTTCGTATTCATTACCGTGCGTGTCGTGCGTGATTTGGGGATGATTTGATTGAAATCGGGGAAATTGCCGTCAATCAATTGTGAGACCAAATCGGTGTTGGCGAGATGAAAGAGCACTTGGGAGCGATTTTCGGTAATGGCGATTTCGACCGGCGCATCCTGGTCGCCCATGATGCGCGCCACATCGGCGAGCGCTTTGGCGGGAATGATGATGCTGACCGGCGCGGCGAGTTTACTGCTCAATTCGGCGCTGCGCACGGACAATCGAAAACCATCGGCGGATGCGAACGTGACCGTATCTTTGTCGAATTTGGCGAGCACGCCCGTCAGGACCGGACGCGAATCATCTTGCGCCGCAGAGAAAATGGCTTGCGCGATGATTTCTTTGAGCGTATCCGGTTCGATGAGTATCTTGTTATTGTCGCCAATCGTGGGGATGATGGGGAATTCGCTCGCGTCCACGCCTTTGATATTTGCATCGTACCGCGCGCATTTCAAATGCAGTGTTTGTGTTTTGGGATTCAATTCCATCTCGACCGCGTCCGGCGGCAACGCATTGACGTAATCGGCGAGTTGGCGCGCCGGAACGGTAATCGCGCCGTCAGTTTTGACTTGGGCGTTGCTCCAATGGGTAATCCCGATTTCGAGATTGGTCGCCGCGAGTTTCAAGCGTCCGCCTTCGGTGGCGAGCAGGATATGTCCCAACACCGGAAGGGTGGAACGGGTGGCTACGGCGCGGCTGACGATGGAAATGCCGCGCGCGAGATTTTCTTGGGGAACACTCACTTTCATACATGACCTCGGAAAGGTATATCGCGTCGAATGGAAATCATTCGCTTGTCTGTCACGATATTGCTTTTGATTTGTGTGCGGTATTTTACAACAACCATGAGGGAATGTCTATCTCTAGTAATAGACATAAAAATTTTCTGTGAATGCGAACGGATTCATCTTTGCGGATTTGTATGACCGTTCGTATAATCATGCGTACATTCCATTGAAGGTATCGAGGGCGTATGCGGATTTTTATTACCGGCGGAGCAGGGTTTATCGGGTCGCATTTGTGCGATTATTTTTTGGCGCGCGGGCATCAACTGGTGGTGATGGACAATTTCATCACCGGCAGTCCGGACAATATCGCGCATTTAAAAAACGAACCGCGTTTTGAATTTATTGAACAAGATGTCACCAAATTTATCAATGTGCCGGGGCCGCTCGACGCGGTGCTGCATTTTGCATCGCCGGCAAGCCCGAAATCGTATTTGGATTTTCCGATTCAAACGATGAAAGTGGGCGCGCTCGGCACGCACAATGCGTTGGGTGTGGCGCGCGCGAAAAAGGCGCGCTTTTTGTTGGCTTCGACCTCCGAAGTGTACGGCGACCCGTTGGAGCATCCGCAAACGGAAACGTATTGGGGGCATGTGAATCCCATCGGACCGCGCGGCGTGTATGACGAAGCGAAACGGTTTGCGGAAGCGTTGACGTTGGCGTACAAACGTCAGCACGGCATTGCGACGCGCATTGTGCGGATATTCAATACGTATGGTCCGCGCAACGCGTTGGACGACGGGCGCGTTGTGCCGAATTTTGTCGGACAGGCGCTGCGCGGTGAACCATTGACGGTGCATGGCGATGGTTCGCAGACGCGTTCGTTTTGTTATGTCAGTGATTTGGTCGAAGGCATCGCGCGTTTGCTGATGTCGAATGAAGAGCTGCCGGTGAATATCGGCAATCCGAATGAATTGACCATCAAAACGTTTGCCGAACGCATCAATGCATTGACGGAAAATAAAGCGGGGATTATTTATACCAACCGTCCGGTGGACGACCCCTCGCGGCGCAACCCCGATATTACCAAAGCGCGGACGCTGCTTGGTTGGGAACCGCAGGTGGGATTGGACGACGGTTTGCGCGAAACGATTGCGTACTTTCGCAGCAGGATGCAGCGCGCGTGATGCGGCGGTGTGCCTTGTGCCGTGCGCTTGTTTGCTTGCCCCCGTACTCTGTTTTGGTTTCTGAATAGGAAAACTTGCGCCGCGCGCGGGCGCAAGTTTTCCTGTACCTGAAAACGCATGTCGAGTTTTCGATTTTTTCAACGAGTCCCGTGGCGGTTGCTGATTGTGTTGGTTGCGGGCGCGATGGTGTTTGGGATATTTCCGCTCAACACGGCAGTCGCGCTCGGCGGCGCCGTGTTGTTGGCGGGCGCGTTGTTGTTGTACCCGGAACTCGCCATTTATTTGTTGGTGTTTGCGGTACCGTTCGGTTCTTTGCTGCCGCTGTCGGTGGGCGGCGCGAATGTGACGGCGGCGGATTTTTTGCTGCTGCTGGCGTGGGGTTTGCATTTGGCGCGCGGCGTCGCGCGGCGCAATTTGGTTTTGTCCGTGCCGCCGCTGGTGCTGCCGTTTGTGATTTTTATTTTGGCGGCGGCATTGTCCATCGCCGTTGCGTCATCGCTGACCGACAGCTTGAGTGAACTGACGAAATGGATTGAAATGCTCGCGGCGTATTGGCTCGTCGCGTTGATGGTGGATGAAACGCGCGCGGAACGTTTGTTGGGCGTGATGTTTTTGGCGGGCGCGAGTCAAGCGCTGTTGGGCGCGTATCAATATTATTTTCGCGCGGGACCAGAAGGATTTTTATTGTTTGGCGGCACGAATTTGCGCGCGTTCGGCACATTCGAACAGCCGAATCCGTATGCGGGCTATTTGGGATTGATTTTGCCGTTGGCGTTTGGCACGGCGTTGGGACTGGCGCGTTGGTGGTGGACAGCGCGCGCGGATCTGCGCGCGCGACGTTTTGCGTATCCACGGGGGCTATTGTTTGGGCTTGCGAGCGCCGCAAGTGCGGTGATGTTGGCGGCGTTGTTTTTTTCGTATTCGCGCGGCGCGTGGATTGGCGTGGGC
>CAZXYP010000079.1:0-17221 GCA_964644955.1 uncultured Anaerolineales bacterium | reverse complement strand
CCAATCGAGCAGTGCGCGCAAGGTTTGTTGACGCGGGAGCGCGGCGCGGCTGCCTTGCGTGAGCAAATTGAAGCGGTCATCCAAACGCGCGGCAATGTCTTGGAGCGACAAATGTTTTACGCGCGCCGCCGCGAGTTCGATGGCAAGTGGAATCCCATCGAGTCGCGTGCAAATGCGCGCAATCGTCAATGCGTTTTCGTCGTTCAACACAAACGCGGGGCTGATGCCGCGCGCGCGTTCCACAAACAAACGAATCGCTTCAAATTGCAGCAGCGTGTTGGCAACAACGGTTGTCGCGGCGGACGGAACCGCGAGCGGCGCGATGGGATAGATTTTTTCACCCGGAATGTTGAGCGCTTCGCGGCTGGTGGTGAGGATAGAGATTGGAGAATTGGAGATTAGAGATTGGACGAGTTGCGCGCACGCATCAATGAGATGTTCGCAGTTGTCGAGAATGAGCAGCAGATTTTTTTCGCGCGCAAATTCGCACAACGTCGCCGTTAAATCTTGATGCGCTTGTTCCAGCACGCCCAACGCTTTCGCCACTTGGTACGGCACGAGCGTCGCATCTTGCAGCGCGGAAAAATCCACCCACCATACGCCGTCGGAAAAATCCGAAACAAGTTGCGCGCCGCATTCGATAGCGAGCCGCGTTTTGCCCGAACCGCCGGGACCCAATATCGTCAGTAGGGGCGAAGCATTGACATTCACGGCGTTTTGGGTTGACGCGACCGTGCCGGTCAATGCTTCGCCCCTACCAAACATTGCGCGCAATTCCGCGATTTCCCTCTCGCGCCCCACAAAACTGGTCGCGGGTCTTGGCAAATTCGTCAACCGCGCGGCGGGCGATTTTGTTTCCGTCTGTTTGCGAATCGTTTCAAACAACGCGCGTGTTTCTTGCGACGGCTCGATGCCCAATTCGTCGCGCAGCGCGCGTTTGCAGAATTCGTACTGGTCGAGCGCGGCGGCGCGGTCACCCAACGCGCTGTAACAAAACATCAAATGTTGATGCGCGGCTTCATTCGCTTTATCCACCGTCAAAATTTTTTGCGCGAGTTCCATCGCCGTTTTGTATTCGCTCTGCGCGCGTGCCTGTTCGATGAGTTTCAACGCGGCGTCGAGAAACAGCGCGCGCAATTCTTCGCGCGGTGGTTCAAAGCAGTCGTCGTAAAAATCGGGAAGAAGCTCGGCGTAATTTATGATGTTTGATTTGTGATTTATGAATTGTTGTGACTCGGCGATTTCAAAATCCGAAATCATAAATCTCAAATCGAAAATATCTCGCGCGTCCGTCCACATCCGAAAATTGGGATTCAACTGCACCGTTTCGCGGTCGGCAAGTATCGTATCCTCGCCCAGTTCATTGCGGATGTCGGAGAGGGCTTGGCGCAAAGAACGCCGCGCGTTCTCATCCGGCGCATCGCCCCAAAAAAGCGCGGCAAGTTTTTCGCGCGCGTGTTCTTGGGGATAAAGCGCGAGATACGCGAGCAATGCTTCACTCTTGCGACGCGGGAATTTCACTGTTACGCCGTCGCGTTCAAGCCGAAAGCCCCCGAATAGATGCAGACGATATTGCGGGTCTGACATGATGCATGATTATAAAACAAAAAAGGGGCGCCGCGCGTGGTTTCGAGGGAACAAATCAAACCCATTCATAGTCTGAATTACGCGCCCAAAGCGCATTGACGCGAGCGCAGAAATGATTATGCTAGACCTATGGTTGGGAAGCGGAGGAATGTACACATGCAAGATTTGGTAGCATATCGCATTCGCGGCGGACATCCCGTGCGCGGGGAAATTAGAACATTGGGCGCGAAAAATTTTGCGACGAAAGCGATGGTCGCGGCGCTGCTGAGCGAGAAACCGACGACGCTGACAAATGTGCCGCCGATTGGCGACACGGACATTACACAGGAAATGTTGGAATCGGTCGGCGTGCGCGTGACGCGCGACCGGGATGTGATGCAGATTGACCCATCGGCAATGAAATCGTCGCACGTGCCGACGCCGCACTCGGGCAGCAATCGCATTCCGATTTTGCTGCTCGGCGCGCTCCTGCATCATTGGAGCGAAGTCTTTGTGCCGGTGTTGGGGGGCTGTAAAATCGGCACGCGCGGCGTGGATTTTCATCTCGCCGCGATTCGCGCGTTCGGCGGCATTATCGAAGAAACGGACGACGGCTTTGTCGCGCGGCGGTATGGAAAATTGCGCGGCGCACGTATTCAATTGCCGTATCCGAGCGTCGGCGCGACGGAAACGAGTTTGTATCTCGGCGTTCTCGCTGAAGGGCGCACCGTGATTACGAACGCGGCGATGGAGCCCGAAATTTTTGAACTCATTACGATGCTGCGTTCGATGGGCGCGATTATTTTTACGACGCCGAACCGCGAAATTCGGATTGATGGGGTAAAAGAACTAAGCGGAACGAACATGCCGATTCTCGGTGACCGCATCGAAGCCGCGTCGTGGGCGTGTCTCGCGTGCGCGTCGGACGGCGACATTACCGTGCGCGGCATTCGCCCGGATATTCTCGGCAACTTTTTATCGTATTATCAACTCGTCGGCGGCGGAATTGAATTGCAGGGCGCGGACAACATTCGTTTTTTTCGACGCGGCGCGATTCGCCCGACGATGATTGAAACGGATGTGTATCCCGGTTTCTCGACCGATTGGCAGCAGCCGTTTGCGGTTTTGCTGACGCAAGCGGATGGGATTTCCGTCATACACGAAACCGTGTATGAGAAACGTTTTGGGTATTTGAAAGCGTTAAACAAACTCGGCGCAAAAACGCAATTGACCACGCATTGTCTCGGCAGCGTGCCGTGTCGTTATCTTGACCAAGGTCACGAACACAGCGCCATCATCACGGGTCCGACCCCGTTTCATGCGACCGACGAAATTACGATTCCCGATTTGCGCGCGGGCTTGGCATACGTGATTGCGGCGGCGATTGCGCCGGGCGAAACGCAAGTCAACGGCATTGCGTTTTTGGAACGCGGTTACGGCGATATTGTGCCGCGCTTGACCGCGATGAACTTGGGGATTGAAAAAGTGGAAGCGAACCGGCGCGAATTGGCGCGCGCATGAACGCGACGGAAAACAACCCGAGAGCCCGACACCCTTTCGGGTTTCTTTATGGGTTTTATTTGTGAAAGATATTGCAAACGATTCCCGCGCGTGTTATAATCGCCGCACGCGTAAACCAAACAGCCCAAGACGGACTGTGGCGACGCGCGCGATAATGTTTTTCGTTCCGCCGTGCTTTGAAGGAGAAGCGTGCGCGTACTGATTACGGGAATTGCCGGTTTTGCCGGAAGTCACCTTGCCGATTATCTCTTGGCGCAAAACGACCCCGCGCTCGAGTTGGTCGGCGTTTCCCAAAGCGGCGGCGAAAATGTGCCGACCGATGCACGCATCCGCTTTGTCGTCGGTGATTTGAGCGACCCGCGTTTTACGTCGGACCTCCTCGCGCAGGTTTCCCCGGAGCGCATCTATCATCTCGCCGCGCAAGCATTTGTCCCGGTGTCGTGGCAAGACCCGTGGGCGACACTGGAAAACAATATCCGCGCGCAAACGAATCTCTTGCACGCCGCCGCGCAGCAAAAATCCAACGCGCGTCTGCTCATTGTCGGTTCGAATGAAGAATACGGACGCGTCACGTCCGCCGACTTGCCGATTGACGAAGATACGCCGCTGCGTCCCGATAGTCCGTACGGCGTGAGCAAAATCACGCAGGATTTTTTGGGGCTGCAATATTTTCTCAGTCATCAACTGCAGGTCGTGCGCGTACGTCCGTTCAATCACATCGGTCCGCGCCAAAACGACCGCTTTGTCACGGCGAGTTTTGCGAAACAAATTGCCGAAATCGAAGCGGGCAAACGGGCGCCGAAACTGCGCGTGGGCAATCTTGACGCGCGGCGCGATTTTACCGACGTGCGCGACATGATGCGCGGCTATGTAATGGCATTGGAGCGCGGAAACGCGGGAGACGTGTATAATATCGGTTCGGGCATCCCGCGCGCCATTCGTGAAATTGTCGAGGTGTATCAATCCCTGGCGCGCGTGCCGTTTGAAGTCGAATACGACCCGGACCGCATGCGCCCGTCCGACACGCCCATCAGTTATTGCGATGCAACGAAATTCAAACGCGCGACCGGGTGGGAACCACAATTCTCGTTCGAGGAAACATTACGCGCGATTTTGGACGATTGGCGCGGGCGAATTTCACCCAACAAGTAGCGCGTGCCGATTAACGCAAAGCACGAGACGCGCATCGAATATCAAACGCACAGATACTCGCACGATTGAACTATCGCACGATTAAACTATCGCACGATTAAACTATCGCACGATTAAACTATCGCACCAACACACGAGGTAATCTTCAAGCATGACAAAAAAGGTTGTGGCAATTACAGGCATTACCGGGATGGACGGCAGCCATCTCGCGGATTTTTTACTCGAACAAGGATATGAGGTCGTAGGACTTGTGCGCCGCACCAGCACCATCAACTTTGAACGCATCGCCCACATTCAGGACAAGATTCAAATTGTGCAGGCGGATTTGTTGGATGAGGTTTCGTTGATTGATGTGCTGCGCGAATATCGTCCGCAACAAGTGTACAATCTCGCGGCGCAGAGTTTTGTGCCGACTTCGTGGAAGCAGCCCGTCCTCACCGGCGAAGTGACCGCGCTCGGCGTGACGCGCATGTTGGACGCCATTCGCATTGTGGACCCGACGATTCGATTCTATCAGGCGTCGTCGTCGGAAATGTTTGGCAAGGTGCAGCAAGTGCCGCAAACGGAAAGGACGCCGTTCTATCCGCGTTCGCCCTACGGCGTCGCCAAAGTGTACGGACATTGGATTACGGTCAATTATCGCGAGTCGTACAATTTGTTTGCATGCAGCGGCATTTTGTTCAATCACGAAGGACCGCGCCGCGGTTTGGAATTTGTCACACACAAAGTCACGCACGGCGCAGCAAAAATCGCGTTGGGTCTGGCAAAAGAGCTGCGCTTGGGGAACCTCGAAGCCAAACGCGATTGGGGCTATGCGCCCGATTACGTGCGCGCGCAGTGGTTGATGTTGCAGCAAGACCAGCCCGACGATTACGTGATTGCGACGGGGCGCGAACATTCCGTGCGCGAACTGTGCAAGATTGCGTTCGAGTGCGTGGATTTGGATTACACGCGTTACGTGATTGAAAACAATCCGCACGACATGCGTCCCGCCGAAGTGGACCATCTGTTGGGCGATGCGAGCAAGGCGCGCGCCAAACTCGGCTGGGCGCCGAGCGTCACGTTCGAGCAGATGATTCAAATCATGGTCGAAGCAGATTTGGCGGCGCTGAAAAAAACGTATAACGTTTGAACGTTCAAACGTTAAAACGTTCTGACGGTTTGACATGACCTACGAAATCAAATTTGGCACCGACGGCTGGCGCGGCGTGATTGCCGAAGATTACACGTTTGAAAATGTACGGCGCGCGGCGCAGGGCGTGGCGACCTATTACGCGCAACACCATCGCGCGCGCGAACGCGGCATGGTCATTGGCTACGACCATCGTTTCGCGTCAGAACATTTCGCGGCGGCAGCGGCAGAAGTTTTGGCGGCGAACGGAATTCCGGTTTTATTGACGGAAACCGGCACGCCGACGCCGGTCATTTCGTTTGCGGCGATTGCGAACCAAACGGCAGGCGCCATCAACATTACCGCGTCGCACAATCCGGGCACCGACAACGGTTTCAAAGTCCGCACCGAATTTGGCGGCGCGGTGGCCCCGGAGGTTTTGAAAAAAATCGAAGCGCTAATTCCGGAAACGTCCAACGTTCAACGTTCAACGTTGAACGAAGCGCTTGCCAATGGTTCGATCAAGAAATTCGATGCCAGCGCCGCGTATCTTGAACACCTGCCAAACATGATTGACGTTGCGCCGTTGAAAAACGCGGGAATGAACGTGGTGCATGACCCGATGTGGGGCGTGGGCAGCGGCTGGCTGAAACACATTCTCGACGGCGGCACGACGACGGTGACGGAAATTCACAGCGGGCGCAATCCGATTTTTCCCGACATGAAACGTCCCGAACCGATTCCGCCCAACACCGCGCGTTTGCAGGAAACGGTTCCGGCGATGCAAGCCAACGCGGGTTTTCTTACCGACGGCGACGCGGACCGCGTGGGCTTTGTCGCCGAGAACGGACGCTTTATCAATCAACTCGAAGTGTATGCGCTGCTCGCGTATTATCTTTTGGAAATTCGCGGCTGGCGCGGTCCGATTGTGAAAACCATTTCGACAACTTCGATGCTGAACAAACTCGGCGCAATGTACAATGTGCCGGTATATGAAACGGGCGTCGGTTTCAAATATATCGCGCCGAAAATGTTGGAGACGAACGCCATGCTTGGCGGAGAAGAATCCGGCGGCTTTGCATTTCGCGGACACATGCCCGAACGCGACGGCATTTTGTGCAGTTTGTTTTTGATGGACTTGATGCTGAAACTGAATAAAACGCCGCTGCAATTGCTCGACCATCTGTTTGGCATCGTCGGCGCGCATTACTACGACCGCATTGATACGCCGTTTTCGCCATCGCGCAACGCGGAGGTGCGCGCAATCATCGCAGAACAAAAACCGACAAGCATCGCGGGCATTCCCGTCGTCAACATCAACACGCTCGACGGCTTTCGCTATGAAATGAATGACGGCGGTTGGCTCTTGATTCGTTTTTCGGGAACGGAACCGATTATTCGCGTGTACACGGAAACGACGCATCAAGACAAAGTGCAGGATATTTTGCAGGACGGATTGCGGTTGGCGGGGCTCAAGTAATCCGTAATCGGTAATCAGTCATCGGTTATCAGTTATCGGTCACCGATTACGGATTACCGATAACCGACCAAAGTGTTTTTCGACACGCACTGTCATTTAACAGCCGAACAATTTGATGCGGACCGCGACGCGGTGATTCAACGCGCGATAGACGCGGGCGTGACGCGCATGTTGACGCTCGCGACGGATGTGGCATCGAGCCGCGCGGCAATTGAATTAGCGGAACGGTTTGCGAACGTATATGCTGCGGTGGGTATTCATCCCGAAAGTGTGACGCAGGTAGAGACCGGAGACTTGAGACTGCTTGCCGAATTCGCGGGTCATCCAAAAGTAATCGCTATCGGCGAAATCGGATTGGATTTTTATTGGGACAAAACGACGGCGGATTTGCAGCAAACGTTTTTTGAAAAACAGTTGGAACTTGCGGCGGAATTGGCTTTGCCGGTGTGCATTCACGACCGCGACGCGCACGCCAAAATTATCGAGACACTTGGAAATTTTTCCCGGCGCGCTGCGCCATCCGCAATGCACGCGCCGCGCGGCGTACTACACGCGTTTTCGGGCGGTGTCGAAATGGCGCGCGCGGCATTTGATTTGGGATATTTTGTTTCGTTCGGCGGACCGATCACGTTCAAAAACAACAAACAGTCGCCCGCGTTGATTCGCGCGCTGCCTTTGGACAAAATTTTACTCGAAACCGATTCACCCTATTTGACGCCGCACCCGTTTCGCGGGAAACGAAATGAACCGGCGCACGTAAAGTTAATCGCACAGCAAATCGCGATGCTGCACGGCTTGAGCATCGAACAGGTGGCGGCGCAGACAACGCACAACGCGTTTGAATTGTTCCGGCGCGAGGGATTGTGAGGATGGCATGGAACTAAAGGACATTTTGAAACCGATTGACTCCGAAATGAAGCAGGTCGAATCGCGCCTGCATGATGCGGCGCGCGCCGAATTTGGTCCGCTCGCAATGGTGATTGAATCCATCATTGACAGCGGCGGCAAACGCGTGCGTCCGGCAGTGACGCTGTTGGCAGGACGGATGTTTCCGCAGCCCGACGAAAGTCTGTTGAAACTCGCAGTGTCGGTCGAACTGCTGCACATGGCAACCTTGATTCATGATGATTTGCTCGACAACGCGTCCAAACGGCGCGGTTCCGCCACCATCAACAGCAAATGGGACAGCAAGTCCACCGTGCTGGCAGGCGATTACGTCTGGGCAAAAGCGGCAAAAATCGCGGCAGAAGTCGGCAATCCGAAAGTGCTGGGCATTTTTGCCGACACCATCATGGTCATTGTCGAAGGCGAAATCAAACAAGATTACACCGACGCCAAATCGCGCCCGGAACGCGATGAATACTATCGGCGCATTTACGCCAAGACCGCCTCGCTCTTTGAAGGCGCCATGCGCTCCGCCGCCGTGTTGGGCAACGCGTCCGAAAAACAAATGAATGCCCTTGGCATGTACGGGCGCAATCTTGGCACCGCGTTTCAAATTATTGACGACGTGCTGGATTTTGTCGGCACGGCAGCGGATGTCGGAAAACCCGTCGGCAATGATTTGCGGCAAGGCGTGGTGACACTGCCCGCGATCATGTATTACGAAAACCATCCGAATCATCCGGTGATGAAATCAATCGCGGTGAAAAACGGGCACAGCGCGCAAGAAATTGAAGCCGTCATTCAAGAAATCGGCGCTTCGCCCGAACTCGCCGCCGCACGCACCGAAGCGCACGCCTTTGTCCGCCAAGCCCAGCGCGAACTCGAACACCTGCCCAAAGGCAAATACCGACAGGCGCTGTATGACCTGGCAGAGTACGTGGTTGAGCGAAACAAATAACCTTCGCCCGAGAACCGGCTGCCCACGGCAAGGGCGCACCCTCAACCTGCTCGTACCTTCCCCTCCGCAGAAACAACGCCAACGGAAATAAACCGGCAGCGCGTTGGATTCAAGAATACCGAAATTCCCCTCGTATGCCCTTGACGAAAGCCAAGGGCATACCTTATTATGAGACAACGTCATTCTGTGGTTCAACTCTGTCTCCATCACAATTTACGTCGTCGGGCGATTCGAAATCGCAGGTACGAAAACGCGAAACCTGACTCCGCAAGTGAAAAATATCTTGGGTTTCCCGGCGTTAGAGAACGCCGCGTACGCGTAATTGACGTTTCATATTTGACACATCACGGTTCTGGATCCCACACCCAAAATGCAATTGTCCGTTTCGCTCACGCAGCTCGAATCTTCAGACCTTGTGCGCCGCCTGTCTGAACCCGAGGTCGCGTACTTGATTAAACACGCGCTCGTGCAGGACACAGCGCAAGAGTCGTTGTTAAAAAACGAACGCAAGCGTTTGAATTTGTTGGTCGCGCAAACGTTGGAAACATTGTACGCGGAGCGTCTGGACGAATTCGCCGCGCGCTTGTTTCAACATTACGACGCGGCAGGAGTGAGCGACAAGGCGATAGCGTACGCGGAACGCGCGGGCGACGCGGCGGTACGAATCTCGGCATATCGCGAAGCGAGTACGGCATATCAACGCGCGTTCGAGTTGGCGCAGACGCGCGGCGACTCTCCCAAAACCTTGATTCGCTTACTGACACAGTGGGGACGCGCGCTTGAATTGGCGAACGACTATGATGCCGCGATTGGATTGTATCAGCGCACACTCGAACTCGCGCGGACGCGCGCAGACCGGGCGCTCGAACTCGCGGCGATGGCGCAATTGGCTAAAGTCTGGGCGGTCGCGGCAGTGCGCTACGAACCGGAAAAAGCGCAAGCGATTGCAGCCCAAGCATTGGAGTTGGCGCGCGCGCTCGACGACAAATATACGCAGGCGCGCGTATTGTGGACGATGATGCTGTTGAATTTGTACGGCGCGGGCGGCGCAAGACAGGGCGTCGGGTATGGCGAACAATCGCTCGCGTTGGCGCGCGCGCTGAATTGGCGCGAACAGATGGCGTACACGTTGAACGATTTGTTTTACACGTATTCGAATTTGGGCGAGACGGCGCGGGCGCGCGCGTGCGCGTTGGAAGCGGGAGAATTGTGGCGCGAACTCGACAACAAGCCGATGCTCTCGGACAACCTGAATGCGCGCGGAATGGATTTTATCGTACGCGGCGAATTTGCATCGGCGTGCGGCTCGGCGCGCGAGAGCCGTGCCTTGTCGCAAAGCATCGGCAATCGCTGGGGCGAATGTACGTCGTACATGATTGAAGGATACGCGCATCTGAAACGCGGCGCGTTTGGCGAAGCGTTTGCCGCTTTTGGGACATGCATCGAGATTGGCGACCCGATTGGCGTGCGCGGTCCGGTTCTGATCGCACACTATGAATTGGCAAAACTGTACGCGTTTCTCGGCGAGATGGAACGCAGCATGGCGCTGGCGCGCGACGCATTGGAACGCACGCGCAGTTACACTCTCGGCTGGGACGGGTGGGCATACGCAACCGTGGCGGAGGTGGAAATCGCGCGCGGGGATTGGGACGCGGCAGAACGCGCCATGCGTGAAATCCAGGACGCGCCGCCCGAATATTTTTTTGGACGAATGCTGCCATCAGGGGTGGTTTCCATCGTACTGCTTCAAGCGCAAATGGAAATGCGGCGCGACGCTTGGGACGCGGCAGAAACGCGCGTCACTCAATTGGTTGCGCATCTGGAACGCGGCGGCTTGAACATTTTTCTACCCCCTGCGCTGGAAACACGCGCGCGTCTCCGGATGCACGCGTCCGCGCGGCAGGATGCGGACCGCGCCCTGCAAGACGCGGCCCACCTTGCCGACGCGTTGGAAATGCTGCCCGCGCGTTTGCAAATTGCGCTCGCGCGATGGGATTTGGAAATCGCGCGCGGAGATGCGGACGCGGCGCAGCGCGCACACACAGAAGCACGGCGCGCATGGCACGCGCTGCGCGTGCAGGTTCCAATCGAACTGCACGATTCCTTTTTTCGTACCGCGTTGGCGCGCCGGGTGAATGATCATGCTTGAAACACAACTCGCGCGTTTGACAGCGAGCGAACTCGTGCGCCGCACGCGCGAGCAAGAAGACGCATACTGGTTCAAACACGCGTTGGTGCAAGATACCGCGCGCGCGTCGTTATTGCACAACGAACGCAAGCGCCTGCATCGGCTCGTCGGCGAATCGCTCGAAACATTGTATCCCGAGCGCCGCGCGGAATTGGCGCCGCTGCTCGCGCAGCATTTCGGCGAAGCGGGGGATGATGCCAAAACGTTGGAATATGCCGAACTTTCCGGTGACGTTTCGTCGCGCATCAACGCCAACGCCGAAGCGTTGAATTGTTATACGCGCGCGCTCGAGTTGGCGGAACGGACGGCAACGCCAAGTGTGCGGCTCCAAGACCTGTATCTCAAGCGCGGGCGCGTGTTGGAGCTGCAGGGCAACTTTGACGCGGCATTGGAAAATTATCAGGCGTTGGAAACGCTCGGCAGCGCGCGCGGGGATGCGCCTCTGGAACTTGCAGCGCTTATGGCGCAAGCGACAGTCCTTTCGATTCCGAGCGTGCGGCATGACCCGCCGCGCGCGCAGGCATTGAGTGACCGCGCGTTGGCATTGGCGCGTGCGGTGAACGACAAAGCCGCTCAAGCAAAAATTTTATGGAATTTGATGCTGCTCCATTCGCGCGTCGGGATGCGCTATCAACGCGCTTTCCAATACGGCGAACAAGCGCTGCGGATTGCGCGCGAAAATAATCTGCCCGAACGCCTGGCATATGTGTTGAATGACCTTGTGCCGATGTACTATTATCGCGGCGAACCGGAACGCGGCAAGCAAGCGAATTTGGAAGCGCGCGCGATGTGGCGCGCATTGGAAAATATGCCCATGTTAAGCAGCAACTATGGGTACGCGAGCATGATGCATCTCTTTGCCGGAGAATTTGCCGAAGCGATTGCGGCATCGCAAGAAGGGGTGCGCTTGAGCCGCGAAATTGGCAACGAGTGGAACGAAGCGTTCGCGCAAACGTGGGTCGGCGAAGCGTACATTGAAAAGGGTGAAATCGAGACGGCAGAGCGCGTTATGGTGGCGGCGATTGAATTGGGCGCGCGCGCCTTTCCGCCAACACTGGTCGCAACGCGCAGCGATTTGGCACGTTTATATACGGATTTGGGCGACGCGCCGCGCGGGATTGCATTGAGCGAGCTGGCGCTGCGGGTCGCGGAAGAACGTTTTCCGCCGATGCGTCCGGTTGCGACAAGCGCGCTGATTCATGCCTATCTTGCCGCAGGGCTGTTGGAACGCGCCCGCGAAATTGAGCCCGACTCTGCCGAATTACTCGATTTGGATGCCAACCCGATGTATGCGACTGACGGCATACGCGGACAAATTGAATTGGCGTACGCGGAACACGCTTTTGTGCGCGTGTTGGATTTGTGTGACCTGTTCCGCGAATTTTGTGAACGCAGCTCGCTGAAACAATATGCGCCCGAACTCTTGCGGGTGCAAGCGCAGACGCTCGCGCAATTGGGAGAATGGGACGCGGCAGCGAAAGCCCTGGCGCAGGCGCGCGCAATGGCGGAGCAAATGGCGGCGCGTTGGAGTTTGTGGCAAATTCTCGCCGTGTCGAGCCGCCTCGAGCAGGCGCGGGGTTTTTTGGAAAAGGCAGAGGCATATCGCACGCAGGGGCGCGCGTGGATCGCCGAGATTGCGGCGCGCACGCCCAAAGAATATCGCGCGCGCTTTGTCGAGCGCGCCCACCGCTCATTCTGAAATTCGATTTTCGCGTTGAACCTATGCCCCCGCTATCGCTTCCCCAAACGTTGAACGAAATCTCGCACGCGCAATTGATTCGACGCGCGGAAGGCGAGCCCAACGCGTTTTGGTTCAAACACGCGTTGGTGCAGGATACGACCTACGCGTCGCTGCTGCGACAGGACCGCAAGCGTTTGCATCGGCTCGTCGCGGAAACATTGGAACGCCTGAATCCCGAGCGGCTCGATGAACTCGCGCCGCGTTTGGCGGAACACTTTGAAGAAGCGGGTGAAACGGCGCGCGCGCTGGTTTATTTGGAACGCGCGGCGGAAAATGCCGCCGCGCGCTATGCCAATCGTGAGGCGTTGGGTTTTTATACGCGCGCGTTGGACGCGGCGCAAGCGCTGCATACCGACACACGCGATTCTTTACATCGCGCGCGGGGTGTGGTGTACGAGCGCGTCGGAAGATTTGATGAGGCGTGCGCGGATTTGGAAACCGCATTGCGGATTGCGGAACAGGATGGAGACACACTTGCCGAGTGGCAGAGTTTGATGGATTTGGGTTTTGCATGGACGGCGCGCGATTATGCACGCGCCGGTGAATACTTTGAAAAGGCGCTGGACTTGGCGCGCGCGAGCGGGGATACGGCGCGCATTGCGCATTCCTTGAATCGCGTGGGAAATTGGTATGTCAACAAGGATGAGCCACAGCGCGCGACCGTGTTTCATGGCGAAGCGTTGGAAATGTTCGAGGCGCGGGACGATGCGCGCGGGCTCGCGGAAACGCAAGATTATTTGAGCATGGCGAGTTGGATTGGCGCGGATTATGCAAATGCGGAAAAGCACGCTGACACGGCGTTGGCGTTATTTGAGTCATTGGGTGACCCGTTGGCAATTGCCAACATGCGCATTGTGAGCTATGTGAAATATGCGATGCTGCAAGGCAGCACGGTCGCGGCTTCCGCAAACGTACGACCGGTACGTGACGACGAGATTGAAGTTTTACAAGAGCTGCGCCAATTGGGTTGGCGGGCGGGCGAAGCATTCGGCTTGATGGTGTTGGGCGAAGCGTTTGCCGCGTACGGCGATTATGCGCGCGGCTTGGAATGGGAGCGCGAGGCGGCGGCGTTAGCGCGCGAAATCAATCACAGCCAATGGCTTGCCGGTGCGACAATGTTGTATGGCGAAATCCTGGCGCAGCTGTTGAATTTTGAACGCGCACAGCCGTATCTGGAAAACGCGCTCGCCCTCGCACGGGACTTGGGTTCGGCCCACTGGGTTCTGATGAGCAGCAGTTTTTTGGCGTGTACGCTCATTGCGCAAAACAAACTCAACGCCGCGCAAGCAATTTTGGACGCGGCGCTCACGGCAAACCCACGCGCGCAATCCATCGGACAGCGACAGGTATGGGCGGCACGCGTCGAACTGTCCTTGGCACAACACAATACGGACGCGGCGCTTGAGGCATTGGATTTGCTGTGGCGCGATTCGGCGCAGGTGACACCCGACACGGTGATTCCGCGGTTGTGGCTGTTGCGCGCGCAAGCAATGAGACAAAAAAACGACCTTGCGCGGGCGGAACGATTATTGCACGCCGCACATGAGCAAGCGCGCCATGCCCAACAGCCCGGTTGGGAATGGCGCAGCGCGGCGGCATTGGCGCAGTTGTATCGCGCGCAGGGGCGCGACGACGACGCGCAAGACCGGGCAAATCACGCGCAAGCCATTGTCAAGCGCTTGAGCAACCCATTGAGCGACACAACCTTGCGGGAGAATTTTCTTGGGCGCGCCATGCAAATGATTTGGGACGCCTGACGGGCGGTGATGCCTTTGCGGACAATGATGAGAATCCATTATTCTTTGGAGCGGTTGGAAACGGCGCAATTGATACGCGCGCTTGCAGAACCCGAACGCGCGTTTTTTTTTCGCCACATTCTCGTACAGGAAAGCGCGTACGAAACGCTGTTGAAACAGGAACGCAAAACCCTGCATCGCGCGATTGCGTTGGCCTTGGAACAAAGCGCGAGCGCGACCCACGCCGAATTGGCGCGGCATTTTGCGGCGGCAGAAGACGCGGAACGCGCGGCGCACTATTTCGCGTTGGCGGCGCGGCGCGCACACGAACGTTTTGAAAATGTGGAAGCGCTGACGTTTTTTCGCGCGGCGTTAGAGTACGAATCACGCGACGCGGCGCGCGCGGGGCTGCACGAAGGGTTGGGCGATGTGTTGGGCTTGACAGGCAAAGCGGACGACGCGCTGCGCGAATTTGATGCGGCGTTGGAAATTCAAACCGACGCGTTGAGCCGCGCGCGCGTGACGCGCAAAAAAGGCGACGTGTATCAATTGCTGCTGCAATTTGAACGGACGGCGGAAACGTATGCGGCGGCGGAACGCGAACTGGGCGCGCTGGACGTGACGCATACACGCGCGCACTGGCACGAGTGGATTTTGATTCAAGTGGGGGTGATGAATAATTTTTATTGGCATGGGCATTGGGCGCAGGTGAAAGGTTTGACGGAACGCGTGCGCCCGTTCGTGGAACAGTACGGAACGCCGATGCTGCGCGCCATGTTTTTGGATCGGGTCGAGATGATGCGCGCGCGGCAGTATCGGTACGTAATGGACGACACAACGCGCGAGCTCGTGGTAGCCATGCGCGCGGCGGCGGAAGAATCGCAAGACGCGCGCCAAATTTTGAATGCGCGTTTTTCGATGGCGTTTGTGGATTTGCGGCGGCGCGATTTGGATATTGCCGAAAGTGAATTTTTGTGGTCTATCGAACGCGCGCGTGAATTGGGCGATGCGTTATATTTGTTGTGGTCTTTGACCTATCTCGCGGTGTTGTATCGTTGGCGCGGCGATGCAGCGCGCGTGCGCGAAACAGTTGAACAGAGTTTTCAAGTGGAGGGCGCGCCAAATACGCCATGGTACGGCGCGGGGTTGGCAAATCTCGCGTGGGCGGCATTGCGCGAGAATGATGCGAAGGAAACACGACGGTTGGCGCATGAAGCGTTAACGATGTGGGAACCGTTCGGCGAATTGTATCCGTTCCGCACGTTGGCGTGGTTTCCATTGTTGGAATGGGCGCGGCGCGAAAATGATTTTGAGCAAGCAAGAGAGATGATTTCTGAAATTTTGAATCCGACGCAAGAACAGTTGGCAGCTGATTTAGAAAACGCGCTCACGCGTGTCCAAGATTTTGTTGCCGCGAGAGATTTGGAAAACGCGCGTGACGAATTGGCGCGCGCGATGGAGCAAGCGAGAGAACTGGGATATGTGTGAGGAGCGATTGGAGATTGGAAATTGGAGATTGGAAATTGGAGATTGGAGATTGGAGATTGAAGATTAGAGATTTGGAATCTGCCAACTAAAGCGTTCTTGTTCCTCTTGCAAAATTTTTTGCGCGGCGGCGACATCAAAAAAATTCGCAGAGCAGTCGCCGACGGCACAAAAGCCCTCGCTCTGATTAAAGATGCGCGCAGTGAGCGCGCGATTTTTTTCGCTGCGCAGTGTGCCAGAAAAAATCGTGTCGGGGTGACACCACGGCAGCCCGGTGCCGTCATGCCACAACCCAAAAATTGCGCCAAAGAAAAAGGGTGTCAATTGCACATTCGCGCGCGCACACACCTCCGCGATCCGTTTCATGCCCACGGCACTGCCTGCGGGCGTCCCCAGTAAAATTTGTTCCGGTTTCGGCGCATTGCGAAACGCCGCTTCCAAGCCGCGTACAAGCGTCGCCCCTGTCGCCACCGTGTCGAGCATTACCCAGACCGGCGCGGGGGAATGAATCCGCATGTAACCCACCATTGCGTCAAACGGCGTATGCGCGTCGTTTTCTTTTCTGTGTAACGCAAAACGGCTCACACCCATAAAATTATCTCCGCGCTGCGGCGATGGCAAAACACTCGCCAGCGCGCCCGGCAGATTGTGTCCGATGGCTTCTGCCAACACGGTCATGGTGCAAACCTGTTGCGGGTCGCGCGGCAAAAATTCTTGTTCCCACAGGGCATGACACCAGGTCGTGGTTGCTTCAACGGCGGCGTTCAAACGCGGCAGTCCCAACAACTTACGTCCCGGCACAACCAGCAAGCGGTCAATGCTGTCTGATTCCAAAATAAATGTGCGCGGCAATCCTTTGACCTGTTTAATCGTCAACGTATATTCTTCCATCCGTATCCTCGCTTCGGTGCGCGTGTGCTGCTTACAAGGAAATGATACTCGCAATGTCCCTGAATGAAAAATGTATTTTCAAGCTGGCAATTGACAGCATACAGTCTCGCATTTAAGATAAGCGCGTACAAATCCCCTTTCCGAGAATGGCAATGGCTCAACCACTCGACTTGGTCGTTCACTCGACGCACGAAGCAGGCATCAAACTGGGCGGCATCGGCGCCGTACTCGACGGTCTCTTGCCGCAGCCCGCTTACAATGAAGCCGTCAAACGCACCGTCCTCCTCGGTCCACTCAACACCGCTGACGAATTGGAAATGACGCGTTTGTTTGCGCCGCGCAATCATTTTCAAGCGCTGTATTTGACGTGGCGCTATGAGAATCCCGCTGTGAGTCCCGAACTCGCGCGCGCGTTCAATCAGGTCGAACGCGATTATTGGGTGCATATCGTGCACGGTAAGAAAAAGTACGGCACGTACGAGCATGAAGTTTTGTTAATTGACCCGC
>CAZXYP010000078.1:0-17239 GCA_964644955.1 uncultured Anaerolineales bacterium | reverse complement strand
CGGCAATGTTCGGATAGTTTTCAATCAGCTCTTGCAGCTCCTGGCGTCCGAGCGAAATCAAATCCGAATCAATCACCACGCGCACGCTGGCATTGCGCGGCTCACCCGTCAACAACGCCGTCTCGCCAAAAAAGTTTCCGGGATTCAGATAGGAAAAAATCCGTTCACCCCCGTTCCGTTCCGAAACCACTTTGACTTGCCCGGATTGAATAATATACATGCGGTCGCCAAAGTCGCCTTCGGCAAACACAAGTTCCCCGCGACTGTAATGCTCGCGGCGACAATACTTTTCGATGGCAAGAATCACGTCATCGGAAAGGTCGGCAAAGAACGGAATCAAACGGAGGTCACTGCGCATACGCACCGGGAAATGCAAACAAAATGCGTCCGGCTGGTCAACTCGTCAAACGGGCGAGGGCAATTTCCGCGCGCTGCGTGTATTGGACGGCGCCCAATTTCTGAAAAGCCGCGCGGCAATTTTCCAATGCCGCGCGCGCTTGGGAACGCATCGCGTGGTCGGCATACAACAAACCCAATTCCAATTCGCCGCGCGCAGCTTCGTATGGGCTGCTCAGGGCGCGCGACATTTCAATACTCCGCACCAAATCCTGTTCGGCTTGAACAAAATCGCCTTGCTGCCGCGCAATACAACCCAGCTCGCGCAAGGCATTGGCTTCGGTTTGACGATACCCCAATTCGCGCGCTTGCGCCAGTGCCTGTTCGCCTGCGGCACGCGCCGACTCCGGGTTGCCGCGACGCAATTCGACTTGCGCAAGAACCGAAAGCGCTTCGGCATGCCATTCGCGCACACCGGACTGCTCCGCCAGCGTAATGGATTCCGTCAATAATTTTTGCGCCTGGTCCAAGTTCCCTTCTGCCGCATCCACTTGCGCGAGCGAACTGAGCGTGAGGCATAACGCATTGGGATCGTGCAATTTTTCCGCGCCTTGGCGCGCCGTATTCAAATACGCGCGCGCCTCACGCAGCGCACTCTTGTACAGATAATACAAACCGAGATTGATATTTGCAGAAACCAGATAGCGGACATCGCCAATGCGGCGTTTCAATTCCAGACTCTGTTCCAAATGCGGCAGCGCGCGGTCCCATTCGCCGGTGTTTAAAAAAATCGCGCCCAGATTCGAGTGGGAACGACTCATCCCTTCCACATCGCCAATCATTTCGCGCACTTTTAAACCGCGCTGCGCATATTGAATGGCGCGCTGCCAATCGCCCTGCAAATTTGCCACTGCCGCCAGCCCGTTGTACGCCGAACCCATTTCGGCATAATAGTCCAAGCCATCCGAAATCTCAAGCGCCTTCAAACGCCACCGCTGTGCCTCATCCAAATTGCCGCGTCGGTAATGCACCCAACCGATTTCCAGATACACGCGGACGCGCTCGACCGCGTGCGCGGATTCCGGGTCGCGGTTTATTTCGCGCAGCGCAATTTCCAACCAATGCATCGCCTGGTCATATTTACCATGACGTTCATGCACCCGTCCGAGCCGCCGCGCGATTTCGGCGGCTTGCCGCGCTTGCGCGAGGTCTGACGAAAGATGCGCGACCAACTCCCACGCGGCGGTCAGATTGTATGTCGCGCCGTCGAAATCGCCCACATGCGTTTGCGAATTGCCCAGCCCGACGAGAATCCGCAAGCGCGTTTCCGCCGACGCATTGGCGCGCGCCGAAAGTTCAAGCGCGGTGCGGTAATAGCTGAGCGCTTCTTCATTGGCAAAACGCGACGCGGCGCGTTCCGCCGAGCGAATCATGTACGGCAATGCCCTGATGGCATCTTTGCTTTCCCCGTAATGAAAGGCAAGCCGTTCGGTCTGCTCTTCAAGACGCGTCGGATACAATTCCTCAATCGCCACCGCGATTTTGTGATGCAATTGTTCGCGCCGCCGCATCAACACGCTGTTGTAAATTGTCTGCTGGGTGATAATATGACGAAACGCGAATTGACGTTCCGGCGTCAAGAGAGTTTGCATGACCAATTCGTGGTCCATCAATTCTTGCAAATCATTTTCCTGGCGCACCGGATTGGTTTCAGCGATCCGCAGCAAAATCGAGTCCGGAAAATCGCGCCCAATCACGGACGCGCACTGCGCCGCATACCGCGTGGACTCGGGCAAACTGTCCACGCGCGTCATGATTAATCCTTCCAACGTACGCGGCACCTGGAACGTGCTTAGGTCGGCATTGGGCGTCACCTCCCAACGGTCTTGCCGCCGCCGTATCAAGTTGCGGTCAATCAGCGTGCGTAAAATCTCTTCCAGAAAGAATGGGTTGCCTTCCGCGCGCTGCGTAATCAACTGCCGCAGCGAATCCGGCAGATCCGAAATCGTCAACAGCAGGTCCACCAACGCGCCACTTTCCTGCATCGAAAGCGGTTCCAGCGGAAAATGCAAAAAGCGTTCTGCCGGCGCAGCCGCGCCGACGCGTTGAATTTGCACCACAGTCTGATTTTCCACAGGGCGCGCAAGACACACAAACAGCAGTGGCGCTTCTTCCACCACGCTAAACATAAAAAGCAGTAAATCCAATGACGGCTTGTCGAGCCAATGCAAATCTTCGAGAACCAAAATCAGCGGACGCGCCAACGCTTCCTGCTTGAGCAGATCGCGCACGGCGAGAAATGTTTGTTGACGCAGCTGCGCCGGTTCAAGATGACGAATCCGTTCCGCCAAATCGCGTTCGAGCGGCGGTAACCCCAACAGATTTTCAACATACGGCAAAATTTGATATTGCGTCCGCACGTCGGGAAACAATTGGCGAATGCGCGCGGAAACTTTGGCGTGACTGGTTTCGGGCGTATCGTCCGGCTGGATTTGAAACAGCTTGTTCAGGAGCTGCAAAAATATGTCATACGCGGATTGTCCGTAGGCGGAGCACGCCCCTTCCAAAATACGAATATCTGTGTACTCGGGGGACTTGGCGAGCCACTGTTTGGCTTCAAGCACCAGACGCGTTTTCCCCAACCCTGCCTCGCCGGTAATGAGGACAACCCCGCCGCGCGCTTGCGAAATCAACTCGTGCAGGATTTGTTTGAGCCGCGCCAATTCCTGTGCGCGTCCGACCATCGGCGCGGTCAAGCCCGGAATCCCACGCACGCTTCCCGGTTCGCGTTTGACGCCCAACACCTGATAAATCTCGACCGGCTCAACGCGCCCCTTGACGCGAATCGAGCCCAATTCACTGAAATCAAACAACGCGCGCGTTTGTTCATAGACCGCGCGGCTTGCCAACACGGTGCCGGGTTCCGCGACGCTTTGTAAGCGCGATGCGACATTCACTGTGTCACCCAACGCGGTATAGTTCATTTTCAAATCCGCGCCAATGTCGCCGACGACGACAGTTCCCAAATTTAAGCCAATTCGCATTTGCAGGCGAATGCCGTGCCGCGCGACCAAATTATCGCTGATGGTTTTGAGCGCCGCTTGCATATCCAACGCGCAGCGCACTGCGCGCACGGGGTCATCTTCGTGCATGACAGGGGCGCCAAACAACGCCATGACACCATCCCCCATGAACTTGTCCAGCGTACCTTCGTGCGCATAGATGGCTTCCCGAAACGCTGCGACCGATTCATCAATAATGGTATATACCGCTTCGGGGTCCAGTTTTTCCGAGATGGTCGTAAAACCCACCACATCAGAAAACAACACCGTCACGGTACGGCGTTCCCCTTCGATTTGTTTACTGGCAGTGAGGATTTTGTCCACCAATTGCCCGGGAATGAAACTGCGCAGCCGCCGCAATTGCTCCGAATCGGACGGACGCGCCAACGGCGCGGTCAACAAGTTTGTGCCGCAATTGCCGCAAAACTTGAAACCGCGCGGATTTTCAAAACCACAATTCGAGCAATAGTTCGCCAGTGGGGTTGCGCACTGTGTGCAAACCGCAAGCCCCGGACGGTTCTCTTGTCCGCACTGCGGACAATGGATTGAGGACAGGGACAACCGCGTTCAACTCCAAACGAAAATTATTTCGCCGCCGCGACCAGATCTATTATACCGATAGTATCGTTTCGAGACAATGAGACTCTTGGCGCGTCCCACGACGGTTATCAAGTCGCATCGAGATTTCTCATCTCGCGTTCGCTCCGTTCGAAATGACATCCGCCTGTCAATGGACACAGACGAAAAAGAGGCAACTCTGCAATCGAGCTGCCTCTTGAGATATCGCGCCGTCAATACTCCCAATCGTTACTTGCTTTTGAACTTGACCTTGAAGTCTGCCCATCCGGCATTGTTCGATTTGTCTATTTTTGTATGACCGTCAAACACAAAAATCACTTTGGTTTTGGGTTCGGTTTTGACATGCACCTTCATCCAATTCGGATGCCCGCCGACCTCGACTTGGGCTGCATCTACCACCGGCAGATTTGGGTCGCCGCCGCAATTTTCGACAACATAATCTACCGTGAGATTGGAACCCACTTGCACAAACACATCAATCGGGGCGGTCGTCGGCTCCACACGCAGCAGCTTCCCATTCACACACAACTGCGGGTCATCAAACATCGGAGCCGCCGAGGCAGGCGCCGTAAACACAACCACGCTCAAAAGGAACGCGCCGGTGGCGAGCAGAGCAAGAACACTTTTCATGATACACCTGTGGATAATCTCTCGCGGGTCCGGCGCCAAGAGTCGAGTTTCGTCGTTTCAGATGTATTCTAAATGGACTCACCTCGGCTTTCAATAGGAACGCTTTCCCATTGCACGGCTGCCGCATGTCACGCCGATTGTCATTCCAGTTGAGTGCGGCATGGACCTGCTTGCGGCTTTACAGAGAATTTACATGCGCGCATTGACACACCTTGGCGGCGCAGCTATAATTTTCCCATGACCTCACATATTTTGGTTGTAGATGATGAACAGAAAATCACAGAGCTGGCGCGCTTGTATTTGGAGAACGAGGGAATGCGCGTTACCGCCGTGTACGATGGCGCAGCCGCGCTGCAGGTCTATCCGTCGCTGGCGCCAAACCTGATTGTCCTGGATTTGATGCTGCCGCAAATAGATGGTTATGAAGTGTGCCGTCGCATTCGCGCGCAAAGCGATGTGCCAATCTTGATGCTGACCGCGCGCGATGAGGATATTGACAAAATCATCGGGCTTGAATTGGGCGCCGACGATTACCTGACCAAACCATTCAATCCGCGCGAGCTCGTTGCGCGTATTCGCGCGATTTTGCGGCGCACCCAGCCCGCGTTCAAATCACAGCGCCTCGTGTTGGGCAATCTGGAAATTGACACCAGCCAACGCCAAGTCACTGTGGCGGGACGCGTCGTCACTCTGCGCGCCAAAGAATTCGATTTGCTCACCGTGCTTGCGCAGCACCCGCGTCTTGTATGGACGCGTGACAAGCTGCTCGAAGATGTATGGGGGTATGATTTTGCCGGAGAAACGCGGACGGTAGATGTGCATATCGCACACTTGCGGAAAAAACTTGCGGGCGCCAGCGTCGAAATTGAAACCGTAACGGGTGTGGGATATAAATTGATGGCGTGATCCTATGTTTCATTCGTTACGCGCGCGCTTGATTGTCTCGTACCTCGTTGTCATTCTGCTGACCTTGTGCATTGCCGCCGTCGGACTGTTTGTTTCGCTGCAAGAATACCAGCGCAGTATTGTGACGCAACGGTTAATGGATGCATTGGGTCCAGCAACCGCGCAGGCGCGAATGGGTCTCAACAATGGGGCGCCGGTTCAAATTCTTGCCAACGATATTCAAGAACAACTCAACTCGGGTTGGCGTGTCTTGTTTATTGACGCACAGGGAGCGATTCTCGCCGATTCCAAAACCGAGTTGCTCGGACAGCGCTTGCCGCGCATTGCCAATCTGCAATATCGCGGGCGTTTGCCGTTCACTGCCGGCAGGCAGCTCATTGCGGGGCGCGATTTAATTTTTGTGGCATCCCCGGTCCGTCAGACCAATACCGCCGGAATTTTCTTGGTCCTCGCCACACCGCTGCGTCCCACCCTCGAAAGCATTCAAGAATTATTTCGCCCACTTTTGTTCGCCGGCATCAGCGCGCTGCTCGCCGCGATTTTACTTGCCATCGCCTTGGCGCGTTCGATTGCAGAGCCGTTGGGACAATTGACCCGCGCAACCGAAGCCATTGCGCGCAATCATTACGATACGCAAATTCCGGTTCGCGGCGATGATGAAGTCGGACGCCTTGCCGCGAGTTTCAACGCCATGGCGCGCGCCGTGCAGCTTTCGCATCGCGCCCAAAGAGATTTTGTCGCGAATGTTTCGCACGAATTGAAAACGCCGCTGACTTCGATTCAAGGATTTTCGCAAGCGATTTTGGATGACGCCACGCGCGATCTCGCGGGCGCGAAATATGCGGCGCAATTTATTCATGAAGAAGCGCGGCGCATGGCGCGCCTCGTCGCGGACCTGCTCACGCTCGCGCGGCTTGACGCGCGGGACGTGCCGCTGGAACTGCACGAGTTGAATCTTGCAGACATCCTGCCCGTCTGGCTGGAACGTTTTCAAGCCCGCGCCCAAACAGAAGGTATTTCCCTCACTCACGCAATCGCCGCGCCGCCATGGATTGTCGGCGACGCCGCGCGACTGGAACAGCTGGTCAACAATCTGGTGGACAATGCGTTCAAGTACAACAAGCCCGGCGGCACGGTGCATGTCACATTGAGCGGCGTAAAACGTGCCTCATCGTCGCGCGGACAAGAACATGGCGAGAGCGTATATGCGCTGCTGCGCGTGCAAGACAGCGGGCAAGGCATTCCCCCAGCCGCGCAAGCGCGTTTGTTTGAGCGTTTTTATCGCGCGGATCCCGCGCGCGCCGCAGGCGGCAGCGGGTTGGGCTTGGCTATCGTACAAGAAATCGTCCACGCGCATCATGGCGAAATTTCCGTTACGAGTGAACCCGGGCGCGGAACTGTTTTTAGCGTTTGGCTGCCTGCCCATCCGATGACCAAGTCCGGATCCTGACCGTGCGCGCAGCAGTCCGAAATTTTTTACGGAAAATTTACCTCCCGCTTAAACGCCGATAGCTCACCTCCGCACATAATGGCAAAACAACATTTGGACGGAGGGATTGTATGCTCTATCGCAGATGGTTCACGGGACTCACCATCGGAACCTTGGTAATGATTTTGGGAATGTTGTCGTTTGCAGGATACTTGAGCGTGCAAGGCGGCAGCGCCCTGCGTGTTCTCGCCGCGCAAGTCGAATCAACTTCCACCCCGCACGCGCCAACTTCCGCGCCAACTAATCCACAAGCCGCGCCTGACCAAACACAAACTCAAAGGCGGCTGTTTGGCGTCATTGAGGCAGTGAATGGCAATGTATTGGACGTGCGCGACGCGCGCAGAGAACAGCACAACATTCATGTTACCAACGCGACGCGCCTTGCGCGCATTGACAATCCGGGCGCGCGTACTTTCCGACAACGTTTAGAAAAAATCAGTGTGGACGAACTCGCCCCCGGAACACGCGTGTTGATTTTCGGCGAGCGATCGAATACGGATTTCAACGCGCGGGCTGTGATTGTATTGCCCGAAACGTTCAGACTGCGTCGTCCAATGCACCTGCGCGCATCGAGTCAACTTGGCGTCGTCACAGCGATTACAGAAAATGAACTGACCTTGCAGCGCGCCCCGCGAACTTTGTCGCTCGGTATCGGCACAAAAATCATTGTGGTCGGCAAACCCAACGCGCAAGCGCAAGACCTTCACGCGGGCGACAAAATCATTGCCTTGGGCGGCAGAAACCACCCGCAGCTTGTCATTGCCGCGCCTGCCGAATATACGCGCGACAATCTTGCCATCGGTCGCATCACGGGCGTGTCCCCAAATCAAGCGTCACTGCAAACTGCGCGCGGGAAAATCACCATTGTTCCCAATATAAACGCGCAAATCCTGAATACAGACTTGCAACCGCTTGCGTTTGACCTATTGGAAAACAGCAGCGCCCTCGTCCTCGGCACCCGCACGAACGGGGTCCTGCACGCACAGCTCATTCTGGCGCGAACGCCATAATAAAAAAAAGCGCATCCGTTTGGATGCGCCCGGTTCGCTATGGAGTGTAGGTGTATTTGTAAATGATGTCGTCGCCAAAATCTACGACATGGACATTCCCGTTCGCGTCTCTGCCGAACGAAACCGGATACGCCAGCGAGTCGTCAAACTCGTTTTGCGCTGTGACCTCGTTCGCATTATCGAGCGTAAGCGTATGTACCCAGCCCGCACCGTCGCCGTAAAAATACGCATTCGCATACGGCGCGGGATAATTGGAATTCTCGGCAAAGACACCACCCGCAATGACATACCCCTGTTCCGTCCCCGAATTGTGATGATACCAATGGATTGGCGCAATCGTCCCGTTATAGTTGACCGTGTTGGGGTCACAATCCAGGTCGCCTGACGGACACGGTCCTTCAAAATCGTTCCACCCGTAATTGTCGCCCGCCGTTACGGAATCGATTTCTTCCCATGTCCCACTGCCCACATCAGCCGCGAGAATGGATTGATTGCTCGCACGAAAAGTAAAACGCCAGGGATTGCGAAAGCCAAACGCATAAATCTCTTGCCGCGCATTGGGCGTGTTAAAGAACGGATTGTCGGACGGAATCGTCCCGTTCGCATTAATCCGCAAAATTTTTCCGCGCAGTGTATCCAACTCCTGCGCGTCGGCGGGACAGCAGCCGCTTTCGCCTACCGAAATGTACAATTTGCCGTCAAAGCCAAAATGAATGTCCCCGCCATTGTGATTCCCATTCGTCGAGGGAATATGGTCGAGCAGAATTTTTTCGCGTACGCTGCTCTTGTCCGCTTTGAGTTTCAAACGCGAAACGCGATTTTCCGGCGTGCCGCTGTAATTCTTGGCGCCCGGTCCGGTCGTGTAATAGACATAGACAAAACGATTCGTCGCATAATTCGGGTCGAGTGCAATGCCCAACAAACCGCGTTCCGATTCTGTCGAAACGTTCAATGTCGCCCACGGCTTGTTTCGCAACGTCCCGTTCGCGCGCACAATCCGAATCTCGCCGCTTTTTTGCGTCACAAACATTTGATTCCCGTTGAAAGCGATAGCCGTTGGATCGCTCAAGCCGCTCCCGACCGGAATTCGCGCGAAACCGGCGGGCAGATTTGGACCCGCCGCGCGGACCGGCGGAGGCAACAACGCCAACGCGCCGAGCAACCACAATCCGAGAATAGCGATTCGAAAGTATTTCACAAGTTTCCTCCTCAGAAATCACGTAGGGAATCATCTCGCCGCGAGTGCGGTCCCCGGCGACATTCTTAAAAAAAGACGCCCTGATGAAATCATCAAGGCGTCGGCGGATGCCCTCGAGAGGACTTGAACCTCCACGTCCATTCGGACACAGGCCCTCAACCTGCCGCGTATGCCAATTCCGCCACGAGGGCAAGCTCGTGCGCGGATTATTGTATGCCAATCGCGACAACTGTCAAAAAACCTGCGGCGATTTTCCTTTACGGTTCGATGCCCCAGACCAAAACCCCGTTTCGATACACGGTTACGCGTGTCCAATCCGCAAACGCTGTTTTCGTCGCGTCATACGAGTAATCATTTCGTTCATCATAGTTGGACCAATCGGTCTTGTTGAAGCGCGTTTGAATCGGTCCGCTGTGTCCGCCCGGAGCGACACTGCCCGCGCCGGATTTGAAACCGATTTGCAAATAGAAATTCGCGTTCGGGCGCGTCGCGTCCAATTTCACAAACTTTGCCGTGAGGTTGGCGCAGCCGATTTTCGCGTAATCACAGGCGAATTGTTGTTTCGCCGTCCCTTCGCGCGTGAACCAATAGCGAATGGTGTATTCGCTCAACGCAGCGGGCGTACTCCCATCATTCCACAATCGAAAATGGGGACGCACCTGATTGTCAGTCGGCTGCGGCGGATTCGCGTCATTTTTGTATTGCGCGCGCACACTCTGATTTGTGGTTTGTGTTGGCGCGGGCGTTGGCGTGCGCGTTGCCGTTTGCGGAGTGGCAAGTGTCGGCGTGAACGCGGGAGTCTTGGTTTGTGTCGCGGTCGCGGTCACGGTTGGTGTGGCAAGCAGCGCTGTCGGTTCGGCACCCCACACCAACGCGCCGTTGCGATACAACGTCACGCGCGTCGAATCGGCAAAGGCAGTCTTGCTTGCATCATACGAATAATCATCGCTTTCGTTGTAATTCGACCAATCGCTCTTGTTGAAACGATTTTGAATTTCGCCAGACGATGCGTACGCCGCAAGCGTTCCCGCGCCCGCGTTGAATTTGATACTGAGATAGCTGTCCGCGCCGTACACGGCGTGCGGCAATTTCACCAACGCGCCATGGAGGTTCGCGCAATGCACAACCGCCCAATCGCACCAATAGCTTTGCGTTTGCGCGCCTTCCGTCGTGTACCAATAACGCACTTCCAATTCCGCGTACGGCACATTCGTCGCGCTCGTGTTGATGATTTGCAAATGCGGTTTGATTTGATTGTCATTTGGCGCGCCGCTGTCGCCGACGCGATACTGCACTTTAAGTCCGTTATTTGGAGACGGAGTTGCGGACGGACAATTCATGCACGGCGTTGGCGACGCGGGGGGTGTAAATGTTTTGGTGAACGTGGCAGTGGGCAGCGCGGTCACCGGTGTCGGCGTTGGAATTGCCCCGCCGTCGAGTGGAAACAGGATGGACGCATGTGTAACACCCGTCGCATCCGTGCCGCCTGCAAGATACGATTGTTTGTCCGTATTGATGGTTTGCCAATCGTCGTAGAGAATCCCGCCCGTATCGCCTGAATTCGGATTCCAACTCCAGAACGTCCAATGCACATCGTTCGCCCGGAGGTATTGCGTGAGCCGATTCAACCATTGACGGTCGGAGGCCGTTTGCAGTTTCGTGCCAAACTCACCCACCAGCACCGGCGCGATATTTTGCTTCTGCAGAAAACCCCAGTATGCGTCCCACACGGCATCGAGGTTGTTGGGATAGTTCGGGTCATTGAACCAACGCTGCGGGTACACGGTTGACGGATAATCGTGCGCGGAATAGACCAGACGCTGCGCCACATTCAAACGGACGGGATACGCGGCTGCGTTTTTCAGATTGCCGCCCCACCAACCGCAATCCCCATTCACGCAATCCACGCCTTCGACAAAAATCAGCCAATTCGGATTAACCGACAAAATCGCATTGCCCGCGCGTTCCGCCGCGAGCCGCCAATCCAAATTCATGTCGCCGCAGCCCCAACACGCGGGACTGTGCGGTTCGTTATGCAAATCCGCGCCAATGACCGTCGGATTGTTGGCATAGCGCTGTGCCAACATTTTCCAATCGTCAATCCAACGCTGTTCCGAATATTGATTCGTGTACCACAGCGCGGCTTGTCCACCCGCATCCGGACGATGGCGGTCCAAAATCACGCGCAAACCGATGTGTCCCGCATACGCAATGAGTTTGTCCATGATTTGGAGACCGTTCAAGCCCTGCAAATCCGCGTTCTTGCCGTTGGCGAAATCAATACCGTTTGGCGTACTCCCCGCGTCAAACAATTGATTCGAGTACGGCAAGCGCAGTGTGTTGTATCCCTGCGCGCGAATTTGGTCGAGCATACTTTTGTAATCGCGCGTCCACAAGCCGTGCGGCGCATAATTTGCCGTCTCCATCCCAAACCAATTGACGCCCGCAATGCGTACGGGCTGATGGTTGGCATCCAGAATTTGATTGCCGTTCGTGTGCCAATAGCCGGCGCCCGCCTGATTCACGCGCGCGTCAACCGACGCGTCAATTTTCCATCCCAGCCAGAGCAGCACCCCGCAGCAAACGACTATCGCAATTCCAAATCGCGCACTCGTCCTTTTCATCCGCGCACTCTCTCCCTCTCGGCGCGCACAAGGCATCACACGCAGTTGATTCCGCGAATGCATCGCGCGCACACTCGATGGCACAAGCCAAAGGATGGTCCGGGTATTTGATTTTACTATGCCGACACGAGTTTAGTAACGGGTCAGTGCAACTTTAACGCGCGGTGAGAAACACCGCGCGTTTGTTAAAAAAAAACGCCGCATCCTATTCATGCGACGTTCATGTTTCATGCTTGTGCGAGAGGCGTTATGCCATCCGCTTCCATTTGCACGCTGAGGAGTTCTTTGAGAATAACGGCGGGCGAACCTTTCTTGATGCGCGCATAAATGTCCTCGGCAGACAGCGGGCTGTTGCCTGCCGCAATAAACGCGCGCAAGATCGCGCGCGTCAGCGGCATACGCGGGCTGACAAAATCTGCCGCGTGCCCACACACGTCGCTGGCGCAATCGAGCAGCGCGTCCATTGGTTTCACTTCGCCCGTTTCCATGTCAACATGGTCCACAATTTCCACCGTATCGAGTGAATACCGTTGCTTGCACTCGTCGCACAAAGCGTCATAAACCTCTTGGCGAAAATCTCGTCCCTGCTGTTCCCAATATGCGAGGTCAATAAAGAATTTTGATTTTGTCGTCAATCTTGCAACCGGCATGATAAATCGTCCTGTCTGAATTTCGCTTACGCGGGGCGCGCGGCAAGCTGCAATACAAAATAACCGCCGCCCGTCATCGAAAACGCGTCATTGCTCACCAACGCGCTAAACACCGCGCGCGCGCCGACGCGTTTCGCAAAATTTGCCGCGCTGTACAGCGTCTTGGCATGAATGGAACTGCTGCCCAATTTGACCAATTCGGGAAAAATCTCTGCCAGCAGCGTATTCAGCGAACGGTCCCCGTAATTCGACGCCGCCAGTTTGTCGAGCCCGTTCTGGTCTTCGGGCAAAATCAACATTTCCTCATCGTATTTGTACGCCACCGGACGCGGTGAAGTGCCAAACGTCAAATGCCCATTTTCCACTTTGGCTGTTTTGACCCACAAGCTTTTGCCCTCTCGACGCGGCTGATAACGAATGCTCGCGGTCAACGGTTCCGCATGCGGCGCCAATTCCAACAGCGCGCCGGGATTCAACTTGTTGCGGTCATACCAAGCTTTCAAACCGAAAAGATAATTTCCATCCGGCACAACCCATGCGGGGATACGCGCGCCATATTCGTCCACCAGCGTCACCAACATCGGTTTATCAGCATCCGGAAACAATGCGCGCACGCCTTGCGTATAGGGTAAACTGCCGGCGCGGCGATGCGGATAGGTCAAAACCAAATTGACAGTTGCGGGTGCGCGCGCGTCGCGCGCGTCGTCGTTATTGTCATCCTCGATTTCGCTCAGAATCGTTTCCAATTCCGGCGGCAGGGGCTGCGAATCATTCCTGACCGCGCCAAATTGCAGCACGCGCGGCACACTCAGCACCTCCGGCGGCACCAGCCGATTCAAATACCAACGCGTCTCACCGAGCGGACCGACTTCCGCAAAACGCTCATCACGATGCAGCGCATATTCCAGCGAAAAGAGCATGGTTTCGCGTTTCGCCGTCTCGGTATCCAACTCAAGCACACGCGCCAATTCCGCTGTGGACATACCCGCATTGTTTTGCTCGATAGCGGCTTCGGCGATATTTAGGAAACCGACATTGATTTCGGTCAACAACCCGCGCAGCAGCCAATGGTCTTCTTGCTCGACAAATTCTTTGTCCGCGCGTAAACGCGCCGCCAGCAAGCGCCCGATGCGCGTACCGTACCGCGCGTAGATTTCTTCGGGCGATTCATCCGCCGCGCCCAGCACAATCGGTTTCAATTCATTGAGCGGATGCGGCATATCGTACCCGCTTGCAAATTCGCGTGTCGTTCCGTCTTCAAACGCAACCGTCACCACCCAAAACGGTTTGAGCCGCGCATTATTGGATTCACGCCGCGCTGTCACCGTTCCTTCCGCGTCATCCAGCGTCGAAAAAATTAGGCGCTGTCCGACCTCTACCGCCAATTTGGGTTGATACAAACTCGCATGCGTTTCCAAACGCTGACGGCGTTCCTGTTCTTCTTGGGCGCGTGCCGCAATGACCAAACGCGCCAAATCCGCAATGTGCGCTGCGTTATTCCGTTCCAACATGTACGCATAGACGCGTTCGATATCTCGATCGTTGATGCTGAATGTATTCCAGTACGTTTCACTAGCCGATGACATGCTTGTACTCGTGGGACAAAAAATTGCCGCGCCACTTGACGCGGACACTCCGCTGCACATTATAGCGCGTTTCGTTATTCATTCCAAATAATTCATCCACGAAAAAAAAAGCGCCGCAGTTTGCGACGACTGCAATTATGCCTGTCGCGCAATCTGTGTAGAATAAACAGAAACATGCTGCGCCAGCTCTCCCATTTCATCCGTCTCCTTAGTCCGCGTTTTCGTCTCTCGCCGCTCGTGGCAGAATATCTTGCGCGTTCCGGCGCTCTCGGCAAAACGGAGCAAATTCCTACCGCATTGATTTCCGTCGCCGCGCGTTTATGGTCGCGCGGCTGGTTCAATCGCAATTTTTTTGACACCCATCGCAGCTGGATTTTGCCCTATTGGGCAGCGCGCCAGCTCGACCCGACCGATCGCGGTTTTGTCGCGCGCGCATTACAGCCCGTGATGCTCAACACCGCGTACCGCAATTGGACGATGGTCGGCAATCCCGATTCCAGCTACGAAGCGATTGTTGACCCGCGCGGCCTGGTGACGCCTCAACCAAATGGCGATGGCTGGTCGCTCGACGCGTGGCTGCGCGCGAACGGCGAAACTTTTTTCCCTTCACGGCTCGACGAAAAAAACATCACGCAAAAACTATTCGAGAATTTGCCGCTGGTCCAAACACAGTACGAACCCGCACGCTTGCGCGTGAATCAAGAAACCTTTGCCGTACGCGACGCCGACGAAAACAGTTGGCTCATTGCCGCATACACGATTGAAAATCCGCGCGGCGACGCGCGCAATGCGACCTTGTATCTGTCACTGCGCCCTTTCAATCCCGAAGGCGCGGCGTTGATAGACCATCTCGAGTGGCGCGCCGGAAACGACGCGCGCGAACTTTGGGTCAATGACGAACTTGCCGCCATCTTCCCCCCCCCCCACGCCGTCGCGTCATCCGATGCGGACGCGGGCGATGTCGCGTTTCAACTCGACACGTTGAACGGCGCGACCGAAATGCAAGACAAAACCGGACTCGCCACCACCCTCGCCGCGTATAGTTTGGAATTGCCGCCGCATTCGCACAAAACTATCACCGTCGCCATGCCCATGTCGCGCACAGACGAAACAAACGCGCAAGCCGCGCAGTGGATTAAACCCGACGCGCTGCCAATCCTCAAACGCGAATTTTCCAACACATGGCGCAAATTGCTCGCGCAAGGCATGAGCATTCGCGTGCCCGACGATGCCGTGCAAAACGCCTTTGATGCCAACAAAGCGTACTTGATCCTCTTGCACGATGCGCATTCGATAACAGCAGGACCGTTTTTGTATCACGAATTCTGGTTCCGCGACGCGGCTTACCTGTTGAACGCGCTTTCCCAGCTCGGTTATCACGCACCAGTCAAGCAGGTACTGGAAACGTACCCGCGCTTTCTACGCAAAGACGGATACATGCTCGCGCAAGACGGCGAATGGGACGCGAACGGACAAGCATTGTGGACGCTTGAACAGCATACGCGTCTTTCGGGTGATTTTGAATTACTTCACAACCAGTACTGGCAAGTCTTGAACGCCGCGCATTGGATTGACGCGGCGCGTCAAAAAACCAAACAGCACGGCACACGCGTTCCGGAACACGGCTTGCTGCCCGCCGGCATGAGCGCGGAACATCTCGGTCCAAACGATTTTTATTTTTGGGATGATTGGTGGGGACTCGCCGGCTTGCGAACCGCCATTTTCGCGGCGAAAACTTTCAACAGCGCGGCGGACGCCGAAAAATTGCAGGCGGCATTCGACGCGTTTTTCCGAGATCTGAACACGGCGCTAGAACATGTCATGCAAAAAAATGAGGCGCGTTGGCTGCCCGCGTCGCCTTATCGTCAAGCGGACAGCGCGATGATTTCCAATCTCGTCGCGTCGTATCCGTTACAGCTGGTAATGCCTGACGACGCGCGCGTGACTGCGACGATCGAGACATTGAAACGCGATTCGTTTGTGGACGGTGCATTTTTTCACCACGTCGGACACGGCGGCTTTGGCACCTATCTCGCGCTGCATCTCGCCGGCGCGGAAATTTTTCAGCGCAAACCGGACGCGTGGAACGCCATGCGTTTTCTGCTCAAGCATGCCTCGCCCACGTGGACGTGGGCGGAAGCCATTCATCCCAACACGCGGCGCGGCGGACACGGCGACGGACATCATGGTTGGATGGCAGCCGACTGTATCAGTTTCGTACGCAACGCGCTTTTGTTTGAAGAAACCGACCACCTCGTGCTTACGCCCGCGCTGCCTGACGATTGGATTTTTGAAACGTCGAGCATCAAAGTGGAACGCGCTGCCACGTATTTTGGCAACGTGGATTTTACGCTCGCCTTTGGCGACCACAATGCAACGCTCGTGTTGAACGGCAAATGGCGCGAACCACCTGCGTACATCGAATGGAATTTGCCGATGGAAATCAAAAACGCGGGCGGCGACAAAGCGGGCGTAGAATTGGTGGACCCGCACCGCATCAAAATTCCCACAAACATTACGCGCGTGGTGGCAACGTTTTAATGCGCGAAATTTATCCTCTCAACGACGCCCATTGGTTCGTCGGCGCGGTTGCCCCGCAGCCCTTTGGCGCGGGGAACGATTTCGCACAGGTTCAGGGTTGGCTGCCCGCAACCGTCCCCGGCGATGTGCGGCTCGATTTGTTGAACCTTCACAAAATTCCCGACCCGTTTCTCGGCAGAAATAATGAAGCAAGCCAATGGGTAGATGAATACGATTGGTGGTATCGCCGCGCGGTTGCGCTGAACCTTAAAGAAAATACGCGCGCGTTTTTACTCTTGTACGGCGTTGACTATCAATGCGCCGTGTATTGGGATGATGTGTTGCTCGGCGCGCACGTCGGAATGTTTTCGCGCCAAATTTATGAAATTCCGCGCGCTTTGCTGAAAAATACGGCACATTGTCTCGCCGTGCGCGTGTGGGGCGGCAAACAGCTGCCGCGCCTAAAATTGAATTCCGCCGAACGCGCGTGGAAACATATCTCGGGTCGGTTGCTGCCGCATCCCGCGCAGTCGCATGATTTCCCTGACCGCTATGCCACCCTGAAATGCCAAATGTCTTTTGGCTGGGACTTTGCCCCGCGTCTGTTGACATGCGGCATTTGGGATGAAGCATTTTTGATTCAAACGCG
>CAZXYP010000077.1:0-17271 GCA_964644955.1 uncultured Anaerolineales bacterium | reverse complement strand
AGGGCGAGATATTCGCATTGCACGGGAACGACGACAAAATCGGCGGCGGTTAAGGCATTGATCGTGAGAATGCCGAGCGAAGGCGGGCAATCAATCAGGATGTGGTCAAAGTCATCGCGCACATCGTGGAACGCGTTACGCAAAAGAAATTCGCGTTCCGGAATTGCAGCGAGTTCGACTTCGGCGCTGGCGAGCATGGGGACGGAAGGCGCAACGGTAAGCCGTTCCATTGCGGTCGGCGTCAAAATTTCGCGCAGCGTCGCGCCGTCCATAAACACATCATACAAAGATGCGGGTAAGGCAAAGCGGTCGATCCCCAAACTTGCAGTCGCGTTGCCTTGTGCGTCGAGGTCGAGGAGTAAAACGCGGCGACCTTGCCATGCCATAAACGCGCCGATGTTGACGGCAGTGGTCGTCTTGCCGACGCCGCCTTTTTGATTGGCGAAGGTATATATTGTGCCCATGATGATGGCGAGCCACTATAGGTTGTGGTTGAGTGAGTTTTGCCAAAACATTATACAACGGCGCGCGCATGCGCGCAAGATGTAGCATTTGCGCGCACGCGCGCGCGGTTTTTACGGTTACACAGGACAATTGAAAATACGCGACGGGCGTTGCCGGAGAGATTGGCGCAGACGTGGAGTAAGGCAATTTTTTGCGCGGCAGTGATGCGTTGCGCTCCAGAAACGGCAACGCCTATTTCTGAATATAAAGTTGCGGGGTCCAACCTTCCGAGGTTTCCGAAACAGTGAACTGTGTCCAAAGCGCGCGCAACGCGCGGTGAGAAGCGGGTCGCTCCAAAAAATAATGACGCAGTGCGTTATCTTGAATTTGCGCGGCGCGCTGCATCAATTCGGCATTGCCGCGTGCGGCGACGGCTTGTGCGCGCGGGTCGTGTTGCGCTGCCAATACGCGTACGCACAAAACGTATAGCGCGCTCGGGTCGTCGCAGTCGTAAAACGTTTGCGCGTCAAACCGCGCGAGAATTTCATTGGTAAAGTGCAGCGCTTGCGCCGCGTCGCCGCGCGCCAATGCGACACGCACGAGACCTGCCCACGCGTCCAAGGCGCGATGTCCGCGCTCGGCGTGCTGCAGCAGTTCCAAAGCGCGCATGTAGCTTTGTTCCGCCTGGTCTGTGAGGTGCAAAGCCAGCTGGCTATCGCCGATGAGAATACGCGCCATGCCTTCGCGATATGGGGAATGCAATTCCAGAGCCAACTGCGCCGCGTGTTCGGCGGATGCCAGCGCGGCGCGCGCGTCGCCGCGTTGGAGCTGCAAGGATGCCGCGCCGCGGAGCGCGATGCTTTCGCCGGTGCTGTTACCCAAATCGCGAAAAATGGCAAGAGCTTGCGCGTACGCGGTTTCGGCGCGCCCAAAGTCGCCCAACGTGAAATACAGACTGCCCAAAATCACATTCGCCGCCGCCTGGTCAAAGCGTTTGCCGATGCGTGTGGACAGGGTCAATGCTTGTTCGCCATAACGCAGTGCGTCATCCAACGCCGCGCCGTCCACCCCAATATCCGCGAGATTCACAAGGGCGGACGATTCACCGTATTGGTTCTCTTGCGCGCGATACCGCGCCAGCGCGCGCTCGTAAAATTCTCGCGCCCCGGTCAGATTTGCCGCGCTCTGTTCAATCAATCCGGCGACGTACAACGCGTCGGCGTGCAGCGCGGAATTCATTTCGGTATCGGACAAAATAATTCGAATGTGCGAGCGTCCCGCGTCCAACTGCCCGGTCCAATAACCAATCCACGCCGCGCGCAAATGGGCGCGCGTAAGCAGCTCCGGCTGTGAAGCGAGACGCGGCAAGAGCGCGTTGAGTTCGTGCTGCGCTGCGGCGTACTGCGCAAGCCGTTCCAAAAATTCCGCCCGCGCGAGCAACAAGCGCAAGTACAATTCGTTGGACGCGGAGGACTCTGCCAACGCGAGGGCTTGCGTGAGCAGTGCGAGCCCCTCACGGTACAAACCGGTCAGATAGTAAAAATTAAAAATCCCCTCCAATCCGCGCGCGATTGCTTCCACATTTCCCATTTCAATCGCGCTGTTCCATGCCGCGCGAAAATTATCAAGTTCCGGACGAATTTCGGCGAGCGAGCCGCGCGGGTCGCCCTGAAAGAGCAAAGCGCCGCGTTTGGAAACGAAATCAATATAATATGCGCTATGTTTATTTTTTAATTCCTCTTGATTTATGTTGATATATTTCGATTTAATTTGATGCTTATTATCTGTTTTTGATATTTTTTCTCGAACAAGACGGATTAATAGTTCGTGAATTTCGTATCTACCGTTGTCACTCCGTTTTAAGATAGATTTATCTATTAAGCGGTCCAAATCCGATACTTGCACGTTAATTATTTGTTTTGCTGCTTCTTGACTGAATCCGTTGCGAAATATGCTTGCTTGCGCCAAAAGCAGCTGCTGCGTTTCATTCAGCAGATTCCAGGAACCTTCCCAGACCGCGCGCAGACTGCGGTGTCGTTCAGGCACGTCGCGCTGCATAGTGTCGAGGGTGTCCAAATCGGTTTCCAATTGCTGTGCGATTTCCGTCAAAGTGCGCGTGCGCTGCCACGCGGCGGCGAGTTCGATGGCGAGCGGCATGCCGTGCACGCGGCGGCAGATGTTTGCCACAACGCGCAAAGTTTCCGGTGTAACCGTAAAGTGTCCTGCCGCGCGCGCGGCGCGCTCCACAAACAATTGCACGCTTTCACTGGCGCGCAATTCGATAGCGCCTTCCGCTTCCGGTACGGACAAGCCGTCGAGGCGCAGGAGGGTTTCGGCGGACACGTTCAGCGGTTCGCGCGTGGTTGCCAACACGGTGAGCTGCGGCGCGCGCCGCAGTAATTCGACAATCCAATCTGCAGCTGCCGGCAGGTGTTCCAGATTGTCGAGGACCAACAACAACTCTTTTTGGCGCAGGGCGCTGAACAATTGGGCGGAAGGCGCACTGGAACCGCTAAAGGGGAGATTTAACGCGTCGGCAGTCGCGGAGGCAATGGCATCCGGCAGGTGCGCCGTATCGGGGGGCACTGTCGCCAGCGCGACAAAAAACACGCCGTCGCGAAAATCACCGCGCGCGCGTTCGGCGACTGCTAACGCGAGCCGCGTTTTGCCCATGCCGCCGGGTCCGACGATGGTATGCAGTCGCCGGGTCGGGTCGAGCAAGCGCGCCGTCAAAAGCTCAATTTCGTGGGCGCGTCCGATAAAGGGTGTGAGCGGCGCTTGGAGATTTGACGCCGGCGGGGTGGGGAGGGTGAAATTCCCTGCGCGAATGGCTTGATACAGTTCGCGCGTTTCGCGTTCGGGTTCCGCGTCCAGCTGCGCCGCCAATATTTTTTTGCACGCCTCGTATTGCGCAAACGCTGCGGCGCGTTGTCCTTGCGCGGCGAACGCGGTCATTAACGCGCGGTGCGCGATTTCGTTCCATGGTTCCAATTCCAGCGCGCGCCGCGCGTAACGCATAACCGGTTCCCATTCGACGCGGTTCAAATAGAAATGCAAGGTCTGCATGAACGCTTCGAGCGCGTGTTGATGCAATTGTTCGCGCGTCAGCGTCACCCATTCCTGGAACATATCGTTGTTGGAGAGGTGAAAGCCCGCGAGAAATTCTCCGCGATAGGACGCGAGCGCTTCTTCCCGCGCGCGGGCGCAGAGGACGCACGTTTCCGCGCGGCGATGCAGGTGCCGGCGGGTTGGCGCCAAGTGTGCCCGAAAAACCTCCACGTCGAGGACGTGCGATGCAGCCGGATTGAATTGCAGTGTTTTGGGCGTGATGAGCAAACTGCCGGATTCGTCGGTCTGGCGCAAAGCGGCGCGCAAACGATGTAACGTTTTACGCAGATTGTTTTGCGCCTGAGTTTGCGTTTGTTCGGGATACAAGAGCGCGGTGAGGGTCTCGCGGCGGTGCGGACGGTCGGCTTCGACGGCGAGGTACGCCAAAAGGGCGCGTTCCTTGTCCGACCGAAAGATGATGGGTTCATCATCCATTCGGGCTTGAAAGGAACCCAAAAGTTGGAGAGTGAGCCGCGGCATCAGCTTTTATTATACGCTTGCTTGGCGCTTTGCGCGCGGTGGCGAATTGCAGATTGGAAACAGTTCGGTTTGGGAACGATTTGGGAACGCGGCAACGCTATACTGCAAGCCAAGAAAGAGGCAATGCGAAATGGAAACGGCGACTCTGTTGGGATATTACGATTCGTATTTGCTCCGCATCTGGCGTGGCGGCAAAGAAAATCGGTGGCGTTGGATGTTGCAAAATGTCCGCACGGGGGAGCAAATGGGTTTTCGCGATATGGAGGCGCTCGTGCGTTATTTGGATGCGACGTATGGTGAAAATGCCGACGGGATTTCAAGACCGGCGGATTTGCCGCGTTCAAGGTCAACGTGAGAAGGGAAATGAACAGCGCGGAGCTTACGATGACATCCGCAACAGAGAACCGAGAACAAGCGCGAGGGGAACACCCGCAGCCGCTTGCTCCCGCGATGCGTTGGTGGTTTGCCATTGACATGGTTTTGGTTTTCATTGTAGGCGTACAGCTCTTTGTGTTGAGCGAAGTGACAGACCAATTTTTTGCGTGGACCATCAAGTCCGCGTTGACGGCGGCATTTCTCGGCGCGGCGTATTGGAGCACGCTGCCGATGTTGTGGCATTCCTATCGCGCGCCGACATGGGCGCACGCGCGGATTGCGGTGCCGGGCGTGTGGGCATTCACTCTATTGACATTGTTTGCCACACTCCAGCATTGGGACAAGTTTCATTGGAACAGCCCGCTGTGGACGGCGCAATTCGCGTTTTGGGTGTGGTTGGCGATTTATGTGGGTGTACCGATAGCGTTGGTTATCTTGTGGTCCATACAGCGGCGCGTGCCCGGCGTCGAACCGGCGCGCATGCATCCGCTTCCGCTTTGGTTTCGCGCAGTGATGGCGACGCAGGCGCTTGTTTTGTTCGCCGTCGGCGCGGCGCTGTATTTTTTTCCGGGCGCGCTGATTCCGGTGTGGATGTGGACGCTCACGCCGTTGACGAGCATCGCCATCGGCGCGTGGTGCATTGGCATTGGGGTGACGACGGCGTGGGGCATTTGGGAAAATGATGCGCGGCGTTTGCGCGGGGCAATGTGGACCTATGCGCTGCTCGGCGTACTGCAATTGGTTGTGGTGGCGCGGTATGCAGTCCAAATCAATTGGGGGAATGGATTCGCGCTTGTATATCTTGCGTTTTTGGGGAGTGTGGTGGTGACGGGCGCGTTTGGGGTGATGCTGGCGCGCCGCGCAGCTTAGACAACTAGGACGTGTGCCTGTCAATTCGAATGCAATGAGAAATCTCGGTTTTCCAGCTTGAGATTTCGCACCTGAACTCCACGTGAACAAAATCGGTTCGAAATGACAGTTTTGCAAGTCCTAACAAGGAGTGTCTCGTGAAATTCAAAATGACTCTCACTATTGGGATTTTGTTTTGCCTCTTTGGCATTGCGCACACAAGCGGAGTCATCGCCGCGCCGACGACGACGATTAGCGTCAACACTACTGCCGATGAATTGAATAACGACGGCGATTGTTCACTGCGCGAAGCCGTCAAGGCAGCCAACACAAATGTCGCTGTTGACGCGTGTCCTGCGGGTACGGCGAACGACACGATTGAATTGCCGAGCGGCACCACGACTGCCACCGTTTATACATTGAGTTTGACGGGCAGCGCGGATGACAATGGCGATTTGGATTTGAAAACCAATATCACACTGCGCGGCATCAACAAACAGCGCGCGGTGATTGAGGGCAATACGGGGTGGGCAGATCGCATTGTGGACATTACGGGTTCCAGTGTCACGCTCGACCATCTCACGATTCGCAAAGGGAATTTTGGTCATGCGGGCGACGGCGCGGGGGTTCGCATCAACGCGGGCGCGACGGCGACGATTGAGGATTCCGTCATCACACTCAACACAAACAAAAACTTGGGCGCGGGCATTTTCAATCAAGGCACGCTCGTTGTGCTTGACAGCACGATTTCGGAAAATTCGATAGCGAATGATGGAAGCGATGCGCATGGCGGCGGGTTGTATAACGATGGCGTTGCCACACTCACAAACGCCAAGTTTCAAAACAACACAACCGCCACAGACACAGGCGTGTTTGCACTTGGGGGCAACATTTTCAATTCGGGCACGCTCACGCTCGACGCCGTGACCGTCCAAGGCGGGACAGCGTTTGCGGGCGGCGGCATTTTCAGCAAAGGCGAGCTGACGATGGTCAATTCGACGGTGAATGGAAATAGCGCGACGAACGGCGGGGGCATTTATTCCAAGAGTGCCGCGCTTGTGATTACCAACAGTACGTTGAGCGGCAACGTGAGCGGAACCGGCGGTGCGCTCTATCATGAAAACGGGTTGGATGGTGTACTGAGCAATGTGACCGTTTCGCAAAATCAAGCATCCAATCAAGCCGCCGGAATTTTCAGGGGGACGGGCGGCTCGCTGCGCGTAAAAAATTCAATTATCGCCGGAAACATTTCGCCCACCAACCCGGATTGTTTTGGCATTGTCGCTTCCGATGGCAACAATTTGCTCGGCGCACGCGGCAACACCTGTACTTCTTTTAGTCATGGCGCAAATGGAGATTTGGTCGGAACGCTGAACGCGCCGCTCGACGCAAAATTGAATGCGCTGGCGAACAACGGCGGTAAAACGCAAACGCACGCGCTGCAAGCGGGCAGTCCCGCGATTGATGCGGGGAATATTTCGGGCTGCACGGACGCGGACGGCAACGCGCTCGCCACTGACCAACGCGGCAGCGGATTCGCGCGCACGTTGGACGGATTTGGCAGCGGCACGCCGCGTTGTGACATGGGCGCGTATGAAGCGGCTGCGAATAGCGCGCACACGGCGACTCCCACCTTCACTCATACTCCCACTATCACCAAAACTCCCACAAGGACCGTTACGCCGGTGGTAATTACCGCGAGTGGAGTCGTCTGGAACGATTTGGATTTTGACGGCATCCGCGAAAGCGGCGAACCGTTTATTCAGAACGTGACTGTCGAAATGCGGAGCGGTGACAAGACGCAAATTTATGAAACGGATGTGACGGACGCGAATGGACAGTACGCGGTGCATGGACCACCCGGCAGCTTGACAGTGCATGTGATTTTGCCGAACGGCTTTAGTTTTTCGCCGCAGAACCAGGGAAATGATCATTTAGCAGACAGCGATATTGCCGCCATCGGCGAACATCTCGGATATTCCAACCTGATTTTTCAGACCGCCGGTGGTATTCGAATTGATGCGGGGATGTATGATGGCGCAACACCAACGGCAACGCGCACGAATACGCCTTCGCTTGGCGCGAGCGCCACGCCGACCGCCACGCCGACCGCCACGCCAACCAACGGGTGCGCAACCAAACCAGCCAAGTCAACCTTAAAGAAACCAATCAACAATTCAACTGTCTCTTCCACTCAACCCAAGTTGACCTGGAGCAAGGCAGCGTGCGCGAACACGTACAAGGTCACCGTCAAAGATGCGGCGACAAATAAAAAAGTGGACAGCAAAACAGGATTGACCGTTTTGAAATACAAAACAAAAACGCTCGCGGCAAACACGACGTTCAAATGGTTTGTCCAAGCGTGCAACGCATTCGGCTGCACGAAATCGGCGGCGCGCACATTCAGCACGCCGTAAAAGAATCGAGACCGGAGAGCGGGATTAGCAGTGAGCAGTCTCCGGTCTCCAATCGCGATGGTTTTTATCGCACGAATCTCTCTCAAGGAGGAAACCGAAATGTTGACCGATTTACAAATCCGCAAAATCACACGCGCCTTTCAACTCGCGGACATGGACCACGACGGCGTATTGGAAAAAAGTGATTACGAACAGTACGCCGCGCACATGGCGCACGCGTTCGACGTGGCGAGCGACTCGTCCGCGTATCAAATGCTGCACCAAAAATGTTGAGCAAAGACGACGACAAAATCACCCTGCAAGAATTTCTCGCATTCCACGACAGCATTCTTCATTCGCCCATGTTCGACGCGTTTGTCGCGGGCTATGTGGACAGCACGCTGGCAATGTGGCGCGTCGTTGACCCGCAAGGTCCCGCGGACGCGGCAAATGCGTTTCGTTTTGCGCGTTTTCTCAAAACGTTTGGCGTGAGTGAAGCGGACGCGAACGAAGCATTTCGTCGTCTCGACAAAAATGGCAACGGCGTAATGGAACGCGATGAAATGATTGCGGCGCAGCAAGAATTCTTCGCGTCGGACGACCCGAACGCGGCGGGCAATTGGCTGCTCGGCGCGTATTGAAAACAATTTCGGCAAGAACGTTATGCTGTGGCGCGCGCGCCGCGTTCTCGAATTCATTCGAAAGGAGAAAAAAATGAAACACAAAATTTTCGCAATCGGTTTGGGAATGATGCTGTTGAGCGGACTGTTGTTGGCGCGCGCGCCGCAAGTGTACGCAGAACCAAACGCGACGTTTCTAGTCAGTCAATTAACGGATGTGCTGGATGCCAATCTGGCAGACAATCGGTGTGACACGAACCTCGCGACCGCAGGCGACCAATGCAGCTTGCGCGCGGCGATTCAACAGGCGAACGCGACACCGGGAACCGATACGATTACCTTTGCGTTTACCAACGTACACAAACTCACACGCGCGGGCATTGATAACACGGCAGTCAATGGCGACCTCGACATCACCGATTCCATCATCATACGCGGGCGTGCGCCCAACACGACGATTGATGGCGGAGGACTGGACAAGGTGTTTAGCGTCTTTGGTTCCAACACTGCCGCATTCGAAAATCTCATCATCCGCGGCGGGCGCGTTACCACCAACAATCTGGTCAGCGCCGGCGTTGAAGGCACACTTGGCGCACTGACGTTTAGCAATGTCGCACTAACCGACAATATCGTGAACTTTGTTGAGCCGCCGGGTCTTTCGGGATCTTGCTGCAATGGGGTTGCCGACATTCTGTGTAATTGTCTCGTCACCTTCACAAACAGCCAATCCTTGAGTGGCGGTCAAACTGCCGGCATCGTTGCCCAACGTGTGAACATAACCAACAGTCTGATTCGAAATCATGGGCGTTATGGAATTGTGATAAGCAGCGGCAACAGCACAATCACGCGCAGTGTTATTGCGGATAATCTGGGCGGTGTGCATAATAACGGCGGCACGCTTTCGATTCGCGATAGTGAGATTAGTGACAACGCCGGTGGAGGTTATTTGTTTGAAGTGCTTTATGTTGGACACGGCATATTGAACACGAGCCCGAATGCTGTTACGAGCATTGTAAATTCTACAATCAGCGGAAACGAAACTGTCGAAAGCGGCGGCGGAATTTTGAATTACAGCACAGTTCGACTATTCAATACAACCGTGGCAAATAATTCGACGAATCCCGCATGTGAGTTTTTTGCCGGTTTGGTGCATTGTACGTCTGGCAATGGTGGCGGCATCAAGAATCATGGCACGCTGGAACTCACAAACACGATTGTTGCAGACAATACGGACAATACAAGTGATGATGGTGTGGTAAGCGATTGCAGTGGGACGCTCACTTCGAATGGGTTTAACTTGATTGAAGACACAACCGACTGCACGCTCATCGGTACGTCCACCGGCAACCTCTTGAATGTAGATCCACGCCTCGGGGCGCTTCAAAACAATGGCGGACCGACGCTGACACGCGCGCTCTTGCGCGGCAGTCCTGCCATTGATGCGGGAAATCCCGGCGGATGTCGCGACGAAAACGACGCGGTTCTCACCACCGACCAACGCAGCTCGACGCGTCCAACGGACGGCGATGGTGATTTTGAGGTGCGCTGTGACATTGGCGCGTTTGAAGCGGGCCCGGTTGGCATTGGCGCCATTTCTCCCAACAAAGGTTCGAGTATGCCGGGCGAACAACAAATTTTTGATGTCGCATGGGATTCGCCGACGCGGTGGCGCGACTTGAATACCGTTGACCTCCGTTTCAAACGCGGCAAAGAAATCATCTTGTGGCTGCGATTCACGGAAGGATTGCCGACGAGTACATTTTCACTGCTCGATCAAGACGGCAACGTGATTGACAGCGGCAACGCGGGGGAAGCGAAAATTTTGAAAAATAAATTCGGCGCGCTTGATTTGTCGCAAAGCGGATTCACGGCGAGCGGACCCAATGACCCGCATGTGATTTTGCATTACGCGGTGAAATTCAAAAAGAGCGCGTTGGGAAAATTGAAAATGCAAATGTTGGCGACAGATGATTTTGCCAACGCGCAAGGTCCGGAACCGGGCGGCACGTGGAAGGTTAAAGAATAGTCAACGGGCTATGCGTTCGTTCGCGCGAGCAATGCTTCCACTTGCGCGCGCGTCGGCATGTTCTCTGCGCCCATACTGCTAATTGCCAACGAGGCGGCGGCGTTCGCAAAACGCGCGGCTTGGAGAATATCGTTCGTTTCGTAAAAACGAATGAGGAATGCGGTCGCAAATGTATCCCCTGCGCCGGTCGGGTCTACGATTTGTGTCGGAAACGCGGGCACATCCAACGGGCGTTCGCGTTTCCGATAAATAGTGCAGCCCTTGTCGCCGCGTGTCAAGACCACCATCGGCGCAAGGGCAACGTACGAGGACAGGCGTTCGGCGAATCCGCCCAAATCCTCTTCGCTCAAAATCAACGCGCTGACGTGCGGCAAAATGTCTTGCGCCTCTTGCCATGCTTTGGCGCGTACGCGTCCGGTCGCGTCCCATTTTCGCATCCAGCCCTGCGGCGAAACAGCGATAATGGTTTCCGGCGAAAACACGTCGAGTATGGCGCGGTCAATTTCGGCGACGAGCGGACCGAGCAGTACGATTTTGGCGTTGCGCCATTCGATAGGTACCGCATCCGGCGACAGGTGGGCGGCAATGTCGCGCACGTGTTGCGTGCGATGATTGCCCTGATACAAATTTAGAAACGTGGTCGTCGTGGGAGAGGGAATGCGCACGATTTCGATATCGTGCAGTAATTGCGGTTCGGGAAAATCATCCGCCGCGCTGGTGACAATGCCGGCGCGATAGCCCAAATTGCGCGCGGCAATGGAAGCGAACGTGACAGCGCCGCCAAGCGTATAGCTCCCGTCCGCGTGTTCGTCACGCGTGAGGTGACCGATGACGACAAAGTCAGGAGGCAAGGCAAAGGATGAAGGCGGAAGGATGAAGGATGAAAAGGGCTTGTTATTCATCCTTCATCCTTCCGCCTTTATTTCGGCAGAATCATGACGCGGCGTCTGTCGCCCTCGCCGATGCTTAGGGTTTTGACGCTGGGGTGTTCTTTGAGCGTAAGGTGAACGATACGGCGTTCATTCGGCGGCATGGCTTCGAGGGTGATGGGTTGGCGATTTTGTTTCACGCGGTCCGCCATGCGTTTTGCCAATTCACGCAAGACGCGTTCGCGGCGTGTGCGATACCCTTCCACGTCCACCATGAAACGCGCGTTGCTCTTGGTCCGGCTTGCGACAATGAGGCGCGTTAGATATTCCAAATCGCGCAAGGTTTCGCCGCGCCGCCCAATGAGAATCCCCAGGTCCGCGCCTCCAATATCCAAAACAAAATCAGGTCCATCCTCGTCATGCGCTTCGTGGTGAATGACGACTTGACTGCGAATGCCCATGCCGCGCAGTAACGTCTCCAGAACTTGCTTGGCGTTTTCGGGAACGTCTTGGGGGACCGTATCGGATGCGACCTCTGCGACCGGAGTTTGAATCATCGGCGCGACCGACGCGGTGATGCCCGCGCTCACAGGCGCAAAATTATTCTCGATTTCGTCGGGCACGGTCAGCTGCACCATTACAGGATGGTCGGGCTCGCTCATGCCGCTCAAGAGCTCGACTTGAACTTGGTCCCGTTCCACATGCAATTCTGCCAAGCCATTTTGGATGGCTTCTTCGACCGTGCGTCCGCCGGATTTAACGCTTTTTGCCACTTTTCTTTTTTCCCTTGTTCTCGCTGGCAGCGTTTTCGTTTGAGGACGCTGCAAGTTCGTTTTTGTTGCCGTTCGCGCTGTCTGCGGGCGCTTTGAGCGAAGACGTACTGCTGCTGCCGGCGGTGCGTTTGGTGCGAACCGGTTCGGGCGCGCGTTTTGGTAACAAATTGGTGAGTCCGCTCCAACCGCCCGTGAGACCTTGTTGGATAATGCCAATGACGCTAAAAGTAATCCAGTACAGAGATAAACCGATGGGTGCGCTCCAGACAAAAAAACCAAACATCAACGGCATCATCAGCGTCATGGATTGATTCATTTGCGCTTGCGACGGGTCCAGGGCGGCGCCCGGATTCTGCATCATTTTTGTCTGAACAAACTGCGTGCCAACCACAAGCACAATCACGGTGCCGGCAATAATCAGATTTTGGGTGCTGAGAATGGCGCCAAGGTCGAGTCCCAAAAAATTCGAATTGACGGGAAGCAGCGTTGTCACATTGAGAAAATTCGGATACAGATGACGCGGCAGCTGCATCATTTGCTCGGGGCGGTCGCCCATGACGGCGGTAATGACCTGATACATGCCGATAAAGATGGGAAACGGCAAGAGGGTCAAAAGACAACCCATGTTGAACGGATTCGCCACGCCGTGTTCCTGATACAACTTCATCTGCTGGCGTTGTAATTCTTGCGGCTGGTCTTTGTATTTCTTTTTGATTTCATCGAGCTTGGGTTTCATGGCAGCCATTTTTTCTTGCTGGGCTTTCATGGACTGCTGCGACTTGATGCGAAAGGGCATGGTCGCCACGCCGACAACGATAGTGAAAACAATGATGGCAATGCCATAATTCGGAATGAAGGAATACAGATACATCATTGCGTTCAACATCGGATTGTAAACAATCGTGTTGAATAATGTTCCGAGAATATCCATAGGATTCTAATTCCCACACGCTTGACGGGAACTGCCGTCAAAGCACCACTTGCGCGAGCCGTCCGCCGCATTCAGCGCGTACATATTATGCCCTTGTACGGGAATATACAAAATACCATCGCGCAAATATGGTGTTGTATAGATGGGTCCTGCCAATGCCTTGTCGGCGGTCTTCCACTTGAGTTGACCGTTGGACAGGGAAATGGCGTACATGTTTTGGTCTGCCGCGCCGAAATAACCGGTCTCGCCGTCCACGACAACCGCAGAGCGAATTTCGGAGGTGTTTGCCAGAGGAAACGTCCACTTTTTATTCCCGGTCGCGGCATCCAACGCATAAACATTGCCGGCTAACGAGCCGATATACACCGTGTTGTTTGCAATCGTCGGCTGCGCCCAAAACCATTCGTTCGGATTTGGGACTTTGAAGGTCCACTTGAGTGTGCCGGTGGCAGCGTCCAATGCGACCAAGGCATTTAACGCGCCGAAATATACGACGCCGTTTTCTATGCGCGGGCTACCTGCAATCAACCCACCGGCGTCAAACGTCCATTTTTGTGTGCCGGTATTGGCGTCGAGCGCATACAACTTGTGGTCTATCGAACCGAAATAGAGCGTGCCGTTATCATGGACGGCGCCGGACCAAATTTTGTTTTGCGTGGTGAACTGCCATTTCTTGGAACCGGTGGCGGCATCCAGTGCGTACAAGTTGTGCAAATTGTCGCCATAATACAATGTGCCGTTGACCAGCAATGCGGTTGGCACAATTGGACCGTACACGGCAAGATTTGGCTCGGCGGGAAATGCCCAGCGCTGCGTGCCGGTGTTGGCGTCCAACGCGCGCATGACGCCATCATAGCCGCCAACATAGACAATACCATTGTCCTCAACCGGGGTGGCATAAATGGAGGTCAAGGTTTTGTCTTTGGGAAACACCCATTTGAATGTGCCGGTGGCAGAATCGAGGGCATAGACCCGCGCATCATTGCCGCCGTAATACAGGGTATTGGTATCGAGGGCAGCGCCGGACCAACCGGTGGAAGCGGGAGAGCCGCCGCACGCGGTCAGGACTGCCAAACCGAACAATGCCAAGACGATTACAATGAACCTGTTGATGTTTACACTCCTAACAGAAATCAAGACCCGACTGGTCTTTGAACAAAAGTTTTGTACTGAACTTGCCATACGCAACAGACGTATTGCTTGAAAATGCGCGATGGAAACCAGTCAGGTCTGCACGGTCAATCGCGATAAGGCACCGGGTCAAACCCCGGGGCGTGAAACGGATGACAACTCAAGATCCGTTTCACGGCGAGCCAACCGCCGCGGAGTAAGCCAAAACGGTCAATGGCTTCGACCGCATACTGCGAACACGTCGGTTGAAAGCGACATGCCGAAGGCAGTCCGCGCGAGATAAAGCGTTGGTAAAAGCGAATCGGTACGAGCGCGAGATATTTCATGATTCAAGTAAATGTGCGCGGGTCAAAACGTGTTGCACCGCTGCGGTTAAATCGGTAAAGGGAACCTCGTTAATGTTTCCCCGCGCAATCAAGACCAAATCGAGACCGGGCGGGAGCTGTGTGAAATGAGGACGCAGGGCTTCGCGTAAGCGGCGCTTGGCGCGATTTCGCGCAACGGCATTGCCCAATTTCTTGCCGGCGATAAATGCGGCGCGCGATTGTGGCAATTGATTGGCGCGGACTCGCAATATAACAAGCGGGTGGGCAAATGCGCGTCCTTCTTGCCACACCCGCTGTACGTCGGCTTGATTTTTCAGTCGCCACGCGCGTTTCACTCAAGTACGTGTTTGGGCGCAAAACAAAGTTTATGCCCAAACCTACGTGTTTGCTCGCACCCTACGGCTTGCGAAACACTTTGGCGCGCTTGACGCCAACGGTCAGCCGCGCGCGTCCCTTGGCGCGGCGGGCTTTCAAGACATTGCGTCCGCCGGTGGAACGCATTTTGCGGCGGAAGCCATGTACACGCAAACGATGCAAACGCTTCGGTTGATACGGTCGTTTCACGTCAACAAACTCCTGAGGGCGGGGCTATCCCCGTCCGGACAAATTGCCAAAAAAATCGCGCGGTCAGACTTTCACCACGCGGGCAATGGGGGATTATACACGCGCGCGGGAGAATTACAAAATCGCGACTGCGCCGTTATTGCCGCGAACATCATATCGTACATGCCGTTTTCACTTTATCACGGCGTCCTTTGTGCAGACAAACTCTGTTTGTGCGCGCAAAGGTCTGCCAGTGGACATGCGCTGCAGCGCGGCGCGCGTTTTGTGCAGATATATTTTGCATGCGTATCCAGCAGCGCGTGAAATTCTTGAAACAGCTCCGTATCATGCGGCAAATTTACCAGAAACAGAGTTTGCAGCGCGTGATACGAAATCTTTTCGCCGATGATGCCCACCCGCGCGAGAATCCGGCGCGCATAGGCGTCAACGACAAAAATCGGCTGCTGCGCCACATACAACAAAATCGCGTCCGCCGTTTCGGGACCGACGCCGTGCAGCGCCAACAATTGTGCGCGCTGTCTGTGCAAATCGCCGCCGCGCATCCTTTCGGGCGCGTCCGCGTATTCGCGCCGTAAAAAATTTGCCAGTGTTTTCAAGCGCAGTGGTTTGCTCGACGTAAAACCGGCGGGACGAATCAATTGCGTCAAGCGCGCGCGGGACAGCGCACGGATACGTTCGGGCGCGAGGGCGTTGGCGCGCTTCAAATTGCCCAGCGCTTTTTCTACATTGCTCCACGCGGTGTTTTGCGTCAAAATCGCGCCGACCATAATTTCCCACAGCGTTTCATGGGGCCACCAGTTTTGAGGTCCGTAATGCGCGTGCAGGCGGGCATAGAGTTTCGTCAACGCGATGCTTGTGTCACTGCCGGAGGGTGCGCGCATGTCTGTATTGTATCACTTGGCAGTCATGGCTTACACGGGTATAATCGCGCGCGTGAAGCTGTATTTTCTGCGTCATGGCGAGGCGAATTGGGAAGGTTGGACGAAACCGGATGACGAACGTCCGCTGACCAAAAAAGGGCGCAAAGAGGTGGAAGCCATCGCGCAAGCCATGCGTAAACTCGAACTGCATCCGAATGTGATTTTGACCAGCCCGCTGCCGCGCGCCTGGGAAACCGCCAATGTTGTGTCGTTGGCATTGGGCGTCGAGTATGAAACGACTCCGCTGCTCGCGCCGGGGTTCGACCTCAATGGGCTGCGCCAATTATTGAATGAACACATGGACCGCGATATTTTGTTTGTCGGGCACGAGCCGGATTTTAGTCGTGTGATTGCGCTGTTGACCGGCGGCACGGTGCGTATGGCAAAAGCGGGCTTGGCGCGCGTTGATTTGGACGATGGGGCAGTGCTTGCCGGGCAATTGGTGTGGTTGGCGCCGCCCCGCATTCTCAAAGCAATCTAATTTGGCGTTATCGTCGCACAGACAAAATACAAGCTACGCTGCCGCACGGCGCGTATGGCGTATTTTATAAAATCAAAACATGTCAGAAATTATTGTCGGTTGTGCCCTGTCGGATGTGAATCGCGCGGATTTGCCGCGGAATTTGCGGGTGCCCGAACGCTTGGGCGATTACATCGAATTGTATCAGGCGCGCCTTGAATCCCCGTACGTGCTGTTGGAAATCCAACCCGAAGATTTGTGGACCGTTCCCGCGATGTTTCCCGACCAATTCATCCCGCGTAAAAACAATCGCTGGTGGCGCGCGGTGCAATCGCAGCCCGAGCTCTTGCAAAAGCTGCGCGCGCCGAACATGCTCATTGGCGTCCATCAACCGGTGCAAAATCGCGACCCGCTCTCGTCAAATTTTTTTGCCAAGTACGAAGCGATTGAAGCGACCAAGCAGGCGATGGAATTTGCCGAATACATTGACGCCGACTATTTCGTGTTTCACCTCGCGCACGTGGACAAGTGGAATTGGGACCGCCATGACCAGATGGAAAAGGCAATCAAGATTTTCAATGTCTTTGCCACGTACTATACGTCGCGCGAAATGAGTTTCACACCGGTCATCGAAACGCTGCAATTTCCAAAATTTCCTGCAACCGGCGCGGAAGCATTTTTGATGCTCAAGGAATGTCGCAAAGCGCTGCGCCACACCAAACTCGCATTGAATATCGCGCACTTGTGGAGCTCGCGCCATCGCATGCTCAAAATGGGCGCCTGGCCCGACGAACGCGTTTCGTTCGAAGCATCGTTGGAATACGCTCTCGATACGTTGGCGGATGACGTTCATATTTTCGATTTGAGCGGCGGGTGGGAATCGGAAACGCACGCCGTGCCCGGTTTGCATCCGCAGCAAGACCCGTTCCGTTACCCCATCAAACTGCGTGAAAGCGCGAGTGTGTATGCCGAGTCGGGCGAATTGGATTTGAATCGCGT
>CAZXYP010000076.1:0-17470 GCA_964644955.1 uncultured Anaerolineales bacterium | reverse complement strand
GCCCGCGCGCGTTTTGTCCGCCACTCTTGTTGACCCGGGTTCGCCGTTCGGATTCGGTGGAACGAAAGACGTGAATGGCACGCCGAATTATGACGACTTTGCGGGTTCGGGCGGCGGCATTGTCAATCCCGAATTTCCAAAATTGATGGCGGCAGGCGACCGCAGCGCGGACAATCCGCAAGCGTCGCCGCGCGTCGTAATGAATTCGTTCTACTGGAAACCGCCGTTTAAACCCGCGCGCGAAGAGGAATTGTTGTCGTCGTTATTGAGCGAAAAGGTCGGTCCCGACAAATATCCCGGCGATTTCGTCCCGTCCGCGAATTGGCCCAACGTCGCGCCCGGAAAATTCGGACCCATCAACGCGTTGTCTCCAAAATATGTTGGCGACAGCGTGAAAAATTTCATTGCCGCGCACCCAAAACCGCGCGTGTTGTGGGTGCGCGGTTCCGACGACCAAATCACATCGGACACGTCGTTCTTTGATTTTGGCACGCTCGGCAAATTGGGCTTTGTGCCCGGCTGGCCCGGTGAAGAAATTTATCCGCCGCAGCCGATGGTGGCGCAAACGCGCAATGTGTTGGAGCATTACAAGGCGCAAGGCGGCGATTATTCCGAGCATGTGATTGCGGATACGGGACATTCGCCTTTCATCGAAAAGCCGGAAGAGTTTAGCGCGTTGTTGATTGCACATTTAGGGAAATAAAGGAATTGAAGGAAATTTGATTTCCCTTATTTCCTTCAATTCCCTCCGAACTTGCATGCACATTGGCGAAACTGCAACCTTAACGAAAACGATTACCGACGCGGATGTGCGCGCGTTCGCGGATTTGAGCGGCGACCACAATCCGTTGCATTTGGATGACGCGTATGCCAAGACCACGCGTTTCGGCGCGCGTATCGCGCACGGCGCGTTTTCGTTCGGATTGCTTTCGGCGGTGTTGGGCAATCAACTGCCGGGCAACGGCACGGTGTATTTGAAACAAGATTTGAAATTTTTGAAACCCGTGTTGATTGACGACACGATTACGGCGACGGTGGAAATCACGGCGATTCGCGCGGACAAAGGCATTGTTACATTGAAGACATCCGTGACGAATCAGCGTGGTGAAGCGGTGGCGGAAGGCGAAGCGGTGGTGCTGCACGAAAGCGCGCGCACGGCAAGCGAATGAATTCGCGGCAACGAAAACACGAAACCTGCCTGCGCAGGTTCGCACGCATTTAGTGTGCGAAGGCACACTTGGTGTATTCATTGCTGCGGTTTTAACCGCCCGCAAACTCGGAGCAGAATTATGTACGGCATCGGCTATTGGTTAGCGAAACATGCGGAACTGCATCCGCAGCGCGTTGCGCTGGTGACGCCGCAAAGAACTTTTTCGTACGCAGAACTGAATCGCGAAGCGAATCGCGCCGCGCACGCATTGACCGGGCTCGGTTTGCGCGCGGGCGACCGCATCGGCGTGTCGTGCATGAATTATCCCGAATTTCTCGCGCTGTTGTTTGGCGCGGGCAAAGTCGGCGGCGTCGTCGTCACGTTGAATTATCGGCTCACCGCGCCCGAACTCGCGTTTCCCATCACCGACAGCCACGTGAGGGTTCTTTTCATTGGCGCGGAACAAGCGGGGATGATTCCGCAGTTGCAAGCGCTCACGCGCGTCGAAAAAATTTTTGTGCTGGAAGGCGACGCGCCGGCAGGTTGTGAAACCTACGCGTCGCTCGTCGAAAATCAATCCGATGCCGAACCCGCCGAACCGATTTCGTGGGACGCGCCGCTGTTGACCGTTTACACTTCTGGCACGACAGGCAAACCCAAAGGCGTGGTGCTCACGCACGCGAATCAATTTTGGAATGCGCTGAACGACATTATCGCGTTGGGGCTTACCGCGAACGATGTGACGCTCACCGTTTTGCCGCTGGTGCATGTCGGCGGCATCGGTCTGTTTACACTGCCGACATTGTTGATGGGCGGGCGCGTCGTGATGCCGCGCAAATTCGATGCGGACAATGCGATAGAGCTCATCGAGCGCGAGCGCGTGACGATTATGATGGGCGTGCCTGCATTGTGGGGCGCGCTGCTGGCGTCGCCGCGTTTTGCGACGGCAGATTTTTCGAGCGTGCGTTTTTTCTATAACGGCGGCGACCGCTGTCCCTTGCAAGTCGTGGACGCATTTCGCGCGCGGGGTTTGCCGTTCGCGGGCGGTTACGGTTTGACCGAAACTTCGCCGACAGCGGCAATGATGGAAGCCGAAGATGCAATCGCGGGCACACAACGTTTGGGTTTCATCGGCAAGCCCGCGTTTTTCACCGAGGCGCGTGTGGTCAATTCCGACAAACAAGATGTGCCGCGCGGCGAAGCGGGCGAATTGTGGCTGCGCGGTCCGAATGTGTTTGGCGGATATTGGAATCGTCCCGAAGCGAACGCGGATTCGTTCGTGGACGGTTGGTTCCGCACGGGCGATTTGGTGGAACAAGACACGGATGGTTTTCTGTATGTCGTCGGGCGATTAAAAGAAATGTTCAAATCGGGCGGGCTGAATGTGTATCCTGCCGAAATCGAAAATCTGCTCGAACAACATCCTGCCGTGCGCGAAGCGTGCGTCATTGGCGTGCCGGACCCGAAATGGAATGAAGTGGGACGCGCTATCGTCGCCTTGAAACCGGGCGCGCAAGCGGGCGAAGCGGATTTAATCGCGTGGTGCGAAGGCAAACTCGCGCATTTCAAAATGCCGAAATCGTTTGTGTTTGTGGACGCGCTGCCGCGCAATACGTTGGGGAAAATCAATCGCGGCCAAGTGAAAGCGGCGCATGGAGAAAAAATCCCGTCGAATTGAATTCGATGATGGCGATAATGCAAACGGGCAACACTTTCACGCAAACGCATATTTTCACGCAAGACGATTTTGTTCGCTTTGCGCGTTTGAGCGGCGACGACAATCCCATTCATGTTGACCCCGAATTCGCGGCGCGGACGCGGTTTGGGCAAACGGTGGCGCATGGAATGTTGTTGTACAGCGTGTTGTGCGGCGCGTTGAAAAAAATTTTTCCGCACAGCGCGCCGTTGGAACAAGCGTTGATGTTTCCGACGCCGACATACACGGGCGAAGAAATCACGATTCGGCTTGAAGTTGCAGAACATCTTCAGGATGAAAAGCGCGTACGCGTGTTGACGAGCATTTCACGCCCGAACGGCGATGTCGGTTTGCAGGGCGAAACATGGCTGCGGTATGAATGAATTGGTGTCGTGCGAACGCGACGGCGCGATTGCGACGCTGACGCTGAATCGCCCCGAACGGCATAACAGTCTCGTGCCCGAACTGCTCGCGGCGTTTCTGGAAAAAATAAATCTGCTGCAAGACGATGCAGAGTTGCGCGCGGTGATTTTGCAGGCGAATGGTCGTTCGTTTTCGACGGGCGGCGACATGCGCGGCTTTGTCGAGCACATCTCTGAAATTGAAAAATACGCGGATGAGACGGTTGGGCTGTTGAATCAGTGCATCGTCGCGATGATTGCGCTGCCCGCGCCGATTGTGGCGGCGGTGCATGGGATTGTGACGGGCGGCTCGCTCGGGTTTGTGTTGGCGTCGGACATTGTGCTCGCTGCGCCGCAGACGACCTTTCAACCGTTTTACAGTACGGTCGGCTTGAGTCCCGACGGCGGATGGGCTGTACTGCTGCAAGAGTTGATTGGCAAAAAACGCGCAGCGGAAATTTTATTTTTGGATGAAGCGCTTACGGCGGAACAAGCGGTCGTGTGGGGTCTGGCGAATCGCATCGTGCTTGCAGAAAACCTTCGCGACGAGGCGCGCGAGATTGCCCAAGACATTGCTGCGAAAAAACCGGGCAGTGTGCGGCGCATGAAACGATTGTTGTGGAACGCGCGTGGGGATACGGCAGCGCGGCTCGAACAAGAACACGCGGAATTTTTACAGCATGTTGTTTCGGAGGAAGCAAAGGATGGAATGCAAGATTTTTTGATGCGCCGCGAGAAAAAAGCATGAAGGGCTTGTACATCGGTCAGCGCGCGGAAACGACGCGAGTTTTTTCGGAACAGGACCACGCGGATTATTTTGCTTTGTCGGGCGATGACGCGTCGGACGCGGTGCCGGGTCCGTTGTTGGGCGGAATGTTTTCGTTTTTGCTCGGCACGAAACTGCCGGGACGCGGCACGAATTATTTGAAACAGCAATTGCGTTTTTTTGCGCCCGCGCGTTGGGGTGAAACATTGACGGCAAGCGTCGAAATCACTCGCTTGCGCGCGGATAAAGATTTGGTGAATTTGAAAACGCGGTGTGTAAATGAACAGGGAGCGATTGTGTGTGATGGGGAGGCATTGGTATTGGTACGAGATTTGGAACGCTGAAAAAATTCCGAGCGCGAAAGGAGGTGGCTCACAGTTCGAAAATAATCCCTCACCCCTCACCTCTCTTCCTTCCCTCTGTTCAGGACAGGCTCCAGAGGACGAGGGGAGAGCCGCAAAGACCAATTCACTGGAAACAGTGAATCAAGATGTTCCGGGAAAACCGGAATTACTCAGGAGGAGAAGAAATGAAACGTTTCGTACTTGTAGTCCTCGTATTGGGTGTCGTGTGGGCAATTGCCGCATGTGCGCCCGCCGCGCCCGCGCCGCCGACTGCCGCGCCGCCGACGGCTGCACCCACGCAACCCACCGCCGCGCCTGCTCAACCGACGGCTGCACCCGCGCAACCCACCGCCGCGCCTGCTCAACCGACGGCTGCACCCGCGCAACCCACCGCCGCGCCGTCCGCCGGGGGTAAAATCGTCAAAGTTGGCATGTTGACCGATAATTCGGGCGCACTCGCCATTTACGGTCCGATGCTCGAACGCGGTTTCCAACTCGGACTTGAATACTCGAAAGAGAATGGTTTGTTGGAAGGATGCGATGTTCAGGTCACGATCAAAGACACTGCGTCGAAACCCGATGTCGGCACACAAGCCGCGCGCGATTTGATCGAACAAGAAGGCGTAGATTTGCTTGTCGGCGCGCCGAACTCGGGCGTAACACTTGCGGTGGCGGAAATTGCCAAAAACAACAAAAAGATTTTGATTGCGCAGCCCGCCGCGAGCCCCGACCTCACGGGCAAAGCATTCAATCCATACGTGTTCCGCACGTCGCGCACAAGCGTGCAAGATGCATTGACCATGGGCGCCGCGCTGACGAAACTCGGCAATACCTTTGTGCAGATTGCGCCGGATTACGCGTTCGGATACGGTTCCGCTGCCGGTTTCTATAACGTCATCAAAGCGAACGGCGGCACCTTTGTCACGAATGACACTTCCGAAAAATCGGGCGCGATCTTTATTCCGCAAGACACCAAAGATTTCACGCCGTACCTGCAAAAAGTGTTGGACAGCAAAGCCGAAGTTGTCGTTGTGACATGGGCGGGCGCGGGCTTTGTTCCGCTGTTCCAACAAATGCAGCAGCTGGGCATCTTTGACAAGATGGTTGTGGGCACGGGCATCGGCGATAACCAAACTTTGAAAGCGGGTTATGCGGATGCGTTAAATTCCGTCGGCGTGAATGTGTATCATTATGCGCTGCCCAAGAACGCAGTCAATGATTGGCTTGTCGCCAAGCACAAAGAAAAATTTGGCACACCGCCCGATTTGTTCACCGAAGGCGGTTTCACTGCCGCGCAAATGGTCGCCGCAGGTTTGAAAGCGACCGGCTGTGATGCCGCTGCGGACAAATTGATTCCGATTTACGAAAAATTGTCATTCGACGGTCCGAAGGGCAAATACAGCGTGCGCGCGTCCGACCATGTGATGCTGCAGCCGATGTATCTCGTCAAACTCAATAACGTCACCGACCCCGACTTTAAATTCCTGGAACTTGTCCAGGAGCTCTCACCGGAAGACACTGCGCCGCCGTGCGCGCTCGAAGGGGATTACAAGAGTCGCTGCGGTCAATAAACGGTAAGTGGTTAGCACAAGGCAGGAGGCGGCAAATATACTTGCCTGCCTCCTGCCAACTGCCGTCTTTGTTCTTTATGGAAACGATTCTCGAAGCTCAACACTTGCGCAAACAATTTGGCGGACTCGTCGCCGTTGCCGATGTATCGCTGCGCGTGCAAAAAGGTTCGCTGCATTCGATTATCGGACCGAATGGCGCGGGCAAGACGACGTTGTTTAATTTGTTGAGCGGTCTGATGAAACCGACATCGGGGCGCGTCATTTTGCGCGGGCAGGATATTACCGGCGCGCCGCCGTACCGCATGGCGCATCTTGGACTCGGGCGCTCGTACCAAATCACAAACATTTTTCCGAATCTCACCGTTTTGGAAAATGTGCGCCTCGCCGCGCAAGCGATGGGACAAGACAATTGGAAATTGTGGAAATCGGCCGATGCTTTCAAACAATACAACGAACGCGCGCGGCAAGTGATTGAACGCGTTGGCTTGCAAGACAAAATCAACGCGCTCGCGACGACACTGCCGCATGGCGACAAACGGAAATTGGAATTGGAAATTTTGCTCGCGCAAGACCCCGAAGTTTTGCTGCTCGACGAGCCGACCGCGGGTATGGCATCTGAACAGGTGCCGCAATTGATGCAGCTCATCGCGGACGTCCGCGCACACGGCAAGAAAACGATTGTGTTGGTCGAGCACAACATGGACATTGTGATGAATGTGTCTGACTTTATCACGGTGATGCATCAAGGCGCAGTGTTGGCGGAAGGAAGTCCGAGTGAGATCAGTGGGAATGAAGTTGTGCAAAAGGCGTATCTGGGAGAATTGTATAGTTAATGTCCAACCTTCTCGAACTGGATTCCATCCACACCTTTATCGGTCAATTCCACATCCTCGAAGGCATTTCATTGGAGGTGCCGCAGGGCAGCATCACCGCGCTGCTCGGACGTAACGGCGCGGGCAAAACAACGACGCTGAAATCCATCATGGGGTTGACGCCGCCGCGCACGGGGACGATAAAGTTTGACAAAGTGGACGTGTGCGGCAAACGCGCCTTCGATATTGCCGCCATGGGGATTGGTTTTGTGCCGGAACATCGCGCGATTTTTCGCGACCTTTCCGTCAGGGAAAATTTGAAATTGGCAGAGCGCAAAAAAGGGGATTTCGAAAAACGCGAAGGACTGATTTTTACCTTGTTTCCGGATTTAAAACGCTTGATCAAATTGCCCGGAGGACAATTGTCGGGCGGGCAGCAGCAAATGTTGGCGATTGCGCGCGTGCTGGTGCCGGACAATCGTTTGCTGTTGATTGACGAGCCGAGCGAAGGACTGGCGCCCGTTTTAATTGAACAACTGATGGAAGCAATTCACAGTCTCACGTCCCATCTGACCGTGCTGTTGGTGGAGCAAAATTTTCGCGTCGCCAGCCAACTGGCGGACCGCTATTATTTGATTGACGATGGGCGCGGAGTGCAAAACGGCATGATGCAGGATTTGGTCGGCGACCGCGCCACGATTCAGAAATATCTCGGAGCGAAATGATGGCTTTTCTCCGTTCCAACCGCACGTTCCTGCTCAGCATTGCCGCCGGCATATTGGTCGTCTTGCTGTTGACGCAGGGCATGAGCGCGCCGACTGCGGTGAGCATCTTGTTGTCGGGCTTGACGCTCGGCTCGTTGTTTTTCATGGTCGCGAGTGGGCTGTCGTTGATTTTTGGTTTGATGGATGTGCTGAATTTCGCGCAAGGTTCATTGTTTATGTTGGGCGCGTATGCGGGCTGGACCGTGTACACCAATCCGCGGTTGTTGTTGAATACCGCGCCGTTGGGCTTGGCGCTCATCGCAGGGGTCATGCTTGCCCCGCTGGTGGCGCGGCGGGTGAATTTGCCGCGCGCGGTGCGTTGGGTGTTGGCTTTGGTCGCCGTCGTGTTGGTCTTGGCGGCTGTACGCGATTTTCCATTGGAAAAACTGGTTGCGTTCGGCACAACGGTTTCGGGGCAGGTGGTAGCAACCGCCGACGCGCAAGAATCATTGAATACGATGCTGCTGCGCGTTGGGTTGATGTTTGCGGCAGGCGTCGTTTTGAGCTTTGCGTGGGCGCGCCAAGATGCGAGGGAACGATGGTCGCCGGCGCAGCGCGTCGGAATGGTGTTGGGTTTTCTCGCCATCGCACTCGTCCTGCTGTTTGCGCGCGATGGGTTGGAGCAATTTATTCTGACGATGGACAGCAATGTGCGCTTTGTCATTGCGCTGGTGGTGGGCGCGGCGACAGGTGCGGGTTTGGGCGCGCTGATGGAGTTTGGCTTGATTCGCCCGCTCTACGCGCGTCCGATATATCAAGTGCTGTTGACATTGGGCTTGGTATTTATTGCCGACCAGGTGGTGCGTTTGGTGTGGGGACCTGCGGGCGCGTTCATGGAAATGCCAAGCTGGTTCGCAAACACGGGGGATGAATGTCCCGCGCCCAATCTCATCGCGTGGCTCAGCACGCACTGTGATTCGATTCTGATTCTTGGCAGACCATTCCCGAGTTATCGCCTCTTTATCATTTTTGTCGGGGTTGTGATGTTGATTGGAATTGTCGCACTGCTGCGCGGTTCGCGTTTGGGCATGATTATTCGCGCGGGCGTGCAGGACAGCGCGATGGTCGAAGCATTGGGCATCAATGTCCGCCGTGTGTTTACAATTGTTTTTGCGCTGGGCGCGGGACTGGCAGGATTGGGTGGCGTGGTGGCGGCGCCGTTTCTCGGCGTCTATCCGGGCATGGCGCTCGAGTTTTTGTTGCAAGCGTTTATCGTCGTCGTGATTGGAGGCATGGGGAGTGTGCCCGGGGCCGCGTTGGGCGCGTTGATTGTGGGCCTCGCGCGGGCGTATGGCGACCAAGTGGTGCTCACCGGAATTCAACTGCCATTCATGGCGGAAGCGTTCACGGGTTCGCCCGCGATTGCGCGCGCGTCCACAGTCTTGATTATGGTCATTGTGCTGTTGTTGAAACCGACGGGTCTCCTCGGCAAAAAAGAGCAATAAATCATGGCGCGCAAAAATATCGCACTGCCGGCTCTGCTCGTCATTCTCATCGCGTTTCCGTTCGCGCTCGCGCTCGTGACGGGGCAACCGATTGACAAAGGGACCCCGCGTTTTTGGCAAGGTCTTTTGATTCAGGTGTACATCCTTGGCGTGTTCGCGTTGAGTTACGACTTGTTGATGGGTTATCTTGGGATCTTGTCGTTCGGGCAAGCGCTCTTTTTTGGCACAGGCGCATATACGGTAGGGATTCTGCTGAAATACGCGCACTGGTCGTTGCCGTTTGCGCTGGCGGCGGCAGTGGCGTTTGCGGCGTTGGAAGCATTTCTGATTGGTCTGTTGTCGCTGCGCGTGCGCGGGGTGTATTTTACGATGTTGACGCTCGCGTTTGCGACGGTCGGATTTATTTTGGTTGAGGCGAGTGATTTTCGGAATATCACGGGCGCGGAAGACGGACTGCACGGCATCGAACTGCCCGATTTTATCAGTCCAACGTTAAATCGTCTGACGTTTTATTTTGTCGCGCTCGCGTTTGCCGTCAGCATGTATCTCCTCGCGCGACGCATGGTGGATTCGCCGTCCGGACGCGTGTGGCAAGCCATTCGCGAGAATGAGTCGCGTGCGATTTCGATTGGTTTCAATACGCTGTGGTTCAAAGTTCAGGGCGTAGTGATTTCCGGAATGATTGCGGGGCTGGCGGGCGCGATGATGGCGATGTGGGAATTGAGCGCGACGCCGCAAATGATGGACGCGAATACCACCATCAGCGCCCTGCTCATGACCATTATCGGAGGGGTAGGCACGCTCATCGGTCCCATGCTCGGCGCGGCAATTTTGCAATTGCTCGGGTATACGTTGAATGCCACGCTCGGCGCATTCTGGCAGCTCGCAATCGGAATTCTTTACGTCTTGTTGGTGATGTTTTTGCCCTATGGCATCGTGGGCACATGGCGGCATCGCGGTGCGGACTGGCAGCAGGTGTGGCGCGAACGCATTGCGCGATGGACCAACACGCGTGACCCGAACGACCCCTCCGGCAAACCACAGAGCAAGCAAGTACAGTAATCCGGCGGAACCTTTTTTCATGCGATACGCACAAATTACTGCAACCGGCATTTACGTTCCCGAACGCGTTGTGACCAACGCGGACGTGGAAAAAATTCTGAACGAATCCGTGGACCAATGGCTCATCGAAAACGTCGGGATTCGCGAACGTCATTTCATGCGCGACGACCAGGCGACATCGGACCTCGCCGCCGAAGCGGGACGCGTCGCATTGGAACGCGCGGGAGTGAATCCACGCGACCTCGACTTGCTCATTGTCTCGACGGATACGCCCGATTACATCAGCCCTGCAACGGCGTCCGTCGTGCAAGCGAAACTCGGCGCGGCGAACGCGGGCACGTTCGATTTGAATTGCGCGTGCGCGGGTTTTGTGACGGGCATGGACATTGCGTCGAAATACATTGCGGCGGATGTATCATACAAAAATATCTTGCTCATCGGCGCGTACGGAATGAGTCGTTACATCAATTGGCGCGATAAAAAGACCGCGACGTTGTTTGCGGACGGCGCGGGCGCGCTCCTTTTTACGGCGGGTGATGCGCCGGGTTTTCTCGGCTCAAAACTTTTCGCGGCGGGCGAATACAATGACGCGCTCGGCATTTATGTCGGCGGCACCCGAAATGTGGCGAACGCGGAAAACGTGGCGGCAATGGGCGCGCCCAATGTCGCGTTCGTGAAAAAATTTCCCAAGACGTTCAATACCGACCATTGGCCGCCGTTAATTGACGACGTGTTGAACCGCGCGGGTGTTGGGCGCAATGATGTCGCGCGGTATTATTTCACACAGTTGAATTTGCGTACCATCGAGGCGATGATGGATTTGCTCGGGCAGCCCCTATCCAAAACACATTGGATTATGGACAAGTGGGGTTATACCGGTTCCGCTTGCATTCCGATGGTGTTGGACGACGACGTGCAGCGCGGCAAGGGACCGCAACCGGGCGACCTCGTTCTGTTTTGCGCGAGCGGCGGCGGATTGGCAATGGCCGTCGCATTATTTCGGTGGGTGTAATGGGAAAGGGGCATCCGTGAATCACGATTGCCCCATCGTATCGTGCATAATGTGCCAGCGCGGTTGTCCACTTGCGCGTTCGATGGCGCGTGCACGCATGATACTCGACCTGCAGGTTCGTGCAAGAACCGACGTCTAGCGGTGGACTTGGAGAATTGCGCCCTCCTTCCGCACGCGCAGCGCAAACGCGTGAACTGAAGCGTAAAAAAAATTCAAGACAGGTTTGGCGATGCGTCCGTCGCCAAACCTGTTTTTTTTAGCACGCGCAACGTAAAGAAAATTTAACGCGCTCTTGACCGCGCGTTGACGCGCGCGTAATTACGCGTTAATGCGGCGCGTATATAGTGCTGCGTGTGGACGGAAAGGAAACGGTGAGGCGTATGAAGAGAATTCTTTTTGTTGACCTCCGCAACACAGCACGCAGTCAGATGGCGGAAGCGTGGTTCAATCAATTTGCCTGTGATTGGGCAAAGGCGTTTTCATGCGGCACGATGCCTGCCGCGATGATGGATTTGCAGACGGTGCAAGTAATGAGCGAAGCCGGGATTGATATCCGCGGTGCGATGCCCAAACCGGTCCACAATGCGTTGTTGGCGCAAGCCGATATTGTGGTCATGATGGGCAGGGATGTGCATCCGGGCGCGTTCACGCCCGATTATATTTGGGATTTTTCCGATCCGACCGGCAAAGAAATGGTCCATTATCGCATTCAACGCGACGCGATTTGTCGCCAGGTACAGGAATTGATCGTGGACCTCCGGCGCGTGCGATTTGATTTAACGCAGACGGACTGGATTCATCCGGGGCTGCTGCAGCGTGAATTGATAACACAGCGAATGCTGAATCCGTAATCTATAGTTGTTCAGAAAAAATTTTGGACAGCGCGTGTCAAGACCTTTCGGGTTTCGGCGATGTAAACACCGCAAAAACGCGAAAGGTCCGATAGTCCAAAACCTAACCTGAAGATGTATAGCAAGAGTTGTTTGACCCGAACAAGCCACAGCATGAAGCGCACTTATCCAATCGTGATTCGATAGAATGGCTTTCTCTTCCTCCTTCGACGGGGGCGTATGAGCTGTGGCATACGCTCCCGTCCTTTGTGCGACGAATAGACATTAAGAACATTTAATTAAGAGTTAACACACCCTTTGCGTGTTCTTGAATTGGTGTTAAGGCGGCAGCGCGATAGTGCTTCTGTTGCGCCGCACGCGCGTGGCACAAATTGTCAGACCGGGGATTGTTTATGAATGTAATCAACATGCTGCGTCACGAAAAGGGAACCATTGAGGCGCCTGCCGGGACCGTGATTTTTCGGCACGGCGACCCCGGGGATGCGATGTTTGCTGTTTTGGATGGCACGGTCTTGATTCAAAAAGATAATGTCTTGCTCGAAGAAATTCCCGCGGGCGGCATCTTTGGCGAAATGGCATTGGTGGATGGCGCGGCGCGCAGCGCCGACGCGATTGCCCAAACCGATGTCCAACTCGCCAAAATTGACGAACAACGTTTTCTGACGCTCGCCCAATACAATCCGTACTTTACGCTTGAAATTCTGCGCGTGACCGTCGCGCGTCTGCGGCGGCGCGTGGAAGCTAACGGAAACAGTTAGCACACTGCACGCACACGAAAATATCACAGAGGAGAAATTATCATGTCCTTTTTGAAAGCAACCCTTCTTTCAGTCAGTTTTCTTGCGATGGCATTTATCGCAATCGCATGCGCGGGTCAAACTCCCGCCGCGGCTCCCACGTCGGCGCCCGCACAGCCCACGTCGGCGCCCGCACAGCCCACGTCGGCGCCCACACAGCCCACGTCGGCGCCCGCACAACCGTCGCAGCCGACATCTGCGCCCGCTACCGGGCTTAAAGGACAAATCGCCATTGATGGTTCGTCCACGGTCTTTCCCATCACCGAAGCGATGGCGGAAGAATATGGCAAGATGCAAAAAGATGTCAAGGTGACGGTCGGCATCAAAGGCACGGGCGGCGGTTTCAAAGTTTTCTGCTCCGAAAACGCGGCGGAACGCACCGCGATTCAGGATGCGTCACGGGCGATTAAAAAAGAAGAAGCCGACTTGTGTGAAAAAGCCGGCATCAAATTCACCGAATTGTTGGTTGGTCTCGACGGACTGACCGTGGTCGTGAATCCGGAAAATGGTTTTGCGGCGTGTCTGACCACAGAAGAACTGAAAAAGATTTGGGATACGGGCAGCACGGTCAAGAATTGGAATGAAGTACGCGCCGATTTTCCGAATCAGCCGTTAACGCTGTATGGACCCGGCACGGATTCCGGCACGTTCGATTTCTTTACCGAAGTCATTAACGGCAAGGCGAAACAATCGCGCCCGGATTTCACCGCCTCGGAAGACGACAATACGCTGGTGCAAGGCGTCGAGGGCGACAAGGACGCGCTCGGGTATTTCGGGCTGGCGTACTATCTCGAAAACAAAGACAAACTAAAAGCCGTCGAAATTGACGGCGGTAAAGGTTGCGTTGCCCCTTCCTTTGACACGGTGGCAGATGGTACGTATGCGCCGCTCTCGCGTCCGCTGTATATTTACGTGAACCTGAAAGAATTTGAACGCCCCGAGGTGAAAGAATTTGTCAAGTTCTACATGGAGAACGCCAAAGAACTTGTCAATGAAGTGGGCTATGTGAACGTGCAGCCCGAAATCTATGCCAAGGGTCTTGAATTGGTTGCGGCGCCGAAAGCGGGCGCGACGAATGATATTCGCAAAGAGTTGTCGCCAAGCGCCGGTTCCACATCCCCTCAACCAACAGCTGTTCCTGCCGCGGCAGTACCCTCCATCAATCTGGCGGCGCCAAATACATTGAGCGGACAAATCGCCATTGATGGTTCGTCCACGGTCTTTCCCATCACCGAAGCGATGGCGGAAGAATATGGCAAGATGCAAAAAGATGTCAAGGTGACGGTCGGCATCAAAGGCACGGGCGGCGGTTTCAAAGTTTTCTGCTCCGAAAACGCGGCGGAACGCACCGCGATTCAGGATGCGTCACGGGCGATTAAAAAAGAAGAAGCCGACTTGTGTGAAAAAGCCGGCATCAAATTCACCGAATTGTTGGTTGGTCTCGACGGACTGACCGTGGTCGTGAATCCGGAAAATGGTTTTGCGGCGTGTCTGACCACAGAAGAACTGAAAAAGATTTGGGATACGGGCAGCACGGTCAAGAATTGGAATGAAGTACGCGCCGATTTTCCGAATCAGCCGTTAACGCTGTATGGACCCGGCACGGATTCCGGCACGTTCGATTTCTTTACCGAAGTCATTAACGGCAAGGCGAAACAATCGCGCCCGGATTTCACCGCCTCGGAAGACGACAATACGCTGGTGCAAGGCGTCGAGGGCGACAAGGACGCGCTCGGGTATTTCGGGCTGGCGTACTATCTCGAAAACAAAGACAAACTAAAAGCCGTCGAAATTGACGGCGGTAAAGGTTGCGTTGCCCCTTCCTTTGACACGGTGGCAGATGGTACGTATGCGCCGCTCTCGCGTCCGCTGTACATCTATGTCAACAACCAAGACCTGAAACGTCCCGAAGTGTTTGATTTTGTCACCTTCTATCTTGCCAACGCGAAAGATATCGTGGATGAAGTGGGCTATGTGAATGTGGCGGACGAAGTGTACGCGGCCGGACTCAAGCAATTGAGCGAGATGCAAAAATAAAAACGGTCGAATTATTACGAATCGGAAACGCCGGCTTGGGCATGTCGCCATGTCCAAGCCGGTGCCGTGCGTAACATGGCAGCAAATTCGCTTACGACACCCCAAACCAAATCCATCGAATACTCGGCATCCTCCGTGCGGCGTATTTATGAATCGCTGATTGCGGGGATTCTTTTTCTGTGTGCGGCGATTTCGATTTTGACGACGATTGGCATTATCAGCGTGCTCATTTTCGAGACCATCGAATTTTTTCGCGCAATTCCCATCACCGATTTTTTGTTTGGCACTGTGTGGACACCGCTGTTTGAACCCGCGCAATTCGGCATTATCCCATTGGTGGTTTCCACCATCGTCATTATGGTCGTCTCGATGCTGGTAGCGATTCCGCTCGGCATGTTGGCGGCGATCTATCTGAGCGAATACGCGACGCAACGCGCGCGCGGCATCTTGAAACCCGCGCTGGAAATTTTGGCAGGAATTCCCACCGTCGTTTATGGCTACTTTGCCATCATCTTTTTGACGCCGCTGCTGCGCCAATACATCCCCGACCTCAAAGTTTTTAACGGGCTGACCGCCGGGCTCGTCATGGGCATCATGATTATTCCGCTGATGGCTTCGCTCTCGGAAGACGCCATGAACGCGGTGCCGAATTCACTGCGCGAAGCCGCGTTCGGTTTGGGCTCGACGAAAATGGAAACGACGCTGCGCGTCGTTGTGCCGGCGGGACTTTCGGGGATTGTGGCGGCATTCATTTTGTCCGTCTCGCGCGCGGTGGGCGAAACCATGATTGTGTTGATTGCGGCAGGACAAAGCACGACGGTGCAGTGGAATCCGTTGTATCCGATGGAGACCATGACCGCTTATATTGCGCGCGTATCGCTCGGCGACAATCCGCAGACGAGCATCGAATTCAAAACGATTTTCGCGGTGGGTATGTTGTTGTTTTTGATTACGTTTGCGTTGAACCTCATCAGCCAGCGCGTATTGCGACGTTATCGTGAGGTGTATCAGTGAGCGAAAACGAGATTGTTTTGTACCAAGAACGCGAGCGCCTCAAACGCCGCCAACAAATGGGACAAATTTTCAAGTGGCTCGCATTTACGGCGACGGTCATCGGCTTGTTTTTTTTGGCGGTGATGTTGGGTGATACGTGGAACAAGAGTTTGGGCTGGCTCGATTGGGATTTTCTCACGAGCTTTCCGTCGCGTGACCCGGAAAAAGCCGGATTTCTGGCTGCCATCGTCGGCTCGATCGTGTTGGTGCTGCTGACCGCGTTGTTTGCGTTTCCCGCCGGCATCGGCGCCGCGCTCTATCTGGAAGAGTATCCGACGCAAGGTTGGCTCACGCGGCTCATTCAGGTCAACATTGCGAATCTTGCCGGTGTGCCTTCGATTGTGTACGGTTTGTTGGGGTTGGCGGTGTTTGTGCGGGGCATGGGGCTGGGGCGCAGTATTCTCGCGGGCGCGTTGACCATGGCATTGTTGATTTTGCCCATTGTCATTATTTCGGCGCAAGAAGCGATTCGCGCGGTGCCGCCTTCGATTCGGCAAGGTTCGCTCGCGTTGGGCGCGACGCGCTGGCAAACGATTTGGAATCAAGTGCTGCCGATGGCGTTTCCCGGCATTTTGACGGGGACGATTCTGGCACTGTCGCGCGCGATTGGCGAAAGCGCGCCGTTGATTACGATTGGGGCGCTCACGTTCATTGCCTTTTTGCCGGTGTATCCGCATTGGCCCTTTGTAGATGTGACCAGCGCGTTTACCGTCATGCCGATTCAAATTTTCAATTGGACCGCGCGCCCGCAAGCCGAATTTCGCAATCTGGCGGCGGCGGGGATCATTGTCCTCGTGACGATATTGTTGGTGATGAATTCCATCGCGATTGTTTTACGCAATCGCTTTTCCAAACGTTCGACATATTGAGCGCGGCATCCGCGCACGGCGAGACAAAAATGATGATACAACTTGGAACAAGCACGCGTGTTGACGCGCAAGGGGGCTATGGGATGACTGATTCAAAACAAGCGTTTCAAGGCAGCGCGCCGGCGGACTTTCCTGCGATTCGGACCGAATTGGGGGTGAGCGGCGCGGATGTGATCGGCGAGCATAAAAAATCCGAAATCCCCGCAAAGATTGCGCCCAATGCCGAGTTTGATGTGTCTGAGCTAAATATGTTTTATGGCAGCGCGCAGGCATTGAAAAATGTCAATATCCAGATTTACCAGAAACAAATCACTGCCATCATCGGACCGTCCGGCTGCGGCAAGAGCACTTTTTTGCGCTGCTTTAATCGCATGAATGATTTGGTGCCGGGGGCGCGGGTCGAAGGCAAAGTGCTGTTTCGCGGCCGGGACTTGTATGCGCCGAACATTGACCCCGTAGCCGTTCGCAAAACCGTCGGCATGGTGTTTCAAAAACCCAATCCGTTTCCCAAATCCATTTTCGACAATATCGCTTACGGCGCGCGCATCAATGATATCAAGGGCAACATGAACGAAATCGTGGAGCGGGCGCTCGTTCAAGCGGAATTGTGGGATGAAGTCAAAGACAAATTGAAACAATCGGGGCTGGCATTATCGGGCGGACAGCAGCAGCGCTTGTGCATTGCGCGGACGCTCGCCGCGCAGCCCGAAGTGATTTTGATGGACGAGCCGTGCGCCTCGCTCGACCCGATTGCGACACTGCGGATCGAAGATTTGATGCGCGAGTTGAAAAAAGATTTTACGATTGTGATTGTGACGCACAACATGCAGCAAGCTGCGC
>CAZXYP010000075.1:0-17771 GCA_964644955.1 uncultured Anaerolineales bacterium | reverse complement strand
CGCTCAGCGGCGGACAAAAGCAGCGCATCGCCATTGCGCGCGCATTGTTGTTGAACCCTCGCATTTTGATTCTCGACGATTCGACCAGCAGCGTGGATTTGGCGACGGAATATCGCATTCAACAGGCGCTCGATACGTTGATGAAAGGGCGCACGTCGTTCGTGATTGCCCAGCGCATCAGCACGGTTGTGAATGCCGACCAAATTTTGGTGCTGGACAAAGGGCGCATCGTGGCGCGCGGGACGCACGACGAATTGCTCGACTCGTCCGAAATTTACGCGGAAATTTACAGTTCGCAATTAATGACCGATGCGGTCGCGGAGAAGGTCCTATGATGATGGGTATGCGCGACGAAATGCTGCGTCGCGAAGTGAGCAAACCAAAAAGCGTGAGCGCCACGCTCGCGCGTTTTTGGGTGTACTTTCGGAAATATTGGCTCGTGTTGTTGGCAGTACTGGTGTTGGTGGTTGTAAGCACATGGTTTCAGGTCTTGATTCCCGATTTGATGGGGCAAGCGGTAAATTGTTATCTCACGCCCGCGTCGGCTGCCGCGTTCAATCAACAAATCATTCCCGGCGCGGGCGCGGGACCGCAGGCGGGAACGGGTTGTTGGTACACGACCGTTGACCCGCGCTGGACGACGCAAGATTATATTGCCGGGCTGGGCGGCTTGGTGCTGTGGATGGTCGGTTTGTACATTGGGAGTTCCGTGCTTATCGGTTTGATGTTTTATCTGATGACGTATGCGGGACAGAATGTATTGCGGCGGATGCGTGTGGATTTGTTCAAGCACATGCAGGCGCTGTCGCTCGGTTATTACACCAAACATGAAACGGGCGATGTCATGAGCCGCATCACCAATGACGCCGATTCGATTCAACAAGCCGTCAGTTTTCCGCTCATCAGCGTTATTCAGGGGGCGTTGTTGATTGTATGGATTGCGTACGCGATGTTGTCGCAGAGCTTTGTCTATGCGCTCGTATGTCTCGCCGTTGTGCCATTCATGTTTGTGGCAACTTCGTGGTTTTCGGGTCAGGCGCGTAAAGCATATCGCCGCGTGCGTTCGTCGGTTGGTACGGTGAACGCGAATTTGCAGGAAAGCATTTCGGCGGTGCGCGAGGCACAGGCATTCAATCGCGAGGACGAAAATATCCAGGCGTTCAATGAATCGAATGCGGCATCGCGCGATGCAAGCATTCGCGCAGTCGCGTACACGAGCGCGCTGCTGCCGGTACTCCAATCGCTCGGTTACGTTTCGCTCGCAATTGTCGCGGGAGTGGGCGGGCTGCTGCTTTTGAACAATCAAAGTCTGTTTGGTGAGACGATTACGCTCGGGCTGATTATTTCGTTCATTGCCTACACACAGCGGTTCAATCAACCGGTCTCGCAAATCGCGACCATGTGGGCGAATATCCAGAGCGCCATCGCGGGCGGGGAACGCATTTTCGGTTTGCTCGACACGGCGCCGGACATTGTGGATGCTGCCAACGCGAAAACTATGCCGCCGATTACCGGGCGCGTCGTCTTTGACCGCGTAAGCGCGGAATACGAAAAGGACCAGCCCGTGCTGCGCGATGTGAATCTTGTGGCGGAACCCGGACAAACGATCGCGATTGTGGGACCGACCGGCGCGGGCAAGACGACGATTGTGAATTTGATTCCGCGTTTTTATGATGTGACACAAGGCGCGGTGACGATTGATGGCATTGACGTGCGTGACGTCACTGCCGCGAGTTTGCGCCATCAAATCGGCGTCGTGCTCCAAGATTCATTTTTGTTCAGCACGACCATCAAAGAAAATATCCGCTATGGCAAGCCCGACGCGACGGAGGAAGAAGTGATTGCGGCGGCAAAACTTGCGCACGCGGACACCTTCATCGAACGATTGCCGCAGGGATACGATACCGTGTTGGGCGAACGCGGCAGTGGCTTGTCCCAAGGACAACGGCAGTTGTTGGCGATTGCGCGCGCGGCATTGTCGAATCCGCGGATTTTGATTTTGGACGAGGCGACGTCGTCGGTGGATACGCGCACCGAGCGATTGATTCAAGGCGCGTTGGAACATTTGCTGCACGGGCGCACGTCGTTTGTCATCGCGCATCGTCTCTCGACGATTCGGCACGCGGATATGGTGTTGGTGCTGAAAGACGGACAAATCATCGAACGCGGCAAGCACGATGATTTGGTGCACGCGAAAGGTTTTTATCACGACCTCTACAGGAGCCAATTCCGCCGCGATATTGATTTTGAGGATGTGGATGCCGTGCCGCAAGGAGCGAATGTCGTCGCTGTTCCGGCGGAATAGGGCTGACACGCGCGGCGGGAAAAAGTGGAAGGGCGAAGCATTGGCGGACGCGCCAACGCATCGGGTACCGCGTGAATTCGGCTTTGGCGCTCACGCGTTAGTTTTGCGCGGCAAGAGTTTGGCGAGGAAATTGTCGGGGGTGGGCTGATAACTGGTGATGGTGATATCGGGAATGACTTCTCGCGCGGCTGCCCAATAGAGAATGAGCGAACCTTTGGCGGGGAACGTTTTCATGCTGACGGTTGCGAAATTGTGACGCTCGCCGCCGCTCCGCAGAATCGCGTTCGGTTGCCCTTTGACCTGCAAGTGATGAATCATGGTCGCCGCCTGCGGGTCGAATTGAATCGTGATTTTCACATTCGGCGCGGCTTGGCGTCCGCGATTTTCGACGACGACGCCGCCGACCAAAATCACATCCGGCACTTCGTATGGCAAAAGTTGCGTATGTGTGAGAACGGGAATGTTGATGCGCGTTTGCCAATAGTAGTAACCGCCCGCGGCGGCAGCCAACGCGATGAGCAAGAGGATGAGCCAGAGCCACATGGTGAAAACATTGTAGCACAGCCCATTGCGCGGGGCAATGGGCGCGCGGTCACAAAATCTCCGCTCTCCTTGTAGGAGAGCGGTTGGGGGTGAGGTTCCTAGAGCGGTTCCCCTACGAGGTCGTATTCGGTCGCTTGCGTGATTTTTATTTTGACCATTTTGCCGATGGGCAATTCGTCTTGCACAATCACTACGCCGTCCACTTCGGGCGCATCGCGATAACTGCGTCCGATGCTGACGCAGTTGCCGCAGTTCAAGTCCGGGTCGCGCAGGGCTTGACCGGAATGCTGTGAATCTGTAATCATTTCGCCCACGCCTTCAATCAACACGTCCAACGTTTTGCCGACGAACGCGCGATTTTTGCGCGCGGAAATTTTTTGCTGCAAGACCATCGCTTCGTGACGGCGGCGCGCGCTCACTTTGCGCGAAACCTGATGCGGCATTGCGCCCGCGGGGGTGCCGTCTTCTTGCGAGTATTCAAAAACGCCCACGCGGTCAAATTGCTGCGCTTCGAGAAATTCCAACAAGGAATGAAATTCCTCTTCGGTCTCGCCGGGGAATCCGACAATGAAGGTGCTGCGTATCGCAAGATCGGGCATTGCCGCGCGCAAATCGTTCAGCATACGGCGCGTCGTCGTAATGTTCGGACGTTTCATGCGATGCAGCACTTGAACGTTGGCGTGTTGTAAGGGCACATCCAAATAATGTACGATTTGCGGATAACGCGCCATCGTTTCAATCAAGCGCGGGGTCACATGCCCGGGATACGCATACATCAGACGGAGCCACTGCATCCCTTCCACTTTGAGACACAGTTGTTCCATCAACGTCGCCAGCACATCGCGTTGATTCCAATCCCAACCATACGCGGTTGTGTCTTGCGCCACCAACACAATTTCGCGCACGCCCTGCTTGACCAATTCGCGCGCTTCGGCAAGCACCGCGTCCATCGGTTTACTGCGATGACTGCCCTTGATAGCGGGAATGATGCAAAAGGTGCAGGGACGGTCGCAGCCGTCGGCGATTTTTAGAAACGCGCTCGGTCCCTGCGCGTGACGCGGCAAAGAATCCGTAACGGAACGCGCCTGCAATTGTTCGCGCGGCAAATTCAAATACGCGTCGTCGAGCCAATGCGCGTCGCCGCGCCCGTGTGCGCGCAGGTATTCAATAAAGCGCGGCATCGCCAACCACTTGCCCGCGTCAATCACGCCGTCAACGCTTGGCACTTCTTGTCTTACATTTTCGCTGTACCGCGAAATCAAACAACCCGCCGCAATCAACAGTTGGTCGCCTTGTTTTTGTTGTCCCAGTGCGCGTATCGCTTCGAGCGATTCCGCGCGCGATGCCTGCAAAAAGCCGCAGGTGTTGACAATCATCACGTCCGCGTCTTCGGGCGCGTCCACGGCTTGAAAACCCGCGCGTTCCAACACCGCGCCAATGCCGTCCGAGTCGGCGGTATTTTTGGCACAGCCCAATGTTTGAATGAAAAATCGGTTCGACATGAAAATAGATTTCCCTTCGGACAACAGAAATGATTTGGCAGCGTGTTATGGTATGCGCGTCGTCGTCAGCGTGGCAGAGATTGTTTGCGTCGGCGTCAATGTCAAGGCGCGCGTAAGGGTCAGGGTCGGAGTGAGTGTGCGCGTGACGCGCGGCGTGATGCTCGGTGAATTGCTCAATGCAAACGTTGCGCTTGGCGTCGGGCTGAGTGTTTTGCTTGGCGCGGCGGTTGGCGCGAGCGGCGAGACGACCGCGTTCGGAAAGGGCGTGGGCGGAACGGCGACGGGGGTTCCCTTCGGACTCATCACCCACGCGCGCACGAGAGTCGTGCGTTCTTGTTGGTCGCGCGGTAAAATGCGTCTGCCGTTCAGCGCGACGCGCCCTTGCTCGATGTTTTTGATTTGCATAAACAATTGCGAACGCGCGGTCCACGTACGCGTTTCATTTTGCAGCGGACCGTTGAACACTTCCTGTCCGTCTGCCACAATCCACGCTTCCATCGCGCCTTCGGCTTGAACTGCCAGCGCCATCAATGCGTTCGTCGGAATTTCAAGCGTCTGCGAAAGCGGCGCAGTGGGCGAAAGCGTCGCTCCGGTCCTCGTCGGCGTTTGCTGCGCGCCGGTAAACGCAACGGGCGTAAATGCCTCTACTGTTTGCGCCAACGTGGGAATCGCGGTGCGCGTGCTGCCGGGGAGCGCGGTCATTTCCGGCGAGGGTGATGGGCGCGGTGTGGCGGCGGCGCCGAATGAATCGCGCAGTTGATTAAATTGGTCAAAGCCGACCGAAATCAAACCAAACAAGGCGACGGCGAGCGCGACCAAGGCGACCGCTTCGGGAATGCGCGTGCTGCCAATCCTTTGCGCGAGACTTGGCGGCTCTTGCGGCAAATTGAGCGGCGGGGTCGGTTCGGGAACGTACCCTTCAATTTCGGGCGCGACGATAAAGGTCGTTTCCGGCTCGAGCGGCGGCGGTTCGCTGCGGGGATGGGTCTGTGACAACGATGGCGTCTCGAACGCGGGAAAAATCAACGCTTCCGGCGGCGTCGAGGGTGCCGCTTTGACAGGCGGCGTACTTTCGTCGCCGGTTGTGGTGGGTGCGGCAGGCGCTTTCGCTCCGGTCGCCACATCGAATTCTTCGAGGACTGCATCCGGTTCCAGATTCAAATAGACAGCATAATTGCGCAACAAGCCGCGCAAAAACGGGCGCGGGGGCAGCGCGGTAAAATCATCGTGTTCCAGCGATTCGAGGACGCTTTGGCGAATGCGCGTTTCGAGCGCGGCTTGATTGAGACTGATTTGACGCGCGGTGCGCGCCTGGCGTAAGGTGTTACCGAGAGACATCGAAATCAGTGTATTCTGAAATGGGTACAAGTCAATTCACGCGACTCGCCAAATTTCCTGTTGACAGTCGGCAAAGCCATGTGTACACTTTTGCCGACAGAGATCCGGTTTGCAAGGTAAGTGGATTGTATTTATGAACGATACGTTTTCCCGCCTGTATGAAAATCGCCGCTCGAATTTGCGCCTGCGTTGGATTGGGTTGGGGTTGGTGTGCGCCGCGTTGGTGATTGCGAGTTGGTTCGTGGCGTATGATTACGTTTCAATGTTTCAAATCGCCGCGCTGTTTGCGCTTGAATTGAGCGTGGTGTGGTTTTTGCTCAATCGCTTGCGCGAGCCGGAGGACCGGCAGCACGCGATTTTGATCATGCGGATCATTTCGCAGCTGCAAGTCATTGTCGAACTCTTGTTGTTGACGTGGGCAGTGTATTATACCGGCGGCGTTACAAGCCCGCTCATTCCCTTGTATTTTGTCTATATCTTTGGCGATGGTCTGGCCTCTTCTACCGCCACGTTGATTTTTCATGCCGTGTTGGCGACGCTGTTTTTTATCGGCATGACGACCGCGACCTATTACGGCTATTTGCCCCGCTACAATGTCTTTCGCTTTGCCGAGACCGAGTTCTGGCGCAGTCAACAATATGTGGATGGCGCCTTGATTGTGTTTGTCGCCATCATGACCTTGACGACGATTGTTGCCATCACCTTCAGCCGACGCACGTATGAACGCGAGCGACAGTTGGGACAATCCGCCGTACAACTTTCGACCCGCGTGGAACAGGTCAGCATGCTGCGCGAAATCGGGCAGCGCCTCGCGTCCACGTTGGATTTGAGTGCGGTTTTGGACGCGGTTTGCGAAAGCGCGCTGCGGATTGTCAAGGCAACCGACGCGCACATTTTCCTGTATGACCCGGACACGGAACAGTTTTCAAATGGCGTTGCGGTGTGGGCGGACGGGCATCGCGGCACCGTGCTGAGTTTGCCGCGCAGTGACGGTCTGTCGGCACGCGTCGTGCGCTCCAAAGCCCCCATCATTATTGACGACGCGGAAAGCAATCCGTTGTTTCAATCGCTGCAAGCGCGTGCCTGGTCGCTCAAAGCGATTGCGGGTTTTCCCATTATCAAATCCAATCGCGTGATTGCGGTAATGAATGTGGCGTTCTTGCAGCCCCATCAATTTACGGACGAAGAACAACAGGCGCTGCTCTTGTTGGCGGACCAGGCAGCAATTGCGATTGATAATGCCGGACTCTATCTCCAGGTTCAACGCAAGATTCAGGAACTTTCGGCGCTGAATGCGGTCACACAATCGGCGGCGCAGCTCACCGATATTTCCGCGCTGTTGAATGATGCGTTGGATGCGATTCTGTCTGCCATTCCTGCGGATGCGGTTTTGGTTTCCACCCACAATCAGAGCAAGGGGTTGTTGGAGCTGGCGGCGCAGCGCGGTTTGTCGTCTATGGCAGTGCATGAATTCAAGGTAAACCCGCTGCCCATCAACGAGGGTTTTGGCGGACAGGTGGTGCGTACCGGGCAGCCGCTGGCGGTTTACGAAATGCCAACCGACCCGCGCCATTTTCGCAAGAGCAATGTCGAACAATACGCGTCTTGCTATACGGTGCCGCTGCGCGCGTATGACAATGTAATCGGCGTGCTGCAATTGTTGTGGGATCAACCGCATCAGGTCACGCAAAATGAAATCAGTTTGAGTGGCGCGATTGCCCCGCAGTTGGCGATTGCGATGCACAACTCGAAATTGTTTTACGAGACGAAACGCCGCGCGGAAGAATTGGCGACCCTGCGTTCGATTGGTCTGGCAACTACGTCCACGCTGAACCTGCGCGAGCAATTGCGTTTGTTGTATGAAAATGTCAACCAACTGCTGCGCGCCGATACTTTTTTTGTTGGTTTGTATGATGAGGCGCGCGACGAACTGCGCGTCGAGTATGTGGTCGAAGAGGGTTGGTTCTTGCGCCCCGTGCAGGTCCCGCTCGCGCAAGCCGGTCTCTCGGCGTGGGTGATTCGCAACCAGAAATCGCTGCTCTTTGGCGATTTGCAAAATGACAAGGACATGCCGGCGCAGCCGCAGCATGTCACGCGCCCCGCGCGCAGTTGGCTCGGCGTGCCGCTCATGCTCAAGGAACGCATCATCGGCTTGATTTCGGCGCAGAGTTTTCAACCCAACGCGTTTACGCCGGAGGACGAACGGTTTTTGATTTCGGTGGCGCAGCACGTTGCGCTGGCGTTGGACAATGCGCGTTTGTTTGGGGAATCGGAACGGCGCGCGCGCGAATTGACGCTGCTGAATGAAATCAGCCGCACCATCAGCGCGTCGTTGGATTTTGATGTGGTGGTGGAACGCGCCGCGCATGCGCTTACCGACCAGTTGGGCTATCGCTATGTTTCGATTTATCAATTTGAAGGCGAGCAGTTGTTGTGTCGCGCGAGCATTGGCGACCGCGAGGTGGGCACGGCATGGGATACGTCACGCGGCATCATCGGGCGCGTGGCGCGCAGCGGGCGCGCCGTGTTTCTCACGAATGTGACTGCCGACCCGGATTACGTGTTGGGGCATGAGGATGTCGTGTCCGAGATTTGCGTGCCGATTTTGCGCGACGGGCGCGTGTTGGGCATTGTCAATGTCGAAGAATCGCGCGCCGGCGCGTTAAAAGAAGACGACCTCGCGCTGTTGAACGTGCTGAGCGAACAATTGGCAATTGCGGCGACGAACGCGTCCTTGTACCGCGAAGCATTGAACCGCGAACGGTTTGCCACGCGGCTCGGGCAATTGGGCATGACCATTTCGGCGACATTGGAATTGGTGCCGTTGATTGAAATTCTGTGCCGCGAATCACTGGCGTTGTTTGCCGTTGATACGGCGGCGATTTACATTCGCGAAACGCGGCGCGAGGAAATCAAAACCGAAACGTCTGCGCATACGCCTCCGGAAAATGGCGCGCCCAGTCAACCGTCGGGACTGCGCGCGGAATTGGTGTGTCGCGCGGCGGCGGGATACGGGCGCAGCGCGCTGCTGGGCCATTCCGCGGACGCGGACCAATTGGGCAACTTGTTGGCGCGCACGATGCGCCTGGCGCGCGGGTTTGTGATTCACAACGCGCAATTGTCCGGACAATTGACGCCCGAACTGCGCGCCGCGTTGGGCGCAGAAGCGTGCTTGGTGGTGCCGATTGTCAAAGAGCGCGACGTGATTGGGGTGTTGTTATTGTCGGACCGTCAAGACCCACAGCGGTTCGGTGAGCCGGATCTGGCGCGCGCCGCAATTGTGGCATCGCAAGCCGGTTTGGTGATTTCCAACGCGCGGCTGTATTCGGAAGCACAGCGCCGCGCCAAAGAGCAAAGCAGTTTGTACGAAATCGGTCTGGCGGTCAATGCCACGCTGGATTTGCAGGAGCAGCTGCGAATTATTTACGCGCAAATCGCAAAACATTATGACTTGACGGGCTTTGATGTGGCATTGTGCGATGAGCCCGATCTGTTGAATTTTGTGATGTTTGTGGACCGGGGACAGCCGTTGGAACCGTTTGTGCGTCCGATTGCGGAAGCAGGGCTGGCGGGTTGGATTGTCAAGAATCGGCGTCCGCTCGTCATTGATGATATTCAACGGCAATGGGAGACTTTGCCGGTCCAGCCGGGCGAATACGGCGCGCCGCAAGAAACGGCATCGTATATCGGTATCCCGCTGTTGATTAAATCTGAGGCGATTGGTGTGATGGCGCTGCAGCGCGCGCCGGTGGAACCGTTCACGGCGGAAGAACAGCGGTTTTTGTTTGCGCTCGCGCAGCAAATCGCGTTTGCGGTAGATAACGCGCGTTTGCATCAACAAGTGCAGCGTACCGCAAGCCAACAATCGTTATTGTATCAAGCGAGTCGGCGCATTGCGGGCGCGTTGAATCTGGACACGCTGCTGCAAGGGATTGTGGATGCGCTGAGTCAGGATTTTGGGTATCGCGCTGTGATGGTGTTGTTGCTTGACACAAATGTGAATCAATTGATTCCGGCAGCGGCATCGGCGGATGTGGTCAAGTTTATTTCGCCCGCGCATCGCTTGAATGTGGGCAAGGGTTTGATTGGCATGGCGGCGGAAACGGGACAGACGCAATGGACGGATGAAGTTTTGGAGATGAATCGTTTCTATGCTTCGCCGGACTGGGAGCCGCATGCAGGCGTCGCGGTGCCAATCAAATCGGGTGAGCGCGTGATTGGGGTTTTGAATGTCGAAAGTCCGGAGCGAACGGCGCTGGCGGCGGACGATGTTCGAATGTTTGAGGCGATTTCCGACCAGTTGGCGGTTGCCATCGAAAATGCAAAATTGTTTGCCAGCGCGCAGGAGCGTTTGGCGCGCATCAATGCGCTGCAGATGATTGAAGTGTCTATTCTTTCGACAATGAATTTGAATGACCGGTTGGATTTGATTTTGGAACATGCGTTGGCGCAAATGCGCGCGGACGTGGGGGTCATTTTTATGCGCGACATGCAAACGCGCGAATTGTACGGCGCGCGGCAGCGCGGGACGCGCGACCTGGGCGCGTTCCGCGAACTGCGTATCAAGAGCGGTGAGGGCGCGGTGGGCTGGGTTTTTGCAAACGGCGAACCGTTGTATATTCCGGATGTGCAAAACGATTCGCGCTGGTCCAATGTGCCATCCTCGCACAATGAAGGACTTGTTTCCTTCTTGGGCGTGCCGCTCAAGGTGGAAGAGCGCCCGATTGGGGTGTTGATGGTTTCGACCCGTCAGTCGAGATTATTTTCCGACGAAGAAATCAATTTTTTCTATACACTGGCGAGTCATGCCGCCGTTGTGATTGAGAATTCGCGTTTGTATGACCAGACGCGTACGCAGTTGGAGCAATTGCGCGCGACACAGGACCGCTTGATTGAAACGGAACGTCGCGCGGCGATTGGGGAATTGGTCGCCGGTTTGGCGCACGAAATCAACAATCCCTTGACCGCCATCATGGGACATTCGCAATTGCTGCAAGAGGCGATGGACGATGGCGGTTCGAACGCGGGGTGGCGCACGGAATTGGATACCATCAGTGTCGCAGCGCAGCGCATTGCGCGCATTGTCCAAGAATTTATTCGCCTGTCGCATGTCGAAGGCGGACACGCCGACAAGATGGATTTGAGCGACGCGGTGCGCGCGGCACTGCGAAAATTTGAACTGCGTCAGGATGCGCAAGATATTGCAGTCCAGCAGGACTTGCCGTCCACGCCGATGTTGGTGGTGGCGAACCCGCAGCTGGTGGATCAGGTATTGAGTGAGATTCTGGTGAACGCGGTGGAGGCGATGCCGCATGGCGGGCGCATTGATGTGAGTGTCGGACGCATGGATGACACAATGATATATTGTGCGGTTCGGGACAGCGGATATGGCATTCCCGCCGCCGACTTGAAACGCGTCTTTGAACCCGGCTATACGACCAAAATTGAAGGAGGGGTTGTGCGCGGCATCGGATTGGGTCTATATACCGCCGAGCGTATTGTAAAAAGTCACGGCGGCACAATCTGGTTAGAGAGCGAGGAAGGCAAATATACGCAAGTCACCTTTACGTTGCCTCGCCAAATGCCGGGAGGGCGCGCCGATGCCAACTGAACGCGTTCTGGTGGTGGATGATGACCCGGCGATCTTGCAGCTGTGTCAGCGGATTTTGAAAGCCGATGGGTATGCCGTGACGACGGTCAAGCGCGGTGAAGAGGCATTATCCAAATTAGAGAGCGAGACCTTTGATTTGCTCTTGACCGATATTCGGCTGCCGGGTTTGGACGGGCTCGAAGTCACCACGCGCTTGCGCGAGCGCGGCTTGGAATTGGTTGTCATTACCATGACCGGTTACAGTAATATGGAGATGGCAATTCAAGCGCTGCGGCTGGGCGTGGATGAATTTGTGATTAAACCGTTCACGCCCGATACGCTGCGGGTGCATGTGACGCGCGCGCTGGACAAGGCAAAGCTGCGCCGCGAAAATATGCGTTTGCGTACGTTGGTGCCGCTTTTGCGTTCGGCGCAGGTTCTCGCGGCGGCGCGTTCGCGCCAAGAAATTTATCAAGAGCTCTTTTCCTCTCTCGCCGTCCAACTGCAGGTGTGTAACGCAGTCGTGTTAGGCCTCGACAACGAAGCAGAAACCCTTGCTTTGTCTGCCGGACAGGGTCCGCTCGAGCTGGCGCTCCGCAATGTCAAAATTCCGGTGGCGCAGCTGCCACAGCGCGAATCGTTCTTTGCGCATGAGGTACAATACTGGAATCAAATTGAAGAGCCGCGTTTACCCTGTGGAGATTGTGGTGAATGGTTTGCCAGTGTCGCTTTGAAAACGCGCGCGCGTGACTGGGGGCTGCTGGTGGTCGAATCTCCGCAGCTTTCGGCGAGTAATGCAGAGTGTTTGCACCTGATTGCGGCGCAAACCGCAACGGCGCTCGAAAACGTGGATTTGGTTGCGCAGGTGAGCGAAGCGTATGTCAATCTGAGTAAACTCGACCACATGAAAAGTGAGTTCATTAATGTCGCCGGACATGAACTGCGAACCCCGCTTGCGGCGATTCTCGGTTATGCCAAACTCCTCCACGACCGCACGCAAGGCGAAGCCAAAAGTTTTGCCGACGTGATATTGGTCAATGGAGAACGGCTTCAGCGAATAGTGGATGACATGCTGAGTCTCAAATACCTCCAACAAGGTCCGATGGATTTGCATTTGGAAGAGCTGGGAGTCGAACGCGTTGTGGCGGAGGTGGTGGAAGCGTATCGTTCCCTAGCAGACCAAAAGGGACAGGCGATTGAGCTGGATATTGCGACACAAGTCGGACGTGTAACGGCAGACCGCGCCATGTTGGACATGATGCTTGGCAATATCTTGTCGAATGCCATCAAATTCTCGCCGCCCAACACCCACGTGCGGGTGGTGGCAGAGGGCGATGCTGATGCGATTACATTTTCAGTGCAGGACCAAGGGCATGGTCTATCGCCGGAAGAAGCAGCACAGGTTTTTGAACCTTTTTATCAGGCGAGCGATTCCTTGACACGCTCGCACGACGGAATCGGACTGGGGTTGACCTTGACACGCGAAATGGTACGCGCACACGGCGGCAAGATTTGGGTGGAAAGTCAGGCAAACCACGGCAGCGCGTTTTATATTGTGCTGCCGCGCAGGGCGCAGAAAGCGCACGTGCAGTAGCGGAGAGCGTTGGCTCCCCAAAATCCTTCCGGATGTACCAATTCCTCTCTGTAAAGCATACCTGCTTTAGAGCAGATTCCGGTTTGATTGGTGGGTTCTCACCCTGAGAATTCCGAAGTTTCGTAAATTTCGGAATTCTGAAACCCACACATCATCTGGGAATTCGCTTTAGGTATGCTTTTTTTATGTTGGCTGCAAAATGACATCTTTGGCAGTTGTAAAGCATCGCGCGTTGTGTTATACTCGTGACATACGCGTCTTGATTAAGAGGTGCATAGTGCGGCGTAAGGTCATTTTCCCGTTATTTTTCGTGTTATTGGGACTTGTCATAATCGCGTGTCAAGGTGTTGGGAGTCCTACGAGCAAGCCGGTCGTAATTATTGCCTCTCCGCCCAGCGGGAGTCTTTATACGGTTGGCGAAACGGTTGTTGTTCAATCCACCTCGACGGACCCCGCTGGAATTGTGCGCGTTGCGCTGTTGGCGGATGGAACGCAGGTACGTGAAGACCCCAGCCCGGTGACGCAGGGCCAAGCGCAGTTTTCGCTTATTCAAGAATGGGTGGCTGACCGAGCCGGACAGCACACTTTGACTGTGCGTGCCACCAACACGCAAGGTGTAACTGCCGAAAGCGGCATCCTGGTCAATGTCCGCGAACAAGTCGGTGTTGAGCCGACGCTCATTATCGCCATTGCAACCGCGGTGCCATTGGCGACGTTCACGCCGACAACGCCGCCGACCGCCGTGTCTCCCACCGAACTCGCAACCGATCCGGCGGTCACAGTGGTCGTCACTGCCACACCGGTTTCTCCTCCCGCTACCGCTCCTGCGACCCAAGCGCCGCCCTGTACAAACAACAGCAAATTCGTTGCCGATGTGACGATACCCGACGGCACAAACTTTACGCCAAACGCGGTCTTTAACAAGAGCTGGCGGGTCATGAACAACGGCAGCTGCGCGTGGGAAAATTATTCTTTGGTCTTTGTCAGCGGCACACAAATGGCGGCGGGTAGTGTCTTTCCGGTACCCGCGACGCAACCCGGCGCAACCGCCGATTTGGTTGTCCCCATGACGGCGCCCGCGAACTATGGTTCGTACACCGGCACGTGGCGTTTGCGCGATGCGAGCGGCAAGCTGTTTGGTACCAATTTGACGGTGGTGATTAATGTGCCTTCCCCGGCAACGGCGGTGCCGCCGACCAATACACCGCCTCCAACCGTTGCCGGATGTACCGGGCAGCCGAATGATTTTCAATTCAATGTCTCTTCGGATAACATCAATCCGGGGCAGTCTGTCAACCTGAGCTGGAGCGCCGTAACGAATGCCAGCGCCGTGTATTTGTCGGGCGGCGATTTTGGACCGGAACCCGGGCAGGGCGTCGAGACGCCGGGCAATCGCACCACCGCGCCCGGCGCGACGACCACGTACAAACTCAAAGCGGTGTGCAACAACAGCGGACAGAGTCGCGAAAAATCCGTCAACGTCACCGTGAATGCTGCCGTAGGAAATTTTGCCGGAGATTGGGTCATTAACTTTGGCAACATGAGTCTCACCCAAAACGGCAGCGCCGTGACCGGCACCTACAATCAACTTTTTTACGGCACGAGCGGCACGATAGCGGGAACGGTGACGGGCAATAAATTCACCGGCACCTGGAGCATCAGCGGCAACAACGGCACCGTCGAATTGAACCTTGTCGGCGGCGGCAATCGCATTGACGGCAAATGGAATGACACGTACAAATGGTGCGGCGCGCGTCCCGGACAAAACTTTCCGAACGGCTGCAGCTATGCCGGTTCGTGGAATGCCAAACTGACGAGCTTTCCGAATTGTGCCATGACCTTGCAGCGGCGTGACAATATCATTACCGGAAATTATTGCAACGGCACGATTCAAGGCACGATTTCGTACGATGGCGACACGACAGTCGCCACAGGAAATTGGGACACGGGCGGCGCTATCGGCAATTTCGCATTTTATTTGGAAAGTTTCAACGCGCTCAAGTTTCGCGGGAACTATGATTCGAGTTTTGAGTGGTGCGGCTGGCGGAATGGACAATCAGCGCCCGCGCCATGCAAATATCCATAATCAAGCCAAAGGTATGTATGATATGGCACAGTCAAAGCAAAACGCAGCAAAAAAGAAAAGTGGCGCGGCGCAAGGTGTTGTGGGTTATCTAAAACGCGTCGTTGTGCGCAAACCAAAACGCGTGCGTTCCGGCGCGTCCAAACCGAAAGCGAGCCGCGCAAAATCCGGCGCAGAGACCAAAACGCGTTCCGCAAAAACCAAAAACGCGCCCGCCAGCAAAACGACCGTCGCGCCGCCTGTAGATGCCGCGCAACCCGTCAAACGCAAGCCGCCGTCCATCACCATCACGCGTCCCGAAGTGACGCGCCCGCCGTTGGTGCAAATGCCGACGCCCAAAAATGAACCGCCGATTGGCGCGCCGAATATTTTGCTGCCCAAGGGCGGCTTGCCGGTGACGTCGCTGACGCCTAGCTTGCGCTGGATGTACGTCGGCGGCGCGACACGTTATGAAATCGAATGGTCGCCTGACAATCATTTTGGGCGCGGGCACGGCAGCACAATGGTATCGTCGCAAACGTTGGTGACGCTGGATGCCACGCACGCGCTCAAGCCCGGCGTGATGTACCAGTGGCGGGTGCGCGGCGGAAATGATTCCGGTTGGGGACCCTGGTCCAGTATCGAATCGTTCAAGGCGCCCGACAAGGCATGAAATTTTGAACCCGGGCACATTTTGCGGTCTGCCATTCGGAACGGAGCAAAGAATCCCGACTGCCATTGCAATCGAAAAACATAATTTGTTCCCTTGCACTGTTTACATCTTCCATTCACGCTGCAAGTCGGCGTGAATTGTTTTTACGAGGCAGGTCTTTCAGCGGCATGAGCGAAACAAATTCGATTGAACTGCGCGTCTGCAAAACGTGGGACGAGTGCGTCCAGTGCGAAGAGGTGCAAAAGCAAGTCTGGGCAATGCCCGACTTTCGCGATGTGGTGCCCGCGAGCTTTCTTTATACCGCCGCGAAAAACGGCGGCATTTTGATTGGCGCGTTTCAAGCGCAAGCGATGGTCGGGTTTGCCTTTGGCGTATTGGGCAGTGAAGGGACGGGAACCGCGCGCCGTTATAAACATACATCGCACATGTTGGGGGTATTATCCCACGTGCGCGTACAAGGGTTGGGCACGCAAATGAAATGGTTGCAGCGCCGCGTCGCGATGGAACAAGGGCTTGACTTGATGACGTGGACGTATGACCCCCTCCAAGCGGCGAACGCGCAATTGAATTTGGCGCGGCTCGGCGCCATCGCGCGGCGCTACATTCCCAATGCGTACGGCGAAATGACTGACGCGCTGAATGCAGGCATCGCGTCCGACCGCTTTGAAGTCGAATGGTTTTTATCGCACGAACGCGTCCGCGCGCGCGCGACAGGACAGCTCACCGCAGAATTTGTTGGCGGCGCGACAGACATCTACGAAATCGAATGGACCGAGCAAGGATTCGCGCGGATTGCGGCAGAGTATCCGCCGGCAGGTGACACCCTCCGTGTGGAAATTCCCGCCGACATCAATGCCTTAAAATCCCAAGACCTTGTACTGGCGGTGGATTGGCGCGAACGCACACGCGCAACGTTCGGGCGCGCCTTTGAACGCGGTTATGTCGCATGTGACGTGCTGCGGCAGATGGATGGGGCGGGACGCGCGCGCGTTTGGTACATTTTGAGGCGCGGCGATTTTTGACACAACGCGTCCGGGCGCATATAATTTCGTTCTACAATTTGCCCCCGTTAAAATTTGGCAGAGAAAGGGGGGGAATAATCATGACACAAGTCGTCGTTGACAAGAACGAATCGTTCGAAGCAGCTTTGAAACGCTTTAACAAGCGCGTACAAGAGGACCGCATCCTGTCCGAAGTGCGCCGGCGGCGTTTCTTTGAGCCCAAGAGCGTCGAACGCAAAAAGAGAAAAGCTGCAAAACGCCGCAAGAGTCTCAAAGAGACTATGCGCAATGAAGATCGCGAATAAGGTCGGCTTGCTCACGCAAGCCGAACGTAAGGCGTGCGCTTTTCCAAGACGCGAATTTCGTAATTAAACGGCACGCCGGGCACAGTACGAGTTGCCCGCGTGCCGTTTTTCTTTTTGGGGTATGGCATATCTTGAACGTTTTCCGGAACGCGCCAACGTGTCCTTTTCGCGCCGCGAAATCGGTATCGCGCTGGGCATCGCGGTAATTACCGCCCTGCTGTTGGGCGCGATTCTTGGCGTCCAAGAAACTCTTTTTTCGCCCCAAGCTCCAACCGCCTCCGACCTCTCCCTTGGCAGAGCAAGCCCCGTCACGATTCTGGCGGACGTACAAACTACTTTTGTCAGCGAGCTGGAAACTCAAAAGGCGCGTACGCAAGCGGCGAATCAGGTCGCGGATGTATATGACGCGCCGGACGCCAACATTGCGCGCGAACAAGTGCGGCGCGCCGCGCGTTTGATTGATTTTATTGATACCGTGCGCGCCGATACCTATACCTCACTGCCCGATAAGGTGGATTGGGTCCAAGCCGCGCCCGGCGTACAAGTCTCGCGCGAAATTGTCAGCCGCACTATTGCGTTGGATGAACCCGGCTACCGGCAAGTGGTCAGTGAAACGCTGTATGTGATTGATACGGCGATGCGCGAAGAAATCCGCGAGCGCGACATTTCCACCGCGCGCGACAAAATTTCGTCGCGCATATCACTCGTGTTGTCTGCCGCGCAGTCGGAATTGGTGCATCAGTGGGCGCAGTCCTTTATTGTGCCAAACACGCGCCTCAACTCCGCCAAAACCGAACGCGCGAGACAGCTGGCGCGTGATGCGGTAATTGGCCGGCGTCAGCCCGATGTCGCCCTTAC
>CAZXYP010000074.1:0-18028 GCA_964644955.1 uncultured Anaerolineales bacterium | reverse complement strand
TAAAAAAGCCCGCAAAGGTACAACTACCGTTCGCGGGCTTATTTTTTTCCGCGCGCACACAGTGGAATTTTCCGCCATGCTATGTTATAGTATGTGATACGAAAAACACGTGACCCGCGCGTGGGTCACGCGCAGATCCATCGCCCGATGATAACGCTCAAGAGCAACGAGGAAGGGCTGGTCATTACCCTCAGTGATGGTCCGTGGTCCAAAGTCCTCGCCGAATTAGCCGCCGAACTGGAACGCCCGCGTGTGGTGGAACTGTTTCGCGGGCAGCGCGTGCATATCGAGACGGGCGAACGCGCGTTGACGCCGCTGCAGGTCGAAGAATTGGCGTGGGTGCTGGAACTGCACGACATGAAGTTTGAGTGGGGCAGTAACGGCACGCAAGCGCATTTGCCCGGACTGGAACAGGCGCGCCAACCTCTCGGCGCATCCATTCAAAACGTGGCGGTGTGGGATGATGCGGCATTATGTCCGCGCACGCTGCGTTCGGGACAAGCGATTCGTTATGCGGGACACGTCGTCGTCATTGGCGATGTGAATCCGGGCGCGGAAATTGTGGCGGCAGGCGATGTAGTGATATGGGGCAAATTGCGCGGCGTGGTCCATGCGGGCGCGTCGGGCAATGATGCGGCGATCGTGTGCGCGTTAAACATTGCGTCCTCGCAGCTGCGTATCGGAAATTTTATCGCCCGTTCGCCGGACGAATTGGCGTTGGCGCAGCGCGGTCCCGAAGTGGCGCGCGTGCGCGACGGGCGCATTGTGATTGAAATGTGGAATCTGAAAGAATGAGGAAAAATTCGGAATTCGGATTTCGGAAATCGGATTGGTCAACGAGACACTTTTGAATCCGGATTCCGCATTCCGCATTTCGCAATTCAAATTGCATGTCTGGCACAGTCGTTACCATCACCTCAGGCAAGGGCGGCGTCGGCAAGACGACTACCACCGCGAATCTGGGCGTCGCATTGGCGAGACGCGGCAAACGCGTAGCGTGCATTGACGCCGATATCGGACTGCGCAATCTGGACGTTGTGCTCGGTCTCGAAAACCGCATCGTGTATGATATTGTGGATGTCGTGGAAGGGCGCGCGCGGATGCGTCAGGCATTGATTCGTGACAAACGGCTGCCCGAATTGCAAATGTTGCCCGCCGCGCAAACGCGCGACAAGACGGCGGTCAATCCGCAACAAATGCTGCGACTTGCCGAAGACCTCAAGACCGAATTCGATTTTGTCTTGATTGATTCGCCTGCCGGTATCGAGCACGGTTTCAAGAATGCCGTAGCGCCGGCGGATCGCGTCATTATTGTGACAACGCCCGAAGTGAGCGCGGTGCGCGATGCAGACCGCATCATTGGTTTGGTCGAAGCATCGGAAAAACCAAAACCGACGTTGATACTGAACCGCCTGCGTCCGGGCATGGTCAAACGCGGTGATATGTTGGCGACCGAGGACGTGCTGGAAATTTTGGCGATTGACTTGATTGGGATTATTCCGGAAGACGAAAGTATTATCACCTCGACCAATCGCGGGCAGCCGGTAGCGTTTGAAGGCAAAACGGGGGCAGGGCAGGCGTATGGGCGGATTGCGGCGCGTTTACTTGGCGAAGACGTGCCGTTTCCGGTGTTTGAAGACACGTCCACGGTGCTGGCGCGTCTGCAAAAATGGTTTCGTAATCCGAATGGAGGAAGCGGCGCATGAGTTGGTTCGATTCTCTGTTCAAGAAAAGTGAGTCCAGCGCCCGGGTCGCCAAATCGCGACTCAAGATTGCTATTCAAATTGACCGCAGTAATATTTCGCCCGAGCTCTTGCAGCAGCTGCAAGATGATATTGTGCGCGCGGTGTCCGAAACGCTGGACATTGACCGCGCGGGCATGAAGATTACGACGGAACGCGGCGAAGGCGGGCAGCGGCTGATTGCAGAGATTCCGATTAAACGCGTACGTCCGACGGCAGCGGTGGGGGAATAACCGACAAGTAAAAGTTAAAAGCTAAAAGGTGGTTGCTCATTTTTAGCTTTTAACTTTTGGCTTTTAACTTTGAATGGTCTTACGGGAACGTCGTCTCTTTCAAAATTTTGATTGGTGGTTGATTGTCGCGGTCGGGCTCCTCGTTCTGCTTGGCATTATCCTCATCAACAATACTACCGCAGGCGTCGAAGGCATCTTTGATACGGCGAACCTGCTGCAAGATTTCACCTTTCGCCAAATCATTTACGCGCTCGTCGGTTTTGGCATTCTGTTTGTCTTGTCGCAAATTGACTATCGCATTTTCGCCGGGCTGTCGTGGGTGTTTTATTTGAGCATGCTCGCGCTGCTGGGCGTCGTTTTTATTATCGGGCGTTTGACGCTCGGCGCGCAGCGTTGGATTCCACTCGGTCCGTTTCAGTTGCAGCCGTCAGAAATCGGCAAGCTGTTGATTGTGTTGGTGCTGGCAAAATTTCTCGCCGACCACTCGCCGCGCGCGGCGCGCAAGCAGACGGACCAATGGCGCACGCTGGCGTTATCACTTGGCATTGTGCTGATACCCACCATCATGACCTATTGGCAGCCCGACCTCGGCACGTCATTGATTTTTATTTTTGCCTGGGGCGTGATGGTGTTGGCGGCGGGCTTGTCGTGGAAACAATTGTTGATTTTGGGCGTGGTGATGTTGATTCTCTTGCCCATCGTTTGGTTGACAATGCAGGATTATCAACGCGCGCGCTTGACGTCGTTTTTGAATCCGGCAGCCGACCCATTGGGCGCAGGGTATAACGTGACGCAGGCGCGCATTGCTATCGGCTCGGGCGAAGTGTTCGGGCGCGGCATCGGCGCGGGCACGCAATCGCAATTGCAATTTCTACGCATCCGCCACACCGACTTTATTTTTTCGGTGGTCGGCGAAGAGTTGGGTTTCTTTGGCGGCATCTTTTTCTTTGGGCTGTATGTCTTTGTTCTCCTGCGAATGTTGCGCGCGGCTCAAGTGTCGCGTTCTGTATTCGGGCGTTTGACTGCCGTCGGTTTTGCCGCCGCATTGTTTTTTCAAGCGTTCGTCAATCTCGGCATGAACGTGGGCATTATGCCGGTCACGGGCATTCCACTGCCGTTCGTGAGTTCGGGCGGCAGTTCGCTCGTGACATACTTGATGATGATTGGCATCATCCAAAGTATCCTCGCGCACGAAAAGATGTTGGGCTTGCGGACCAAACCGCAGCAGGTTTGAGAAACCGCAATAGGCAGAGTACAAACAAAAAATGCCGCGCGCTGTGCGGCATTTTTTTTCGCTAAAAATTCTCTTTCTGCATCTGCTCTAATTTCCCGTCGCGTTTCCATTCATCGAGCGCCGCGTTGATTTCTCCCAACAGCGTCGGCGAATCGCGGCGCACGGCGATAATGTAATTCTCGTTCGCCAGCGGCGCGCCGACCGCGCGCCAATTCAACGCGCCCGTGTCGGCTTCCGCGCGTTGAAAATCAATAAACGCAATCGGGTCCACAATCGCCGCGCGCGCCTCGCCTTTTTGTAACGCGCGCAAGGCGTCCTGCGCGGTGCTGTATTGGCGCAGCTGCAAATTGTACCGCTTTTGCCACTTGCGCGCGGCAGCATCGCCGTTCGTGCCGAGTTCGACGGCAATGGTCTGATTTTGCAAACTGTCCAATCCGGTCGTCGTCGCATCGTCACCGCGCACAATCAAAACGGGTCCGCCGTTGAAATACGCGTGCGTGAAAAATACGTCCTGCGTTTTGTTGGGATTGTACGGCAGCGCGGACAAAATCAAGTCGAATTGTTTGGCATTCAACGCATCATACAAGCCATCAAAGCCCGTGTACACCCACTGAATTTTCACACCCCACCGGTTCGCCAATTCATTCGCCAACGCCACATCAAAGCCCGACAATTTTCCGGTACCGTCATCGGCGATGAACGGCGGAGAACTCGGGTCCACACCGATGCGTAAAATTTTTTCGTTTTGAATGCGCGTCCAGGTGTCGTCGGGTTTCGACGGCGCGGACGGGACGAAAAAATTGAATGCAAGATACGCGAGGAAGGCGAGCGCGATGAGCGCGACGGGCAAAGTGCCGGGGCGGAGACTTTTGATTGCGGATGGCGGATGGCGGATTGCGTCACTCATTCACGTTCAACCGTTCTTCCAATTCGTCCATTGTTTTTAAAAACGCGCGTTCCAAATCAATGTCATGCGCGTGCGCCAGCACGAACACCGACCACAAATAATCCGCGAGTTCATGCTGCAATTTGTCGTGCGCGTTTGTGATCTCGCGTCGCCGATTTACCGCCATCACCAATTTCACCAAATCGCCCACGTCGCCGACGAATCCCATTGCCAATTCCTCGTTCGTCCACGCCGCGCCATAACGCGCCTTTTCCAATCTCGCATACTGTTTGCGCACGCGCGCTGCGCGCTCAATCATTGCATCAAATTGCATTTTCGTTTTTTCATCAACGCCGTAGGGAACAATCTTTTTGTCACCACGGTATGGCTGCATCATTATACGATTTTTTACGCGCCTCATGCGCAGCGCAAATCGTTGGTTCGCAAATAAAATACCCTGTTTTGGGGATTACAAACCGGAACAAGCATGCTGCGTTGTGCCCGTGTCAGCACAAACAATCCTTTTCGCAAACGCGAAAAAAGGAGGCAGCGATGTGGCAGAAAATAAGAAACGGACAAAAGTGCTGTTACGAGAGTGATTCCATTCGTCTCGTGGTAGGCGGGACGGTGCAGGGAAATAACAATGCCGGTGGTTATATCACAACGGCGGATACCAATTCGTATCACCATCTACTATAGCTCGCATGTGTATGAAAACAGCGACAGCGCCATTACTTTTGGCGCGGGTTGGACGACGACAAATGATACGCGCGCGAGCGGCGGCTCGTATCGCACGCGGTCCCAAGCGGGCAGTACCGCGTGTTTGACCTTTGGCGGCGCAGACCGCGTCGGTGTTGGTCGCGTCGTTGGCACGAATCAAGGCAAGCTGCGTGTGACAGTAGGGCTGGGAAGAAAATGCCCTGATTTTCATGCGTGGCGGTGTGTGCATCATTCATCGCGCCAAGTCGAGCGAATGGCAATTCGGGCGAATACCATTCGCAGCGAACGCAGTTCGCAGCAACGGGCGATGCATCGCATCGCAGCAAATCTCGACCTTCGTCGAATCAACGCGTTTCAGTCAACGCAGGTTGACTTGGCGATGTGTTGCTGCGGTTTCGCCCCAACTGTGTTGGGGAAATCGCCTGTCAATAGACTTGTTGCAATGCGGCGCGCACGCGCCCGGCGTCCGGCGTCGCGCCCAACCCCTCGCATTCATTCTACTCGCCGCGCGCGTATTTTTGCACTTCGTAATAAATCGGTTTCGCATCAAAGTCCGGCGTGACGAACGAAAAATAATCGTTAAAGGTGAATGTCGGCGCGGGCGTGCGGAACACCCACAACGCGCACGCGTCAATCCATTCGGTTTGTTCGCACCAATCGTACGCGGCGATGGTGTTTTGAATGCGTTCGGCGGGCGTGACCGCTTTGGTCCAACGCGGATGGTCGTTCCAACCGCCTTCGGTGAGCATGACGTGTTTCACGTCGTCGCCGTATTTGGTCATGATGTCGCGCAAGAGTTCCGTGCGGCGAAAATTGACGCGGTCGGGCGCGGGGGGTTCTTGCGCGGGCGCTTTCCAACCGTATGCGTGTACGGACAGGATATCGAAATAATTTTTTGCGCCCGCCTGATACATTTTTTCCAAATACTCTAGATCATTCATGGCATCCGGCGTGCCGGGCGGCGCGAGATTGGGCGCGAGCGCGCCCGCGAGAATTTTCACGTCGGGATTTTTTTCATGCGCGCGCGCGTACACTGTTTTCAACAATTCCGTGTATGCGACAGGGTCCGGCGCGCGCTGCCCCCATTCAAAACTGACATTCGGCTCGTTCCAAAGAATAATGTTTTCGACACGTCCCTTGTAACGCTCGGCAAACGCGGCAGCGAAATCGCCGAAATCTCGATAATGGTTTTCATCCAAATAATTGACCGATGTATTTTCGGGGCGCGCCCACGGCGGCACAAAACCCAAACGCGCAATCACCGTCAAGCCCTGTTGCCGCGCGTGCTCAATCATCGCGTCGGCATGTTCCCAATCGTACTCGCCCTTTTGATTTTCAATGTACGCCCAGGGAAAAAATTCGACCACATACGGCGCGCCCATTTCGCGCACCATTTCGTAATTCTTTTTTATTTTCCAGGTCTCGACTTCATCCGTCATCCGGGTATGGATGCCCATTTTCGGATGCAGCGTTTGCACCGTCTGCGGCGCGCCGAGCGTGACCAGAATGGAAGGCGGCGCGGCAAAGAGCCAAACCAACGCCAGCGCCGCCAAAAGAATCACCGCGCGGAATGCCCAAATAACAATTTGATGTCTTGAAGATTTTGGTATTGACAAGATGATGATACCCTGCTAATATCTTGACCAAATCTTAACCTATTCGCAACCTTTTGCAAACCTTTGCAAATAGGGCATCACAAATCTTTGCTAGATAGAAAGTAGCGCAAGCTCACTTGAGGTCGAGTGAGCTTGCGCTAACAAACCATTATGTCTGAAAGTGGCGAAGTCGCCCTCTTTATTGATTTCGAGAATGTGCGTTACGGGATGAAAAACACGTTTGGTCTGGAGCCCGAACCGCAAAAACTGATGGAAAAGGCGCGTGCGTACGGACCGGTGGCGCTGGCGAATGCGTACGCGGACTTTACCGAACACCCCGAATTTTACCGCCGTAAACTCGAAGTTGCAGGGATTTCCCCGCGTGATATTCCCCGCCGCAGTCCCGATGTTCAACACAAAAGCTCGTCCGATATGGCAATGCTGTTGGACATTATTGATTGTCTGCTCGACCGCCCGACCGTGACCACGCTCATTTTGATGACGGGCGACAGCGATTTCATTCGCGCCGTGGCGCGCGCGCGTTATCGTTTCAACAAACGCGTGGTCGTTTCCGGCGTCCCCGGCTGCGTTTCCAATGACCTGATTGCGGCTGCCGACATCAGCGACCCGATTTTTGAAGAAGGTTGGACGCCGATTGTGCGCGAAGTCGGCATGACCGCCAAACCATTCAACGGTTACGAGACGACCACCGTTCCAAATATCCAGCAAGCTGAAATCAAACTCCTGAAACTGATTGAATACCTCGACCGCACCCGTCCGTACCTCACCTTCCTTTTTGTCAAAACGCATGCGCTGGCGCCAAGCAATCAAGTCGAACTGACCCCGATGCAAGTGGATGTCATCCTCACCGGTTTCAAAGAACGCGGCATTTTGTTGGAAGAAATTCGTGATATGGAAGGACGCACCCTGCGTCTGCTGCATTTCCGCCGCGATCATCCCGAAGTCGTCGCCGCGCTTGCCATCGCCCAACAACAACAAATGGCGCAAGCTGCTGCTACTGCCGCCGCGCCCGGCGCGCTGAATCAAGCGCCCGTGTCGAATGAACCGCTTCCCGCGGCAGAAACCTCGACCGAAGCGCCTGCCGAACCGGTAGCGGAACAGAGCGAACAATAAAAAAAATGAAACCCGTCCGCAGGGACGGGTTTTTTGTTTTCAGGCAGGCACGGCTTCCAGCTCAAGTTTCGCGTGAATGGTTTTGAACGGTGTTTCTAAACCGCGCAAATAATCATCCATCGCGCGCGCGGCGTGTCGTCCTGCCGCGACTGCCGTGACCACCAAATCCGCGCCGCGCACATCATCGCCGCCCGCGTACACGCCGGGAATGTTTGTCGCGCCTGTAAATTCCGTTTCCACTTTGAACAACCCCTTCCACCCTTTTTCCAATGCGGGCAAGGAATCGCCAATCGTTGGGTCGGGACTGTACCCCAACGCCAACACAATCACATCCGCCGGCACGCGAAAATTGGAACCTTCGACCGGCTGGGGCGAACGTCTGCCCGACGCATCCGGCGCGCCCAATTCCATCCGCTGCAATTCCAGTTCGCGCACGTGCCCATTTTCATCGCCAATGAATTGAACGGGCGCGACCAAAAATTCAAAATGAACGCCTTCTTGTTTCGCGTGCATGCGTTCTTCGCTGCGTCCGGGCATTTCGTTTTCCGTGCGGCGATAATAATCCGTGACCACGCCATCGGTCATGCCCGCTTGAGCTTGCAGACGCACCGAGCTGCGCACGCAATCCATCGAAGTGTCGCCGCCGCCAATGACCGCCATGTGTTTGGCAACTTCGGGGCGCGCCCGCATGCGCGACGGTAAATCTTCAAGCGGCAAATTCGCGCGCACCAAAAATTCAGTCGCCTGATACACACCCCTCAAATTTTCGCCGGGAATGCGCGCCTTGTTGCCAATCGGCGCGCCGATGCCAAGAAAGACCGCGTCGTATTCGTCCAACAATTGTTGGAGCGAAATATCTTTGCCGACGCGCGTATTGCAAATAAATCTGACGCCGTACGTTTCGAGCCACGCGGCTTTTTCCGCCAAAATCTTTTTTGACAATTTGAAACCGGGAATGCCATACACATTCAAGCCGCCGGGTTTGGGCCATTCCTCATAGACGACGATTTCGTGTCCGTCGCGCATCAATTCTTCGGCAACCGACATGCCTGCCGGACCGCTGCCGACGATGGCAACGCGTCGTCCCGTTGGCGGCGCAATCCGATAGTGTGGAAAACCCTCGTGCTTGCGCTGCCAATCCGCGCAAAACGCTTCCAGCTTGCCGATATTCACCGCGCGGTCGTACCCCGCGACCGTGCAAGAACCTTCACACAAAATCTCTTGCGGACAGATACGCCCGCATACTTCGGGCATGTTGGACGTGGCGCGAAAGACATTTGCCGCATCCACATATTTTCCTTGCTCAATCAAGAGCATCGCCGTCGGAATATCATTGTGCAGCGGACAGCCCAGAATGCACGGCTCAGGCGACGGACAATGAATACACCGCGCCGCCTCGACAATGGCTTGTTCCTCATCATAACCCAAGAACACTTCGTCGAAATTCAAAACGCGTTGTCGCGGGTCCTGTTTGGGTGGAGGACCGGGCGGAATGTGGGCACGTTCATAGCGTCCCAAATCAAATTCCAACGTGCCGGGGTCCTGCTCCCCGCGCTTGGGATAGTGGTCATTCATAGCAGTTGTTGTTTATCGGTGAACATTTCGGTGAGAGGTCAAGGTTGCGCGTCGCGCCCCGGCGCGCCAAAAAAAAAGCAATCCTCTGCCTCTTGCGACACAGCGATTGCAAATGCGTCCTCCCATACCATCCGAAACCCCTGCGCCAAGATTATTTCTTGACCGCGCCCGGGGGCGTTTGGACAGGCGGCGCTTTGAGCGGCGCAACCAATTTCGCAGTTTGTGCCTTGAGCTCTTGTTCTTCGCGTTCCAACGCGTCAATCCGCCGCATGTTTTGATACTGGCGATACAAGCCAAAGCCGAGACTGCCGAGCGTCATCAAGTCTCCCATCGTAAAACCCAAAATACGAAACTGCTGTGGGGAAGGGAGATATACGATATTCATCGGATTGCCGTTCGCATCGTATGCCGCCGGCAGATTTTCTTTGGGTTTATTCAAGCGGCTGAAAATAAGGAGTAAGGCAATGCCGCCGACTGCGCCCGCCAATCCGCCGACGATGGCAGGGAACGCGGGACTGGTGCGCACATCATCCCACGCCATTGAACTTTCGGTTTGATTTCGGAGAGGTGTTTCTGTCATTTCAGTCCTTTGGAGTGCGCTTTGGACGAACCAATGCCTGCGTCGTGACTTGGGCGCGTTTTGTCGCAGCATTTATGGTCATTGGCACATTCACAATCTTGTCGCTGATTTTGGTTGTCCCTTGTTGGATGCGCAGCGCGTACACTTGTCCCATCAACAACGGCACGAGCAATTTCTTGCGCGCTTTGCGAAAATACCACCAGCCGACGCCAAGCCCGACTGCCATTAGCAGCGTGAAAAGTAACAGCTGCGACAAGATAAAAATCGCAGAAACATCCGCCCAAAAACTGATGGATTCGGGACTCATCTGTATCGTCGCTCCACAAAAATTTCGTTCGGCGCCATTATATCACAGGTGCATCGGACTCGACTGCAATTTCTGTGCGCGGAAAGCGTGCCGCGCGCGTTACACCTTGTCATTCGACGACATGGAATAATTTCGAACATGCGCCGTGGCGCGCAAGGCGCCGAGATGTTCGGTCTCATCCACGCCCAAGAGGAGCGCGCGGTCTTGTTCAATTTCCAAGCGCGTAATCGAACAATTGCCGACCGTGAGGCGCCACCACCGTTCGCGTTCTTGCGGAAAATACCACGCCAACACGCCAGACACCACGCCGCCATGCGCCACCACGCCAACCCGACCCTCCGGATGCGCGCGCAATATCTCGCGCATGGCGCGCGAGACCCGTCCGAGCATCGGATGGCGCAGCACCTTGCCGGCGCGCGTCTGAAAATAATTGTTCAACACACCGGTACGCGCAAACAATTCCAACGCCAGCGTCGCAGGAAATTCGCGGTACTCCATCTCTTGCAGTCCCGCGCGCACCTCCGGCGTTTGTTCAATGTGCTTCCCGATGAGGTCTGCCGTCTCGCGCGCGCGTCTGAGCGGACTGACATAATAGCCACCGAACGCAATTTCGCTGTTTCGCAAATACGCGCCCGTCAAGTCCGCCTGCTGTTGTCCCAATTCCGTCAACGGCGCGGTGACATACGATTCACCTTTTCGTTTTTTGGCATTCCCGTGTCGAATCAAATAGAGTTCCGTCATGTTGTACATGTTGCAGGAAGCAAGACGCAAGATACAAGGGACAAGTCACGTATCGCACAACCTTATAACCATGTCACCTTGTCTCCCGTTTACTTTATCGCGCGCGCGCGCGCATATTCTTCCGGCGTATCCAAATCCAATGCCGCGCGCGTGTCCGCAATGGCGATTTTTTCGACCTGCGCGCGATATTTTTCCAACAATACTTTGCCGCCGACATCTCCTTGCAGCGCGGTGAGTTCGTCAAACAATTCACGCGCAAACAAAACAGGACTGCCCGGTTGTCCGTCAAACGTCGGCACAATGACCGGCGCGCGCGCGGACGCATAACGCGCAATGATTTCGTCGAGCATTACGGCAGTGAGAAACGGTTGGTCGGCATTGATAAATATCGCGGCGGCAGTATTTTCACGCAAGGCGAGAATGCCTGCGCGGACGCTCGACGCGCGCCCACTTGCCCATTCGGGGTTGAACACGAGGCGCGCGTTCGTTTCACCCAACGCGCGCGTCACGTCATCCGCGCGGTTGCCCGTCACCACAATGATTTCCGCAACACGCGCGCGCTGTGCCACGCGTACCGCGTTTTGCACCAGGGTCTCGTCGCCCCACGGCAGCAGCTGTTTCGTTTCCCCGCGCATGCGCGTGGAACCACCCGCGGCGAGAATGACGGCAGCGACGCGCGTTTGAAGACTGGAGATTGGAAACTGGAGATTGGAGACTCGAGACTGGAGATTGGAGACCGACGGCTGTTGATTTTTGACCGCGCCGATGGCAACCGCCAGAATGCTATCCTGTTGCAGCATAACATCTGCGATTTGGTTTGCCGCCGCGTTTTGCGCGTCAGTCTCTACTTTATTGATGAGCGAAATTACACGCGCGGACGCGGGTTTGTTTTTCAAGCCGCCCTGCGGATGCGCCAGCAAACGCGCAATGTGTTCGGGAGTCAGCGATGTTTCCAAAGGAATCTCCGCCAACTGCGCGACCAATGTCGCGCGATGAACGTTTTCATCATTCAACGTTTTGCCCAAAACATCAATGCCGACGACAGGCACAAGCAGTGTCGTAGATTGCGGCACGACGGGTTCATGTTCTGCCGGCGCCTTGAACGAACGCATCCGCGAACCGTCCGCTTCGACCAACACCACATCAATTTCATGCAGCGCAATCAATTCATCAACAACTTCTGGCGCGACTCCAAATGCCTTGCCATCACCACTCGTCGCGCCAACAATCAACACATGCGGCGATTCTCGCAACACATGGCGAATTTGGTCAAGCTCCAATCTCCAGTCTCTGGTCTCTAAGCTCCAATGTCTTGGCGCAAGTTGAATTTGCGAAGCAAAGATACGCGTCGTCGTCGTCGTCACGACGCGTTTGCCCTGTGCGACCAATTCCGCGGCAAGTCGAAACATCGCCGTCGTTTTGCCGCCGCCGCCGACAAAAGCGACCACGTCTTTGTGACGAATCGAAAATGCCTGTGTTACTAACATGTCATTGTAAAATGCAAAAACGTTCTAACGTTCCAACGCGCCATTGATTTTCATCCACTCCAACACCGCTTCCAATGCCCCCCCCCCGATTGCCAGCGCCTTGTCGCTAATGGTGAAACAATGTTGGCGCTCTGCGCGCGGGTCCACGTCGCCGATTTTTAGGTTGGCGGGAACGGACAAACCATCATGCACCAATCCGCGCAAGACGCCGTCGAACGGCGCGCATACCGGCGCGTCGTCCACCAACGCAATGACATCGCCGTGCCGTACGCGGTCGCCGATTTTTTGTTTGCCCTGCACAATTCCCGCGCGCGGCGCGCGCAAGACGCGTTCATTGCTCTTGCCGCCAATTTCGCCCGGCACGCCCGTATTCGGTTCCGCCGCGCGATTCCACCACACGCGTCCGAGATGATGTCCGCGCTGTGTTTCAAGAACACAGTGACAATCCACATTCGGCGTGAATCCGGGTCCGAGCGCAATGACCAACGGCGCGTCCGTTTTGCGCGTACCGGTGTTGCGTTTTGCCATCACCGCGTCAATCAAAAGCGTGGGCAAAAGGGATTCACGCGCGCGACACTCGGGGTCAATCAAAACCGGAATCATTTCATCGTCCAACAATTGCCGCGCGTCCGAAACAGTTTCCGCGCGCCATGCGGTGACGCCTTCGACCGCGATTTCGCCGTCATACACCGCGCTCGCAAACGCGACGGTGCGCCGCACGACCAGGGGCTGCGCCAATTCCGTAATGACGACGGGAAAACCCGCTTTGTGCAATCGCCACGCGACGCCCGTGCCGAGGTCACCGCCGCCTTTTAGCAACACCAAATGGTTCGGAAACAAATACATGATTGTCTCGCGCGCAAATCTTGTTTACAATGTCGCAACGAGTATAGCATATTTGATTCAGGCAGCGGAGGAACACGCATGGCACACATTGCATTTTTGGGCTTGGGCATCATGGGCAGCGGCATGGCACACAATTTACTGCGGCAGGGCAACACGCTCGCGGCGTACAATCGTTCCCGAGCCAAAGCGGAACCGTTAGCGGCGCGCGGCGCGCGGATTGCGGAATCGCCGTTTGACGCAGCGCGCGACGCGGACGTCATTATCAGCATGGTTGCGGATGACGGCGCGTCGCGCGCGGTTTGGTTGGGCGAACACGGCGCGTTGGCAAATGCGCGCGCGGGAACCTTGTGCATTGAATCGGGAACGCTGACGCCGGACTGGATTCGTGAATTGGCGGACGCGGCGCACGCGCGCCAATGTGAATTGCTCGACGCGCCGGTGACGGGCAGCAAGCTGCAAGCCGAAAATGGGGAATTGGTATTTCTCGTCGGCGGTGATGAAACTACTCTGGAACGCGCGCGTCCATTCCTTTTGCAAATGGGCAAAATGATTTTTCATTTTGGCGCGAACGGCAGCGGCGCCATGTTGAAACTTATCAACAACATGACGGCAGGAATTCAAATCGTCGCGTTGGCGGAAGGACTCGCGTTGGCGGAACAAAGCGGTTTGGATTTGAATCAAGTCGGAGAATTTTTGATGCAGGGTCCGCCGGGCAGTCCGTTGGTCAAGCGCAAAATGCCCGAACTGCTCGCGCACGATTACGCGCCGCGTTTTGCCTTGCAGTGGATGCACAAGGATTTTTCATACGGCTTGAACGAAGCGGCACAGAAAAATGTGCCGATGCCGACGATTGCGGCGGCGCGCGAGGTGTTTCGCCTCGCGCTCGCGCGCGGTTGGGGCGAGAAAGATTTTGCGTCTGTATATGAACTGTTTCGACCAAATGCCGATGCGTAAAAAAATGCGCCGCGAAAATTTTCGCGGCGCATTTTTTAGGCTTGACAAAATTGTTTACGGGTCCATGAACGGCAGCGCATACACCGTGAACGATGCCGCGCCGCTGTATTTTTTGTCCGGCGTACCGCAGGAAATGTTCCATGTGCCCGGTTGTTCGCCCTGATAGCCGATATAACTGGTCCAGCTGGTGACTACCCCGGCAAATCCTCCACTGCTGTCCACCTTGAATGCCGCATGGGATGTATCCGCATTCGCGCCCGGAACCAGACCAAAATACACTGTGCCATCGGGACGCGTGAACCAACAATTTACCGTCGAGTTGGCAGGAAAACCACTGCCGTACACATGCACGGTAACACCGCACTTGGCGTCACCGCCCCAGCAGGAAGCATTTTGCCCGATGGAGGGGACCATGGATTCGTCCGTCCACACCCACGCGTTGCCCGCAATCGTTTTGCCCCGCATGGTGAACTGCGCTTCACTGCCCACGCCACTGCCGAGGGCATTTGCCGTCACACTCCACTTGCCGAGACAGGGATAGGAACCATCGTGGTCGGTGGCGGAATAGGACGCAGTGAAATTGCCCTGTTCGTCCGTCTTGACCGAGCCCGGACCATATACGCCCGCGCCCGCCCATTGGCTCGGGTCAAAGGCGCTCACTCCGGTGTAATACCACCAACCAAGCCCGGAACAGTCTGCCGGACGCGTGAACCAGACGTTCACGTATTCATTCGGCGCGAAACCGGAGCCGTGCACCAAAAAGTCGTCCCCGGAATAAACAACTTCATCCACCGAAACCCACGCGCCGGTATGCGTTTTGCCGTTGCCGGTCAAGGTCACATTGGTCTTGCCGATGTATTTGATTCCGCCCTTGCCGTCCAATTGCTGAACGACGACGGTATAAGTTCCGAGTTGATTTGCGTACCCGTCATAGCCGCAAAAATTGGTGCCGGAACCGTCCTGCGTGTACCAGAGGTACGCGGCGGTACCGCTTTCGTCCGCTTTGCTGGTCGCGTCATAAAAAGCATTGGTGCGCGTCCCGACCATACAGACCGCATAACTGGAACGCCCGACTTCACTAAAACCGGTGGATTCGACGACATACGCATTCACAATCGCATCGCGGTCAAAACCCGTGCACGAAATATGAATGACCGAGCCGACTTGTGCCACACTCGGGTCGGCGCTGCAGAGTACGCCTTCCGCTGCCTGCGTCGTCCCGACAACGCCCAGCAACGTGACGAGCAGCGCCAAGAAAACATAAAGAGTTCGTTTGGGTGACATGGGAGCTCCTTGGGTGAATCTTTTTTGTGTATCTTGATTATACCCATTCTCGAACGCCGACACAATTCGCAACGCAACAATTTTTTGATTGTGCTATAATTTTCGTGCCGACCGGATGGTCGGACTTGACCGCTGTGTGGTCAGGATATTTTACAGGGACCCTGTGTGTCCCGAAAGGAAAAATTACCATGCCCCGTATTGACGCTTTCGGCGCGCGCGCCGCGTTTGGCGATTTCACCATCTACCGCCTCGACAAACTCGCGCAGCTTGGATTCGCGCCCAACCTCGACCGTCTCCCCTTTTCGATAAAAATTTTGCTCGAAGCCGTACTCCGCAACGTGGACAATTACATCGTTTCCGAACAAGACGTAAAAAATCTCGCGATGTGGGACGCGCTGAATCCCGCGCAAGTGGAACTGCCGTTCATGCCCGCGCGCGTCGTGATGCAAGATTTCACCGGCGTGCCATGCGTCGTAGATTTGGCGGCGATGCGCGATGCAATGAAACAGCTCGGCGGCGACCCGAAAAAAATCAATCCGCTCGTGCCGGTGGATTTGGTCATTGACCATTCGGTGCAAGTAGATTTTTTTGGTGAACCGACCGCGCTCATTCGTAACGCGGAATTGGAATTTCAACGCAACCGCGAACGGTATGAGTTTTTGAAATGGGGCTCGCAGGCATTTGAAAATTTGCGCGTCGTCCCGCCTTCGACGGGTATCATTCATCAAGTGAATTTGGAATATCTCGCGCAAGGCGTCCTCACGCGCAATGGCGAAGCATATCCCGATTCGCTTGTCGGCACCGATTCGCACACGACCATGATTAATGGTTTGGGCGTACTCGGTTGGGGCGTCGGCGGCATCGAAGCCGAAGCCGTGATGTTGGGGCAGCCGTTGTATATGGTCACGCCGCAGGTCATTGGTTTCAAAATGATCGGCTCCCTGCGCGATGGCGTCACTGCCACCGATTTGGTTTTGACCGTGACACAGATGCTCCGCAAAAAAGGCGTCGTGGACAAGTTTGTGGAATTTTACGGCGCGGGGCTTTCGAACATGTCACTGCCTGACCGCGCGACGATTGGCAATATGGCGCCGGAATATGGCGCGACGTGTGGATTCTTTCCGACAGATGCGGAAACCATAAGATATTTGCGCGCGACAGGACGCGCGCACGCGGCAGACTTGGTGGAACGTTATACCAAAGAACAAGGTCTGTTCCGCACCGACGCATCGCCCGATCCGGTATTCACCGATTCGCTCGAACTCGACCTCTCGACGGTCGAACCATCGCTCGCCGGACCGAAACGTCCGCAAGACCGCGTGTTGATGAAAGATTTGAAAAAAGTGTTTCGCGCGTCGCTTACTGCGCCCGTCAAAGAACGCGGCTATGGTTTGGATGACGCCGCGCTCGCGCGCAAAGCAGACGTACAAGACAACGGACATTCGGCCACCATAACGCACGGCGCGGTGGTCATTGCTTCGATTACGTCATGCACGAATACGAGCAATCCGTCGGTATTGATTGGCGCGGGGCTTGTCGCGAAAAAGGCAGTCGAAAAAGGTCTCGCCGTGAAACCATACGTCAAGACTTCGCTCGCGCCCGGTTCAAAAGTCGTCACCGAATATCTGAAAACATCCGGACTGCTGCCGTATTTGGAACAACTCGGTTTCGATGTCGTCGCCTATGGCTGCACGACGTGTATCGGCAACAGCGGTCCGCTGCCCGAACCGGTGGTGCAAGCCATCAACAGCGGCAATCTCGTCGCGTCGGCAGTGATTTCGGGGAATCGCAATTTTGAAGGGCGCGTGCATCCGCACGTCAAAGCCAACTTTCTCGCGTCGCCGCCGCTCGTCGTCGCGTACGCGTTGGCTGGCACAACGGACATTGATTTGGACACGGAACCGCTCGGCACAGGCAAGGATGGCGCGCCTGTTTTCTTGCGCGACCTTTGGCCCTCGCAGCAGGAAATTGCAGACGCGGTTTCTGCGTCTGTTGACGCGGCAATGTTTGAAAAATCGTACAGCAATGTATTTAACGGCAACGAAATGTGGAACGCGATTCCGACGGCAGGCGGCGAATTGTACTCCTGGAGCGATCGTTCGACGTACATTGCAAATCCGCCATTCTTTGAAAATTTGAAAATGGCGCCCGACGCACTGCACGAAATTCGCAACGCGCGCGTGCTCGGTTATTTCGGCGACAGCATTACGACGGACCACATTTCGCCTGCGGGCAATATCGCCAAAAACAGTCCCGCCGGAAAATGGCTCGAAGCGCACGATGTCGCGCCGCACGATTTCAATCAATACGGCACGCGCCGCGGCAATCACGAAGTGATGATGCGCGGCACCTTTGCCAACATTCGCATCAAGAATAATTTACTCGCCGGAGAAGAGGGTCCAAACACCGTGTGTTTTATCGGCGGCACCAAAGAAGCGTTCTTTGATACCGCGATGAAATACAAAGCCGCAGGTGTTCCGCTCATTATTCTCGCGGGCAAAGAATACGGCACCGGTTCGTCGCGCGATTGGGCGGCGAAAGGAACGTTATTGCTCGGCGTGAAAGCGGTGATTGCGGAATCGTTTGAACGGATTCATCGCTCGAATCTCGTCGGCATGGGCGTCCTGCCCTGCGTGTTCAAACCCGGCGAAAGCGCGGAATCGCTCGGACTCACCGGGCGCGAAACCTACGACATTCTCGGCATCAGCGA